>JAAENB010001021.1 GCA_024224995.1 bacterium | reverse complement strand
GGCTCCTGCCCGGGAAAGACGTTGGTGCTCTGACACTTTTTTTGTACCCGGGAATGGGCTGTTGCTCTGGGAAGATGTTGGTGCTCTGACACTTCTTGTACCCGGGAATGGGCTCCTGCCCGGGAAAGACGTTGGTGCTCTGACACTTTTTTTGTACCCGGGAATGGGCTGTTGCTCTGGGAAGATGTTGGTGCTCTGACACTTCTTGTTCCGGAACGGGCTCCTGCCCGGGAAAGACGTTGGTGCTCTGACACTTTTTTTGTACCCGGGAATGGGCTGTTGCTCTGGAAAGATGTTGGTGCTCTGACACTTCTTGTACCCGGAACGGGCTCCTGCCCGGGAAAGATGTTAGTGCTCTGACACTTCTTGCGCCCGGAAACGGGCTCCTGCCCGGAAAAGACGTCAGTGCTCTGACACTTTTTGCACCCGGAAACGAGCCCCCACCCGGAAAAGACATCAGTGCTCTGACACTTTTTGCACCCGGGAACGGGCTTCCCGCCCTAAAAAGCCGCAGATGCTCTGACACTTTTCAGACGCCACCGGGATCAGCATCAACACAAAATTTATGCACAAAACAACAAAAAAGCCGGTAATTTGAACTTTTTTTCGAATTTTTGAAAAAAAAGCAAAAAAAATTTACTGGTTTGACCTCCCCAATCGTATTAATAGTAGGGGCTATTTAATAAATCAAAAAAAACTCAACAGCCTTAACGGGAGGAACATATGTGTTATACACAGGAAGAAAAAGACAGGTATAACAGGCTAAAGCGGAAGAAGCCGCGGTTTATGGATCTGGGATACATGCATCATATAATATCACGCTGTCGGCAGTTATCTCCGTTGATAAAGACGGATGAATTGATGACAATGATGTATGAGGTAATAGAGATGGCAACGAACCGGTTCGCGTTTGAGTTGGTAGCGTTTACGATAATGAATAATGAGTTTGAGTTTGTAATAAGGACGTATACGGAGGAGCAGTACGAAGAAATTAAGAAGGCCAGGGATGTGAAAGATGAGAAGATATGCGCGAATTCATCGCAGATCGTACAGTATATAAAATCGGTATATGCGCAGCGGTTTAACCGGGAGAAAGGGGAGACGGGGGTATTCTGGAACGAGCGATTTTGCGACAAAATAGTAGAATTTTACGAGGAGCCAAAAGAGCATCTGCGAACCTTGCTCTGGGATTTGGGGCACATACCGGTAGAGGAGGGGTTGGTGGAAGACCCGCGGCATTATAAATACAGTTCGATAAAGTTTTACCTGGAATCGGATTATGACCCGCCGGTGCCGCTTGTGCATCATGAGTATTTTATTGAGTTGGGAGCGACATTTGCGGAGAGGGTGAGGAAGTTTTGGGAGTATGAAGCGGAGTATAGGGAGAAGACTCCGGCTTATTTTGCTTTTTATCCGATCCGGAATGGAACCGTTAACGGAAGAGCGCGAGGGATTGGAGGGGTTTAGTCCCGATTCATTTCATCGGGACCGGAGCGAAGCGGAGCCCTGGAAAGCCCGGCCCGCAGGGCGCGCCCGGAAGCCGATAATTTTATACTGGATGCAGTAAATTTATTGACAAATAGTGGGGGTGTGTATTTTTTGACCGCTAGCGTTAAATTAACTATAAAATAATGAAAATGAAATCATAAAAAATAATAGGAGCAAATAATGGAAAACGTATCAGATTTTACAATGTACAGCGGCGGGCACAAAGGCGCGGAAGCCGAATTCGGAATACAGGCAGAAAAATATGGAGTTAACGAAGTTAATTTTTCTTTTGAGGGCCATAAAATGGAACGCGCTAATGGAATGTGTATGTTGAGTCCTGAGCAGCTGGCAGAAGGTGATGTAAGCATGGAGATAGTCTCTATGAAAATGAAAAGAAATTTTTCCCAGGTAGATCAAATCCGGAAGGTAATACAGTCGATTTTTCATATGGTAAATAAAGGCTTCCAGGTTTTTGCTATCGGCTGGATACAGGAAGACAATACAGTAAAAGGCGGAACCGGTTGGGGCGTAGAACTTGCAAAGCTTTTTAATCGACCCGTGAGTGTTTATGATCAGGACCGGAAAGCATGGTTTACCTGGGCCGATAACGCATGGGGAGAAGATACTCCGGTAATTGAACATAAAACTTTTTGCGGCTCCGGAACAAGAAATCTTTCAGATGATGCCAAAAGCGCAATTGGAGATCTGTTTGATCGATCCTTTGGATCAAAATAGTTTTTTAATCATTGTCAACGGCAATGGGGCGATATTAATCCGGCCTGATCCGGGAGTTCTGCTTTAGGAAAGAGTTCCCGGGCCAGGTCCGGAAAATCATCCCTGTTATTCGACCATTTCTTCATAGGTTTAATATTCGCATATTTTCTCCCCGAATACAAAATAAACTTGTTTTTTAAATCTAAATATTATATTTGTTCATATACAATATACAATATACATATAAATAAGCTCAATACGGCATTACAGTATCTTTGATTGTAGGAAAATCCAGGCCTTTGTTATCAATTATAATAAACGAGGAGGATCTTTACATGAAATTTATAAAAATCA
Organism: bacterium; assembly: GCA_024224995.1. The sequence continues at coordinate 29,374 of JAAENB010001021.1, read as the reverse complement.
AAAAATGTATAAAAAAATCTATAAGTTACTTTGGGGCTGTAGTTTTTTTTATTGGTATTTTTTCACTATTTTTTTATAGCCCAATTAAAGATATTATCATTTTTGAAATGACAGAAACATGGATACCGGTAACCGGTCAAATTGATTCTGTAGAATTGGAAGCTCCTTTGCTGTCGAATCTTAACCATCACAATGATCATTTGTCCTATTCTGCGGATATTAAATATTCATATAGTATACACTCTAACGTATATTATGGTAGCTGCGAAATAGACGGTCCTTTTATTTATGAAAGTGAGTTCAGAAATGGTACGGATAAGGATCGTATTGAAAATTTTAAAAAAAAGTATCCAATAGGCGGTGATATCTTAATTGAATATAATCCTGAACATATCGGGAGTTCAATTATTTCATTTGACTATGATCCATACGAAAAATTATGGAGATTGTTATTTTTTATATTTTTAGTCGTCAGTGCTTTTTTCCTTCTTTTCTTTGTAGGATATATCTATACTGTAATCCGGAACAAATTTGATTATTAGAAAATTTTACGGCCTTGCCTGTGTCTATTCAAAGGTAGGGGATAGCTCAAATGCTGTTAAATATTTAAGAAAACTCCGGAGTCTCTGGAAAAAAGAAAATAATCGTAGTGCGTTCAAGTGTCTTCGTGAGATCGAACATGACAGAGACTTTGATCCAATTCGCAGCAACGATGACTTTAAAAATGTATTGATAAAAGTAAAATTAAATTCAGAATAAATACGTGCGATCAACTCCCCAAAGAATGAGTCGTCTTCAAATAATATACTAAAAAAGGGCACTTTTTGACAAAAAAAGACCGCATATACTTGACGAAAAGGCATTAATTGTATATATTTTAACTAACTGGTTAATTAAATTGATTGATTAATTTATAAAAACGGCAGGGAGTCATGAAAAAAACAGAAAAGGAACAGCAGGAGACAAAAGATCGAATTCTACTGGCAGCAAAAAAAGAATTTGCCGCCAAAGGGTTTTCAGGCGCTCGAATGGGGTCCATTGCTAAGATGGCAGAGGCAAACCAGGCGCTTATCCATTATTATTTTGAAAATAAGGATAATCTTTATAAAGAGGTTTTAATACGATTGCTTGCTCCCTCAAATGTTGAGGATTTTCTCGCGCTAAAAAAAAAGTGGAACATGACACCATCGGAAAATCTGCAAATGGCAATCTATGTGATGGTAACCATGAACCTGGAAGCTGATGATCAGGATACTCATAAGATTATAGCCAGGGAGATGGCGGAAGAGCACCGGTTTTTAAAGTCTTTGGTGCAGGAGTATTATATTCCTCAGCTGGAAATCCTGGAAGAAATAATAGAAGAGGGAGTACGCCAGGGCGAGTTTGCCACAAAGAATCCTTTGCTTGAAGTTTTTAACCTGATTTTTTTCTTTAGCAGGTATAATTCCGATATCCGGCTTTTTGAAGGAACCAAATGGCACGATAAATTTTTTGGAGAGAATATGAAAGAAAAGCTAATGGATTTTGCCCTGGAACACGCCTTTAAGGCGCTCAAACCGGAAAAGAGTCCCGTTGTTGTTGAAAAAATGCCCGAAGAGTTAATCCGGTCACTTGATGACCTGGTATTGGAAATGAAAAAAGCAAGAGATTGGAGCGTATAATGGACCGATATAAAACAGTTGTAGTATGGTTGATAATAATTTTTTTGAGCGTACTTCCCGCGGGAGCTCAAAAGAAAGCAAAGGCCGATAAAAAACCTGCCAGAGGCTCAGCAGTATCAGTGGAGCTTTCAGAGGACGCGGCAGTTGTGCTGGCGGGACAGGAGTTTACCCTGGGAGAGGCGATTAAATTCGCGCTGGACCGGAACCATGAGATCCTGGCAGGGAAGTATGATGTTGCCATGGCCGATTCCCTGTACCGGAAATTTCAAAAGAAGTATTCTATTTTTTTGCAGGGAGATGTGGGAGCGAAATACCAGGAGTTCCCCGGTGACATGAGTTCCGTAAGCGGCACTGACACGCGGGGAGTGGATGCGTCAGCGTCGATTGCTAAAATGTTCTCAACGGGAACAACGGTGGCAGCCGGTATCAAACATGAATATGCGAAAACGTCATATGTGCCAATAGACCTGTCGGCCATAGGAATACCCGAACCAATTGTGTTTGGGGATCCCAATTATCATCGCCCGGTACTTTTTGTCAGTATACAGCAGGAGTTATTAAAAAACATGTTTGGATATTCGGAACGGCGCCAGGAGCAGATACTGAAAAACGCCGCAACCATGCAGCGGGATTATATCCTGTTTATGCTCTCGGGAGTGGTTGTAAATGTTATTGTTGATTACTGGACATTGGTCGTGCAGAAATCGGCATTGGAGAACGCGACGCTCCAGTTGAAGGAGACCAGAATAGTACGGAATATTATCGCGCAGAATGTGCGGCTTGGCCTGGCAGAACGGTATATGCTTAATTCTTACAATTCCATGGTAGCGGCGGCAGAGGCTTCAAAGAAGATCGCGCGGCAGAATTATAAAGATTCGCTTAGAATTTTTTTGCGAACAACCAACATGGATGAAAAGGTCACGGTGTCGGGAATTACCGTGCTTTCCAACAAGCTCCCGAAGATAGACCGGAATGCCGCGATAAAAGCGGCATATACCAAGCGGGCAGATTATCAAAACGCGATTTTGAATCTTGAGAATTCCCGGCTGGGGCTGGAGATATCTGAAAATGGAGCGCTGCCATCGCTTAAAGCGGAACTGAATGCCTCTAGCATGGCACAGCGTGACGGCGTAGGAGATGCCTATGGCGATATGGGGACTATGACCAGTCCATCAATAGAAGTCCGGATGAAGGTGACCTATCCGCTCAATGACCATGAGCAAAAGATCAATGAACGAAATGCCAGGTATAAGCTAAAGCAGGCAAAGATAGAACTGGAAAAATACAAGCGGCTAACCCGTGATGATGTAATACAGTCAATAGAACACATTGAAACGTATTACGGACTCTATAACGATATCCGGAGAGCCAGGATACAGGCGGAGCTTTCCTACAGAAGGATGCTCACCAGTTTAAGGAGAGGGCGCTCATCCGTAACCTTTGTGAAGAACGCGCTGGACGGCCTGGTAGAGACCCGGCAGCAGGAATTAGGATCCCTGGTACAGTATAACGTAAAACTGCTAATGTTCCAGGTATCCAAAAATGAACTGTTTGAATATTACAAAATTGATGTTGATAAATACATACCCAAGGACTAAGCAATGATAAAACTGATAAAATTTTTAATACACCAGAAGCTGCTCATCAGCCTCCTGGTTGTACTCATAATGCTGGCAGGATATTTTACCTTAAAGAGCATAAACAGGGAAGCCTTTCCTGAAGTAAACTTCGACATGGTATCGGTAACAACCATTTATCCCGGCGGCTCACCCGATGAAATGGAAAAACTAATTTCCATTCCCATAGAAAAGAAGCTGCGCGAGGTCGATGGAATCGACAAGGTCAGAGCGTATAATATAGAGAACGCCTCCGTAGTTCTTGTTTATATAGAAGATGACGTAAAAAATCCCGCGGCAGCGGTTCAGGATATAAAAGACGCCGTAGAGCAGGTTGAGAACCTGCCCGATAAGGCAGAGCGGCCTGTATCCAAAGAGATTAAACTGGACAAAACCCCGGTAATAGATGTGGCAATATACGGAATTGGAGAAAAGGTACCGTATAAGGAGCTGCGAAAAGTTGCCGATGAGCTTGAAGACTTTATATACAAAATTGATGGGGTCGCGGACGTAGAAGACAAAGGGTATTACGACCGGGAGTATCTGGTAGAGGTAAAACCATCGGCATTGAGGAAATACCGCATTGGGATGAATACGGTTATCAATAAACTGAAAATGCGGAACCTGGATCTGCCCGGGGGAGCGCTGCGCATAGGAGATAAGGAATTTATCCTTCGGACAAAGGGACAATATAAAAATATTCATGAGATACGAAATACCGTTATTATGGCAAACGACGCGGGAGTGGCAGTTCGCCTGGGCGCCATAGCCAGGATAAGTGATACCTTTAAAGAAGCCGATGAGCTGGAATACTTCAATGGAAAAGAAGCAATCATTTTTAAGATCTGGAAAAAAAGAAGCGCCGATGAAATTCGCCTGGTAAACAAGATCCGGGATGAATTCAAAAATTTCAAGGGAGCACGGTTAAAAGCAGAGCCCGGGGAAAAGAATAAGGAACCGGAAAATATAGAAAACAAAGAAAACAAAAGTAAACAAAATGTTGAGCTGGCCTTTTTTAACGATACCAGCAGGTTTACAAAAAATAATATCTCTTCAGTGGTCACCAACGCAGTAACGGGTTTTATTTTGCTCGTGGCAATACTCATGCTCATATTGGGCTACCGAATGGCAGCCCTGGTAACAACCTGTATACCCATGTCCTTTATGGTTGCCTTTGTGGGAATGAAATCGGCAGCAGTAACCCTGAACGTGGTAAGCCTCTTTGGGATGATCATGGTATTGGGGATGATAGTTGACTTTGGCATAGTGGTCTCAGAGAACACGCACCGCTACCTGGAAATGGGGTATGACAAGCTTCGTGCCATAGAGAAAGGGGTCTCCGAGATAGTGTGGCCTCTTACGGTAACGCTCTTATGTATCTGCGCTGCATTTGCGCCGCTCCTGTTCCTTTCGGGACTTATGGGGAAATTTATTATCGCCATACCCCTGGTCTTGATGATCTGTCTGGGTGCCTCATGGTTTATCGCGATCTTTGTAATTCCCACGTTCTTGAATATGTTCTCCAGAACCAGGACCGTTGAAAAACCTCCTGAAGAGGCAGAGCAGGACGCGGAGCATTTCGAAAAAGGGGTCTGGGGAAAGATCCAGCGCCGGTATATGGGACTGTTGGAAGTGGCGTTAAAACACCGGTATATAACTGTGCTTATATTGTTTATGCTGCTTGTGGGATCAATGGGGCTTGCCAGTGTAATTGACTTTGTCTTTGTACCGGGCGGCGGATCGGAGAATCTCTTGATCGTAACAAAGATGCCCCAGGAGACGAATCTTAAGGCCAACTTACGGGAAATAAAAAAAGTGAATGATATCATTCTTAAACTCCCGGAGGGAGAGCTGTCGGCACTGCATACCAGTGTGGGAATAGATTCCTCCGGAGGTTTCCTCGATCCCAAACCGGGGCAGGGGACGCATAAAGCAACAGTGCAGATATTCCTGACACCGGAAAAAGACAGGGAACGGGTTGCCGATACAATTATGGCTGCCCTGAGAAGCGGCATTGAAGGCGCTCAGGGGAGCGGAGAAATATCGAGAAAAATGAAATTCGAGTTTCATATCTTAGAGAGCGGCCCGCCCGTGGGGAAACCGGTAAACGTGGAGCTGCGGGGAAAAGATTTCGCGACCTTGAAAAAAATCGCCGGAGAATATACGGGCTACCTGGAAACTGTTGACGGGGTGTCGGACATAAGCATAGATCTTGAAGAAGGAAAACAGGAATACCGTTATGTGATCAATGAAGTTATGGCAGCCAGAACAAAAGTTTCGGTCTATGACGCGGCAATGGCTTTGCACGCTTCTTTCGAAGGAATGGTGGCAACCAGTGTACGGGAAAAAGAGGACGATATCGATATACGGGTACGGTTTCCCGAACGCTCTCGAAAGAGATTAAAAAGCCTTAATGATGTGATGATATCCACCCAGCAAGGAGGACTGATTCCCCTGAGCCTGGTAACGCGGGTGGAAAAGCAGCCCGGCTATTCGCAAATAAACAGGCTCAATTATGAACGGATTGTACAGGTTCAGGCTAATGTGGATACGAGTAAGATCACTTCAATGAAAGTGAACAAAATGCTCACAAAGAAGTTTAAGAATATAGAAAATGAGTATCCCGGTTATTCCATAGCATACGGAGGAGAACAAGAGGATACGAATAAGAGTATGGGAGAGCTGGGAGTTTTGTTTATATTCGCGATCCTGGTAATTTATATCATACTGGCTGTATTCTTTGACTCTCTCGCGCTGCCGGTGGTGGTAATGGTTGCGATACCCTTTTCACTGGTAGGAGTAGTGCTGGCGCTTTTTTTTCATGGAGAACCGCTGTCGTTTATGAGTGTGCTGGGCTTGTTCAGCCTGGCCGGGGTCATCGTGAGCAACACCCTGGTGCTGGTCCAGTTTATTAATAACAAACGGGACGAAGGACGAACGCTTAAGGAAGCGCTTATCGAAGGCGGCGTAATACGGCTGCGCCCGGTTATTCTAACATCAGGCACAACAGTGCTGGGGCTTATGCCTACGATCTATGCCTTTGGAGACAAGAATTATTTCGTCGCGCCGCTGGCTATGTCGTTTGGGTATGGACTCATTTTCGCGACTTTTATCACCCTTATTCTTATTCCCTGTTTTTATTATATCGCCGAAGATATGAAGGGAGGAGTTGCCCGGCTTGTTGGCCGCTTTGGAATAAATATGAGAAGTTCGATTTATAATCCCATGGGGAACGGAGAGTCCAAAAAACCGGTTGACCCTGTTACCGTGACCAAAAAAAAAGTAAAAGCAAAAAGAAAAAGAGTCAAAAAGACTGAAGAAGAAAGTTCAGGGTGATAAAATACTAAAAGAGTGCCCGGTGAATCGGAATGGCGATATTACCGGTTCTTCCCCCGGGCATGGATAAACCAGCTTTTTTCCACAAGCCCGTTCCGCACGCCAATAAGCCTGTCGCACAGGTTTATTGCGGTACATACATGGATGGGATATAACGCGATCTTTTCTCCAATACCGGGGTCGTGCCCTTCCTCAAGAGACAGGACTCCGTGCTCTTCAGTCATGCTTTCAATAAAGGTTTCCCTGCCCACAGCCCGGGCATAACCCCGGCAGCCCACGGTATCGGGTTTCACATCACCGCAAAAGGTTTTAGATCCGCCGTCAATGGCAGCCCGGCCCGGGACTGGACGGCTTATAACCGTGCAGAGTATGGAAAGAGCAATATCGTCATAAGAAACAGCGCCCAGTTCCGCCATCATATAGTCGCCGAAAATATAGGTGCCGGGGCGTACTTCCGTTATGCCCGGAACCGCGGCAGCGAACCGGGCAGTGGGAGTGGAGCCAATGCTGATAGATGTAACCGGGATCTCACTGCTGCGAAGTTCTTCCGCCAGGGCAGCCATAATCTCACCTTCCTCGCGACCCAGCTCTTCAGCGGGACGGTTATTCGCGCCAGCAAAGAACAGGCTCCGGAATCCAAAGATACCGTCCAGTTCCAGGGAGGGAAGGGACAGCACCAGGCGGCATAAGGCTTCCGCGTTTTCCGGAAGCACACCCGACCTGTTCTGACCCATGTTTATTTCCACCCGCACGCGAATAACAGAACCGGCAATTGCCGCGGCTTTGCTCAAGCCCCGGGCGCCGGTTTCACTATCGACCCCAACAATTATTTTATTAAACCGGGCAAGATGAGCGGCCTTTTCCCATTTTTGTTTACCAATAACGGGATAGGCAATAAAAATATCACGGATACCTGCTGAGGCAAAGACCTCGGCTTCCGAAACTTTTGCGACAGTAATTCCGCCCGCGCCAGCTTTTAACTGCATAAGCGCGATTTCGGGAATTTTATGCGTCTTCACATGGGGCCGCAGCGAAACCCCTTCCGCGCCAATGGCCTCCTGCCAGGTCCGGATATTCCGTTCCATTTTATCAAGATCTACTATAAGCGCGGGTGTGTCGAGCTCTTCGATTTTTGTACCCGGTTTGATCATTGTATTGCTCCTTTACTGTTATGTTGTATGGACACGGTTCTCAAGAAACTAAGGTCCGTTGACGGTTGGCAGTTGACAGAGTTCCGGCAACCAGTTTTTTTATTCCCAATCCTCTTTCTTTTACTGACCCCTGAACCCCGATCCCTGAACCCTGTCTTCCGGCCCTGCCGGGTCCGCACTCTCAAGAAACTCTTTTTGCTTGCCCCCTTCCCCCTTTACGGTTCTCCGTCACGGTATTTCTTCGGAGAGACACTCATTATTTTTAAGAACGCCCTGTTAAACGTTCTCAGGCTTTCAAAGCCCGAGGCCAGCGCGATATTAATAATACTGTCGTCCTGTTCTCTTAATTTGAGGGCGGCCTCTTTTACGCGAAGTTCGTTAATATATTCTTTGATCTTTTTACCCGTATATATTTTAAAAAACCTTCCCAGGTTGTCGGGGTGCATATCGAGAAACGCGGCTAATCCTTCCCGGGATATTTCCGATTGATAATTTTCATTTAAAAAAGCCATGGCCTTTTTAATCTTTGCCTCAGTGGCAGGAGTCATCACTAACTGGGATTCCTTCCCGCTTTTCGAATCCCGGTGAAGAAAAGCGTTTTCAATAGCTTCGGCAGCCTGGGAGAGAAACGTAAGAAGCAGGTCGGCGTTCTGTTCGGTAAAAACACCGCTCGAAAGAGGATTACTAAAATAACAGGCACCCATAACCCGGTAGCGTGATTTAATGGGGATGCATAACACTGAGCCCATGTAGGAACTCTCTTCATTCGGCAGGATACAATATTTTCCTGTTTCCAGAACCTTTTCAACAATTTCACTGGAATATTCGTCCTTACCCGGACCAAGCAGATCTTTTTTTGCTTCAATTATGAGTTCCCCGCTCTTCTGATCAATAATAAACAGGTATCCCCGCTGGGCACCCGTAAGAAGCGTCGCTTCGGAAATAACTTCGTTCAGAAGCTGGTCAATATCCGGGATCATGCTGATCTTGCGGCTGAGCCGGTTAATAGAGGAGGTCCGTTCTTTGTCCAGTAATCGCTGAATGGAAGTGGAATCAATCTCCTGTTCTTTAATGCCCAGGAGTTTTCCCACCCGTTCAATATAGAGCATGGCGGCAATTTCACAAAAAACCTGGTACGCGGTTTCAAATTTTTTTTTGGAAAGTTCCCGTTCACCAACCTGGGTAAGAAAGAGACCGTATTGGTACAGGCTCCTGGCCCGTTCGAATTCTCTCCCTGTTTTGAGGCAATGGTCAATGCTGAGTTGAAAGAATTTTTTTGCCCGGTCATTGCTGCCAATGAGCGCGTAGTAGGAGCCCATAACCCGTAAGGCCCCGCCCAGGTGAGCAGCCCATTTTTTAGTTTTTTTAAGCGCCAGGAAAGACGCTTCTTTTATTTTTTTTATATACAGGGCACGTTTTTTTCCGGGTAACTCCTGCTCTTTTAAAAGATACTCTTCTATATATGCCCTGGCAAGGTTAAAATAAACCGCCACCGTATATTGCTTGAGGAATGAATTTTTTTCATTCAGCTCTTTCGCTTCTTCCAGGTACATAACCGCTTTTTCCGGACAGCCCTGCTCCAGGGCGTTGCATCCCGATTCAATCAATGATTGGCAAAAACAGAACCATATCTCTTTTTCCAGGCTCAAGCGGTTCGCGTTACCGGCATGCATGTTCGCTTTTTCAAGGTCACCGCTTTCCCGGTAAATTTTAGCAAACCCCGAATCTGCCGTGGCAATAGCGTAATCATCACGAGCCCGGCACGCCATCTCACTATTGCGCTTGTTAAGCGAGAGAGCCTCGGAATAGCTGCCCCGGTAATAGTGGCAGTCAACCAGGCCGTTCAGGGTCATGGTGACTTCTTTGATATCACCCAGTTTGCTGTGGAGATCCAGGCTTTTATTCAGGTATTCGGCACCAAGAGCAAAATCACCGGTCCATTCGTGAAAAAAACCGAGATAATGGCAGCTTTTCGCGATCCCCGGTCTGGAGTTGAGCGTCCGGTTAAGGACCAGCCCTTTTTCATGGAACTTGCGGGCGCGGTTAAATAAGGGAACGGACATACACATTGACGCGTACGCGATATAGCCCACAGCAAGTTCCTCTGAAATGCCAAAGCGGCTCTCAAAGTAGTTAAGGCCCTGCAAAATAGAATGAGCAAGTTTTGAAAAATCATACAGACTATACATCCGCATCAGAGATTCGTAAAAGGTAATAAGAAGCCGGTATTCTTCAGCGCGCGGTTTCTCCTTAGGGCGGATAATTATCCCGGAAAAGACCTGGTGAAAAATGTGGCGAACCAGCTCCTTCCCAAGTGACGTGATTACCCGGAACTTCGTACGCGGTAATTTTTTCCCCAGCAGGGCAAGTCCCCTGGCGGCATATTCCTCACAATTCGTCAACTCTCCTTTGCGGTAGCATATCTCACTTAATTGCCGGAAGATTTTTGCCCTGGCAATTCCATCCGTACTCAAGGGGAGAATTTCATTAAGGATTGTAATCGCTTCATCGTAATTGCCGGTTCTCAGGTAAATCCCGGCAAGCTCTCCCCGGCAATCGATCTTGAGTTGTCCGTTTTTTCTTTTTTCCGGAGAAGTCTCTTCAAGGAGTTCCAGGGTTTTGGTGAAAAAACGGACCGCCTCTTCGTTGGAAAAATTTTCTTTTGATTGCAGGCCTGCGGGGTATACATACTCAATCGATTTTTCTTTTTCACCGGCTTCGTAAAAATGCCAGGCAAGATCAAAAACAACACTGCCAATGGAATCCTTGTTAATTTTTTCTATTGTATAGGCAATAGACCGGTGGAGTTCTCTTTTTTGCAGCTCACCCGTATAATTATAAAAGACTTCTTTTACGCGGTCATGAAAAAAACGGATCGTGTTTTTTTCGAGCGGTCCCGCTTCCAGGAGCTGCAGGTCAATAGCCTTGTCCACAATAGCGACAATCTCTTCAGCGCCTGAATCGCTCAGGGAAAAGAGCAGCTGCAAATCGAATTCTTTGCCAATTACCGCAGCATAGGAGAGGATCTCTTTTTCCTGCGCCTCAAGAAGTTCAATTCTTTTTAGAATGATATCGGTAATAGATGAAGGAACATCAATGCTCTCGAGAACCGGGGAAGCTATTTTCCAGGAACTATCCTTGTAAAGAAGAGCTTTTTCTTCTATGAGTTGTTTAATGATCTCAATCGTAAAAAAGGGGTTTCCTTTACTTTTTTTAAAAATAAAGTGTGATAGTTCCCTGGTATTGGTCTCTTCTTCCTGGAGGAGACCGGCAATAAATGTATTTGTTTCATCCCGGTTCGGAAGATCAAGATCCAGTTCCCTCACAAACTGGTCACCGGTATGGAGATTCAGGATATCTTCATGGGATAGTGTCCGCTTATTGTAGGTACCCGCAATAACCAGGGGAAGTGTTTTGATATTCTCGATAAGCCCGTTTAAAAGATTTATGCTTCCCGGGTCCGACCAGTGCAAATCCTCTATTACAATAATCAGTCCTTTTTCAAGTTCGCTGAGCCTGGTAAAAAACCGCTCTATCACCATGTGAAAGCGGTTTGTTTCCTTGTTGGGATGAAGCGGGGGAAGTTCCCTGCAAACGCCCAGGATCTTCTTCATCATGGGATTGAGGCGAATGATTATCTCCCCTAATTCTTTAAACTCTTTCCAGAGTTGTTTTGAAATTTCTTCCTGCCTGGAATCGGAATAGGTGGCGTATTGTTTCAAATAGGAATCAAGGAGCACTTTAAAGGGCAGGTAGGGAGTGGTATGGCCGGAAGCAAAACAGCTTCCTTCTATTAAAAGCCCTTCGTTTAAACAGACATAGTCTCTGAATTCTTCTATCAACCTTGATTTTCCCGCGCCTGTTTCTCCGCTGATGAAGCAGGCGCCGCCCTTGTCCTGCCTGGTCCGGTGAAACAGCTCTTTAAGCGCGTCCAGTTCTTTTGTTCTTCCCACCAGCCTGGTGCGGTAGCCCCGGTTCAGAAAACGGTCATTGAGCCCCGGAATAAAATCAGTCTGTCCTTTGGTATACTTGCCCAGGTCCGAAAGAAGTCCCCCGGTTCCCTGGTAACGGTTATGCGGTTCTTTTTCCAGCAGTTTCAGGATTATTTTATCCAGGATCTCAGGGACTTCCGGATTTACCGTACCGGGAGCGTCAGGAGAATGAGCAATTTGCTGGTGCATAATTGTGCAGATATCAGTACCGGTAAAAGGGAGTTTCCCCGTGAGCAAGCGGTAGAATAATACTCCCAGGGAATAGAGATCGCTCCGTTCATCAATATTTCTTTTTAAAATACCGCTCTGTTCAGGAGCAATATACCCAAAGATGGCTGAAATTTCCCCGGTTTCAACTATTTCATTATATTCTTTTATGCGGGCAAGACCAAAATCGATTATTTTAACAATATTCGTGTTCGCGGTAATAATAATATTTTCCGGTTTAAGATCGCGGTGGATAATTCCCATTTTATGGGTCAATTCAATTCCCCGGCAAATCCCGGTAATAATATCGATACTTTTTTTTAGAGGGATCTCTCCTTCCGCGAGCAGCTCCGCGAGACTTTTACCCGCCATATATTCCATTGCGATGTAGTGTAAGCCGATTACTTCGCCAAACTCATATATTTGAAGAAGGTTTTCATGTTGAATACCTGCCAGTTTTTCTACTTCCGACCTGAACCGTATTATATCTTCAATCCGGTGGGAGATACAATTGTTTTTAAGAATTTTAATGGCAACAGGTTTGTTCTCATTGCTAATCTCGTAAGCGCGGTAGAGCGTGCTGATGCGTCCTTCGGCGATTCTTTCGGTAATTTTATACTTGTTATTAATAATTCTACGGCTCAGGTCCATAACTCTCGCTCTGTCTCGTTCTGTGTCTTTACCGGTTTTTTTTAAGCAGCAGGACCGACAAATCATCACCTAATTTTTTTGTTTTTACAAAGTCGTAAAAGTTATTCATAACAAAATTCAGTGTCTCCTGGGCCGTTCCGTCCGGAGCACTGGTGATGGATTCCACAATGCGGGCTTCAGTGTAATCTACTCCTTCGGGGTTCCTGCTTTCGGGCAGGCCGTCGGAATAAATAAGTACAATATCTCCCTTTCCGGTATTGAATTTAAGAGTCTTAAATTCGGAAGTCATTTCTTCTATTCCCAGGACCGATCCTTTCCACTCTAAGTCATCCCGGATTATTTTATCTACGCTGCCGTTTGACCGTTTTATGATTATATCCGGGTGAGCCGCGTTAACGTATTCAATGGTATCTTCGTTAAACCGCAATAATACACCCGTAAGAAAATTGTCCGTATTCCCCATAGCCTGCTGCAGCTTCAGGTTTATTTTTGTTATCACTTCATCGAGCCTGTTGTTCTTCATTCGCTTAAATGCCCGGTAAATAATTGGCTTCGCAATAACAGTAATAAGCCCTGACGCGATGCCGTGACCCGAAACGTCAAAAAGTCCAACGCCATGGAGCGTGCCGTCTATTTCATAAAAATCATACAAATCCCCGGAAACTCCGGCCATGGGTTTGAACTCAAAAGCAATATCCCAGTTCGACTGGTCCGGGTTCTCTTTGGGCATGAGCCTCGATTGTACACTGATTGCCATGCACAGATCCTGCTCCGCGACCCGCTGCGCTTCGGTCAGTTCTTTATTCGACCGTTCCAGTTTCCGGTTCGCGCACTGGAGATCCTCTGTCCGTTCCTGCACCTTTTCTTCCAGGGTTGCCGCGTATTCCTGCAAGCGCTGGTAGGCTATGGAGAGCTCTTCTTCCATTTTTTCCAGCTTCATAAAAATGTCCAGGCTGCCCCGGTCAAGGTCGAGCCCTCCCCGCTGCTTAAAGCGGTTTACATACAGGGCAAAAGGGACTGCTATAGCGCTTACTATCACTGTTTTATAAATAAGATGAGAGGTTAACGTAGGAAGAAAGGTATCGAACCGTGTTCCTGCAACAAAGAGCAGGGAATCCAGATAGAGAGTGGCCAGGAGCGCCAGGTAAATATGCAGACCTGTTGGGACCTTTTTTAAGCGGTTAACCAGAAATTGAAAGAATGTAACCGCGAAAAAGAGGTCAACAATGGTGCTGGAAATTGATACTACCTGCCGCCGGAATGACGGCTCAAACACCAGTACAGCTGCCTGAAGCTTTTCATCGCTCAGAAGAGGCAGGGTAATAGACCCCAGGAAATACTGGCAAATTACCATTATTGCCTGGATCCCGATTGAAGCAATAATGATATCCCGGCCTGCCCGTACTCCTTCACAAACGTATACTAATAAGATGCAGGAAAAGATGAGTACATAAATAGATGAAGAATACCGGATATTTAATGTTAAATAACCCCAGAGATCGAGCTGTATTTTATAACCAAGATGACCGGTTATCATACTGAGCAGCCAGAGAAATGAAAATAACACTATATAGGGAGTTCTATAGGTTTTCATTCGTAAATAATGAAAACCGAATATCAGTACCATTAATATGATAATAAATAGTGAAAAATAAAGAAGCTGCACCAGGTCCATCCTGTTATTTTATTAAAGTCTTTTTTAATATGGCAACTGCCTCTTCAGGTGTTTCCACAATCCTGAGCAGATCAATGTTCTCCGGTGATATGGTTTTTATTTTTTTTAAGTACTCTAATCGAGCGAAAACTGTTGCCCAGAGCTGCTTTTTCCCCAGTAAGAGAAGCGGGCAGGGTTTCTTTTTACCTGTCTGGATCTTGGCCAGGGTCTCATAGAGTTCCCATTCAGTACCGATTCCTCCGGGTACGACAACAACCCCTGCCGCGTAGTCTATCATGTCTGCTTCTCTTTGTGAGAAGCTGGAGAAGACATAGCCCTCTGTTGTATACTTATTATAGGTTGCGTCCCCTTTTCTAAAATAGAGCGCGAAACTTAAACTCTCACCGCCAGCCTCTTTTGCTCCCCGGTTCCCTGCTTCCATAAGCCCGGGGCCGCCGCCCGTAAGAATGGGATACTTTTTTCCTGTCGCTTTATTTGTCTCTTTTGTCCAGAGATTGGCGAATTTCCGGGTAATTTTATACGACTCCATATCTTCTTTTGCCCGGGAACTGCCGAATATGGTTATTACCCCATTTGGCGCTTTTCTCTGCATTATCTGTTTCGCGCAATAGGCGTCAGCTGCCAGGTCTTCCGGAGTTGGGATCTCTCCCTTTGGCACCAGTCTGCCCGGAGATTCGCATAAATTTTCCGGGAATTGAATGATTGTGCTGTCCGGTGACCCGCAAGCAGTGAGGAGAAAAATCAGTAGAAATAGATTTATGCGTAGTATATTCATGGGCTGCTTCCTTGTGTAAGTAAGATTGGTTATATAGAATTATAGTATATATAGGGGGATAAAATTTGGCAAGTATTTAATGGTTCTCAATTTTTTTTCAATAAAAGAACCGACAAATCATCATCCAGGTTCTCTGTTTTTACAGAGTCGTAAAATTTAAACATAACAGAATCCAGAATTTCCCGGGCCGTTCCATCGGGCGTATTGTTGAGAGATTCCGCAATGCTGTCTTCTGAGTATTCTTCTCCATTGGGCATCCTGCTTTCGGACAGGCCATCGGAATAGATGAGTATGGTATCTCCCTTTTCCGCGTTGAATTTGAGTGTTGAAAAATCGGAAAGCAGCCCTTTAATTCCCAGGATTGATCCTTTCCAGTCTATATCATCCCGGGTCATTCTTTCAACGACCTTTGTTGATTTTTTTATGATGATATCCGGGTGACCGGCGTTCACGTATTCAATTGAATCTTCATCAAATCGTAGTAATACACCGGTAAGGAAGTTGTCCGTATTCCCCATTGCCTGCTGCAGCTCTATGTTTATTTTTTTTATTACTTCATCGAGACTGTTGTTCTTCATTTGTTTGAAAATATGGTAAATTACGGTTTTTGCGATAACAGTAATAAGCCCCGAAGCAATACCATGACCCGATACATCAAAAAGTCCAACTCCATAGAGCACGCCGTCAATTTCATAGAAATCATATAGATCACCGGAGACTCCGGCCATGGGTTTGAACTCAAAAGCAATATCCCACTTCGACTGGTCCGGGTTTTCTTTGGGCATGAGCCTTGATTGTATACGGATTGCCATGTTAAGATCCTGCGCTGCGATTCTGTGCGCTTCTCTCAGGTCTTTATTTGATTGTTCCAGTTTTTGTGTCCGTTCTTGCACCTTTTTTTCCAGGGTTGCGGCGTATTCCCGTAAATGCTCGTAGGCTACGGACAGCTCTTCTTTTATTTCTTCCAGTTTCTTGAAAATATCCAGGCTCCCCCGGTTAAGGTCGAGCCCGCCTAGCTCCTTGAACCGGTTTACGTACAGGGAAAAAGGAACTGCTACAGCGCTCACTATTATAGTTTTGAAAATAAGATGAGAAGTTAATGCGGAAAAAAACGTCTCGAACCGTGTTCCTGCCAGAAAGAGCAGGGAATCCAGGTAGAGTGTGCCCAGCAGCGCCAGGTATATAAGCAGACCCATAGGGACTTTTTTTAAGCGGTTTACCAGGAGTTGAAAAAATGTTACTGCGAAAAAGAGATCAATGACGGTGGTTAGAGTTGAGACCATCTGCTGCCGGAATGAGGATTTAAAGATCAATTTTGCTGCCTGCATCTTTTCAGCGCTGAGAAGGGGAAGCGTAACTGAACCCAGGAAATGGTGGTATAGTACTGTTATTGCCTGTATCCCTATTGAAGCAAATATGATATCCCTGGCTGCCTGTACTCCTTCACAAATATATACCAGTAATATAGAGGAAAAGATGAGGACATAAATAGATGAAGAATATTTTAGATTTATTGTAAAATAACCCCATAAATCAAGAGGTAATTTATAACTTAGCTGGCCGGCTGTAATACTCAAGATCCAGAGGAATGAAAAGAACATTATAAAGGGAGCTCTATGGCCTTTCATTCGTAAATAATGAGAGCCGAATAAAAGTCCCACTAATGTGACCATAAACATTGAATAATAGAAAAGCTGCACCTGATTGATCCCGCCTTGTGTAAGAGTTATTTGCTAAAATGTAAAATAGTGGATAGATTTGCAAGTATTATTTTTACAGGCTGGTCAAAAAGGAATGTTAATCGGTTTCTTTAGCTTCGGGAGCTTCATCGGCTTCGGGAGCTTCATCCGCTTCAGGAGCGGATAAATCAAGCTTATAATTAACAGAAGCATTTACGCCGTAAAAGGGGTCGGTACCTTCGGGCATATATTGGTTTGAGGCAGAGCGGTCTTTATAATAAGAGCTGGGAATGAAAATACCGCCAATGAGGTTTACGGTAATATTGTCAACTTCCAGCGCTGCTCCCAGTTCGTATTCCATGCCCATATATATGGGGGAAGCGATTTTTTCGTTCGCGAAAAGGAAAAGGGAACTGAAATCAATGGAGACTTTTCCCAGGGTGAGCTGGGTATAGGCTTTGACAAAGGTCTTTGAAACCGTTCTGTCAACATAAGGAGTGGCAATATTATCCCTTTTGGCATAATCCTTGAAGTGATAAAAATAGGCATACGGAGCAGCATGATATCGCTTGTAACTGTAAAGGAGCATTCCGCCCATGGATTCGGAATTCATAGAGCAGAAATCGGGGTGAAAATAGCCCAGGCTCACACCAATAAATCTCAGGCTGCTGTAAATGTTTTCGGAGTTATATTCCCCATTAATGGCAGCGCCAAAACCATTATAGGTTTTAGTGGTGGAATACTGGTAATCCTTGCCATAGCTGTAGGCACCCGTAAGATCCAATTTTGTCTTTTTTGAGGGAGTGGTAAAGTGGAGCCTGGCTCCTCCCATAAGCAGGAAATCGCCGTCGGCCTTGTTAATATCGTTGTTGCCGCTCTCGGAAATGTCCGCGGCACCTTCGTCTTCTGAAGCGCCGTACCTGAGGGCATAGGCAAAAACATTGGCAAAATAGATTTTGCTGTTTACCCCGCCTCTAAAGGAGATAACATCACCGCCAAAGTCTTTGAGGTGCATATCGTCTTTGTCCATACCGGCCCAATTGGTAGTGGTAAAAGATGTCTGGGCGTCATAGGGTTTTGCGCCAACACCCATAACATCACCCATAAAGGAGAGGGAAATATCATCAGTGAATTTATAGTCAACCCGGATACCATCGACCAGGTCCAGGAAAAAGTATTCCGTAACAGCGTTGCCAATCCCGTATTCAAAGCGGCCCAGGCTGACTGCCAGGGATTCAGTGGGATGATAGGTGAAGTAGAGAGTTCTGAACATAATAGCGTTCCCTTTGTTATCCCGTCCTTCATAGTTGTCGGAGCCCCAGAATGATTCATGGTAGGCATCGATAAAAAATTCCGATTTTTTTAGTTTGTGGTTGTAGGTGAGACCCAGGCGGCCGTAGATGAAGGTGGAAAGGTCGTCGGTATCATTATAGCTGGAGCCTCTTCTGGCCTCGTATTTTGCCTGGTTGTAGTTTTCAAGGTCCGCGTTATTAAAGGTATAGGAATTGGTGGTAAAATTCAGTTCCAGGGCATTGGCCGGTGAAATAAAACCGGCGAAAAGAACAAGCGCCGTGATTATCGTTATTACAAACTTCGTGCTGGACATCATTGTGAACTTCCTTAAATAAACGTATTTCTTTATATATTTTAACTGCTAATGATTTTTATTACAAGATAAAAAACAGAAAACCGGGCTCTTTTTAGAACTCGCCTTCTGCCGCGAATCCCGGGGAACAGACATTGATGGAAACGCCGGAGCCGTTCCCGCTGGTTTCCCATTCGCCGCTTATGTTAAGAATCGTTGATTTATATAAGGAGATATTATAATCGTAATCTCTACTTTTTCCACCCTTCTGTTCGTAAACAGTGGTTATGACCTTGCCGCTTGTGTCCCGGAGTTCAAGGGTATAGTTGCTGTTAAGACTCAAAGCGTTATTATATTTGATCTTTATACCGGAAGTATCCAGTATGTCAAATATGGTGGCGTCCGAACCACCGGCTTCAAATTTCGCCATAACCATATATTCGCCGGGCAGCAGCTCAAACGAGGCAGCGGAAAGGGCAAACTTTTGGGCAAGATCTTCCCGGTTATTGTCGGAATTTTCATACCAGAATTCAACGGTACTGAGATCTATTTTCCTGGCGGAAATGTTTTTTATTTCAAACCATTCATCACTGCTATCTACCGTTGTACCCATATACATAACTTCGGTTATAGCCAGTTCATTGGTAGGCAGAAGAATGCTCTCTTCACCAATAAGATTGTCATCGCTGTCGGTCAGTTTTACAAAGTATTTGCATCCCCGGTCAATAGGAAGCGAGTAGCTTGACATTGTTCCCTGTGTTACCGGGTCGCCATATGCTTCCGGATCACCGTATGTGGAGGATTCTTTAGCGTAATACAGTTTGATATCCTTTTCAACGAACCACTTGATGTCAAGGGTATAGCTGCCCGAATCTTCAAGGAGGAGCCAGGGATTGGCCGCGGATTTTTTGCTGTGGCTCACCCCTTCATATTCCAAAAAGGTCTTGATCCTGGAGAGGTCATCACCCCGGATAATAACGGAGATACCGTCATTATCGTTCAAATAATCTTTAGTACTGTCCATGGAATCCCCAATGGGAAGCGAAAAGAAAAGGGCAAAATCCCTGGTCAGTTCGCTCTCGTCATCCATAACAACAGGACCGGGATAGGGCGGCGGCGTGAGATTATCGGTCATTTCCAGGTCTTCGCCGAGAAAAAAGGAGAATTCTATATTGGTATCAACAATGGTGTAATTTACCGGGTTCACGTTCGTAAGGCTTGAGGCTTTGGTAAAGACGGCATTGCTTTGACCGTTCTTGTAAGAGCCGTAATTAAGGTCTTCATAGATTTTGGTCTGTTCCAGGGTGGGAACATACATGGTATTTTTTTTAGCAGCGTTAATAAATCTCCAGGGATCCTGTCTGAGGTTATCATTAAGAATACAAATACGGTATTCATTATCGCCGCCTTCGGAGTTATTATACTTAATCTCTTCGGGACTGAAATATATTTCAATACTGTAATTTCCAACTTCTTTATAGAAGGAAGTTGATTGAGGGTCTTTGTCGGTTCCCCGCTTTCCTGCTTTGATCTGCTCACATTCATTGTTTAAATGATAATAAAAGTCTTCGGATTCAATCTTGATAAAGTACATGGGATAGGTTGATAGTACAATCAAGGATACTTCTTTGTCGAATACAAAAAATTCTTTATAGGTAGTGGTTTCAGTTACGTTAGTAATATTGCCTGTCGCGTCGGAATAGCCCAGTGATGCGGGAAGAATTCCCCGGGGAGTATCCATTTCCGCGATCTCGGAAAGCAGTATATCCTGGCCTTTGTAAAGAGCCACTCCTTCCTGCCGGCTGAATTGCTCAGTGCTGCAGGAGACCGTAACCAGGGTAAGGACCAGGGCAGTGAATATCAGGCTGATTGTCTTTTTGATTGTCGTTTTATTTTTATTTTTCATTTTCATTGCAATACCTTTTACTTCGTGAGATCTATATTCATATACCTGTTTATTTCGAAAGAGTTGTTGAGATGGGAAGTGACTCGCCATCTATTCTATGCATTTCTTCATTAAATGCTTTCACAATGGGATCGGCGTTCCGGATCACTAAAAAGTTCTCATCATTCCGCATGGCGCCGCTTTTACTGAAGTTGAGCGAACCAATAACAATGGTGTTGTCTACAATAAGGACTTTATGGTGAAGCAGGCCGTCATTGGGACGCCAGCATTTTTTAGCGTTCTCATCTCCCAGTTTTGCAGCCATAGCCAGGTAAGATCCTTTAATAAAATCGCTCTGCTCGGCGCTGAGGTGGTCCATCCAGATCTTTACATCCACGCCCCGGTCTTTCGCGTTCATCAGTTCGTCAATAATGACCCTGTCGGTAAAAGAGAAAACCAGGAAGCGCACGGAACTCTGAGCGTTTTGCAGCAGCTTGATAATTACATTCCGGGCGTCGGAATATGAAGTGCTTTCCGTATAGCCGTCATCGTGATTATAAAAAGTATAGGCTGTTGTTGCGTAATTCGTTGGATAAACCGTAGTTACCGCAGGACTGAAACTTGTATGATAGGGAGTAAAAAATACCTGGACCTCGAAATCGCCGATTGTATGGCTTGTTTCGTCCCAGTTCCCGCCGTGAACAGCAGTGTAACCCGCAGTCTTATAAGAGCCAAAGTACCCGGCATTCATAACATCAAAATCTTTTTTAAATTCAGCAGCAAGGGAGGCGCTTTTAAGAACAATAAGGTTATTAAAATGGATAAACATCCCTGATGTTAAATTGGTCGATCCTGTTATAATATATTTTCCGTCGATAATAAAATATTTATTATGCATAAGGGCGTCGTATACGTAATCTGCGGAATTGCCGCAGTTGGCAAGTTTCACGGGAATTCCTTCTTTAATAACTCTCTGGTAGCTGGAATAATGTTCGGAATCGTACTCCGTAACCATTTCAATGGTAAC
This sequence comes from bacterium, assembly GCA_024224995.1. Next base: position 8,134 of record JAAENB010001021.1, on the reverse strand, counting down.
GCCTCTTTTTTTGGCCCGGATCATAGACTCGGCAATGGAATCATTGTCAAAGCCGTACAGAGCAATATAAATTGACTCTTCGGCCTTGTCGATCATGGTAAGGACAGCTTCTTCCGACTGGTATGAATCAAAGCTCAGTTCAACAACATCATCACTATAGTCGGCACCCGGATTACAGGAGATGATTGCCGCGGCTGTTATCAATAAGAAGAGAACCGTTGTTATGGGATTTGATCTTTTTCTTTTGTTTGTGTTTCTGCTCATACTCTTTTACCCTTTAAAATGTTTTTTTTTATATTTTTATAATTATCAAAAAAAGCCCGTGCGGGCGGAAAATGTTTAACCTTATATAATTTAATACTATTAATACCGAACGTCAACAGGGGCCGGTGAAAAAGTTCCTGACAAAAAGTGTCTTAAACGTTTGATGGGTTTATGTCTATAAAATAAAATCTGTTTAAATAATTGAAAATGTTTAAGACGAAATTGTCAGGATTAATTTTAGAGCCCCCTCTTGACGATACCGAATAATTTCAGTAATTTATTTAAGCAAAGTATTTAATCCGCCCAGTTGGGCTTATTTTAAAACTTTGTACCCAACACTCAGAAAAAGAGAGAGTAATAAAGATGAAACAATTCAGTATCAAAAACATATTCCTCATTGCCATGATCATGGCTGCCGCCTGTACCGTTCCCGAGGATTTGAAGAGCCCTGTTGATTCCGCAGGTATTTCTTCCGTTAAAGAATTTACTGCTTTCTCTTTTAAGGCTGAGAATAATTCCTTTCCAATAATAAGCGATGTGGACGGTTCCATTAACAATGGAGATTATACTGTTTTAGTAACGGTTCCGGAAAATACTGATGTTACCGCTTTAACAGCCTCTTTTTCTATTAACGGGTTTGTAGTTAAGGTTAGCGGTGAAGCGCAGCCCGGACAGGACAGCTCTCCCCGTGATTTTACCAATCCTGTTGTGTATACTGTTGTTGCCACAGACAACAGCACTATTGATTATACTGTTACGATAAATTCAGCAAGCAACGCTCCTGCTGCACCGGAAGCCCTTGCCGTATCCATAACAGGAACCACTGAAGTGTTAAGAATGCTTACGGGAAATTATACCTATAGTGATCTTAACGGGAACCCTGAAAGCGGGTCTACGTATCAATGGTATCGCGCGGACGCGCTTGCCGGTCCTTACACTGTCATTGCCGGGGCAACCGACTCCGCTTACGTGCTCACGACATCGGATGAAACCAAATATATTAAATTTGAAGTTACTCCCATTACTGCCACCGCGCCAACCACCGGTACTCCTGTAGAGGCGACCCCTGTTGGTCCTGTTGGGGCAGATAGTTATTACGCGGGAGCAAACCTGCTAACGGGAGATCCTCTGAAAAGCGCTTTTCATAATATTATTAAAGGGCACACTGAATTTTCTTATGACGAACTCTGGAGTCATCTTTCTTATACCGATGAAGATGTTTCTAATACGGATAATGTAATTCTAATACATACGGGCTGGTCCATTCCTAAAACCAGTATGGCTACGGGTGACGATGCCAACAATGACGCCTACTGGAACCGGGAACACGTCTGGGCAAAATATCATGGCGATTTTGGAACCGACACTGGTCCCGGTACGGACCTGCATCACCTGAGACCTTCGGACCGGAGCGTAAACTCCGCCAGGGGCAATCTTTATTTCGACGATGGCGGAACCGCATATGTTGATGATAGTGCTGCTACGGGCTGTTTCAAGAACGGATCAACCTCCTGGGAGCCAAGAGACGCGGTTAAAGGCGATATCGCCCGCATGATCTTTTACATGGCTGCTCGATACGAAGGTGAGGCCGCCACTGATCATAGCTACGACCTGGAACTGGAAACAGGCACCAGCGGCGGCGCCGATCCCTATCACGGCAACATGGAAACCTTGCTGGAATGGCACGAAGCGGACCCCGTTGACCTCACTGAATATCGACGGAACGAACGGATCTTTGAATTACAGGGAAACCGGAATCCTTTTATCGACTATCCGGATACTGTATCGAAAATATGGTTTACCCTGCCGGAACTTGACGGAGCAGTTGCCGAATCGAGTACTACGGTTAAAATAACTTTTAGTAAAGCAGTTGATGAAACTATAGCGGAAACTATTGGAAATTACGGCATAGACGGCGGCCTTATGGTTTTTTCTGCCGTGCTTGACGCCAATAATGTAGACCTGGTATTAACCACCAGCGCTCAAACACTGAGCCAGGCATATACCATAACTGTTAATAATGTAGAAGATACGGACAACCATGTCATCACGGCAAACAGTACTGTCGATTTTACCGGCTTTAATCCCGGCAACACTTATGTGAATCTTACGAATTATACGCTTGTAATGGCCGGGAACGATAGTAAAGAGGTAGTAGTAAATTGCGGCGCAGTTGATCCCTATGGCGAGGGAGGCGGAATGTTCCTGAATGGAAGTTTTGTTGTTATGGTCAGGGGGGGCGCATCTTATAATACCTTCGACGAATGGGATACTGTTATAACAGCTAAAGACTTTGATTTATCTATCCGCAACAGGGTTTACTATGTAAATGCAACCCATCCTAATTATAGCGGCGAAAGCGATGACGGAGCAGTAATAAGACTTTCAGGCACCCCGGTTGATAGTTTTATTGTTGGTGATGTCAACAGTTTTGGAGAGTTCAAAAGTGAACACCGTACCAGGATTGACATAGATGAATTTTCAGACAACCAGTCAACAGGTGAATTTTTTGATGTAACAACTTCTCCTGCGGATATGACCGGGTATACTCATCCTGTATATATCTGGGAGATGGCTGACTCAAATACAACTGATTTGCCTACATACGAGACAAGTTATGTTATCTTTTATATTCCATAGGATTGATAAAAATATAATCCAAAAAACGTCTTCTTAATTACTCCTTTTACTCTCTTTTCCCTCTCCCCAGAGGGATTTTTTTTTGTCTTTTTTTGTTAATTCGTAACTTCTCAAATACCGGTGGTTAACGTTATTTGTCCCGATTGCATCGGGATAGTGACACCTCTTCAGAAGGTGAGGACTGTTTGAGCGAAGCGAGTTCCGCAGCCGTATGAAGAGGTGTCACTATCCCGAAGTAATCGGGACTAGCCGTACCCCCGGGAGAGGCGCAGCTAACGCTGCGCTAAGCATAATGGGGGTTGAGGGGGCGAAGCCCCCTCAACCCCCTGCTCTTGCGCGGCGCGCGAGCGCCGCGCCCCGGTATTTGGGCAGACTGCAATAATTAATAAAAGAACGCAGAATTCATTGACAGTAATACCCCCCTTTATAGAGTTGGCCCTCAACAACCCATTCCACAATAAGGAGCGAAACCATGAATCTTCTTGAAACAATTGATTCCCACTTAAAAGACGCCATCAAAGCAGGGGACACCAACAAGGCAGGAACCCTGAAAATGGTAAAATCCGATCTTATGTACGAAAAAGCAAAAACCGGCGAAGATCTCACGGACGAAAAGATGCTTGAAGTGGTATCGCGGGCAGCCAAAAGAAGAAAAGAATCCATCCTGGAATACCGCAAAGGAGAGCGGGAAGACCTGGCGGCACAGGAAGAGAGCGAACTCGTTATAATACAGGAATATTTGCCGGAACAGATGTCCGAAGCCGATGTGGAAGCCTTTATAAGCGCAAAACTTGCGGAAATGGGAGAAGTGAGTCAAAAGGATTTTGGCCGTGTCATGGGCTCCATGATGAAAGAGCTCAAAGGCAAGGTCGACGGCGGGGTTGTTAAGAAGGTCCTGACAGCGAAGTTAGGATAAGAAGAAGTTTAAAGTTAAAAGTTAAAAGAATCCAGGTCGGAAAACTTCAAACTTCGAACTTCAAACTGTTTTTTTGGGGGGGGAGTTATATCATGCGGATACAGATCAAGTCTATAAGCACCAAGATTGGTCTCTTATATGTTTTTCTTGCAATAGTTAATATATCCATATTTACCATACTTATTTATGAGAACCAGGTAGATCTTATAAGAGAGAATACCCAATACCAGATAACGGAATATACTGCCAGCCTTCTTGGATCCTTGAATGAGCTTTCGGAAAAAATGGCCTCACAAAAGAAGAGCCGGAAAGCGGTGCTGGCGGCCATAGACGCGGAATTCAAACAAAAAATGAAGCATAACCGGATGATTAAAAGGGTAATGATCTTTACGGAGCAGGGAAAGAAACTCTATGCCTCGGACCCGGAGCTTAAGGTCTCGGATAAAGATATTAATCACGGCATAATGGCCCCGTCGGGGGTGGAATTCGCCGGGAGCAAGTATTATTCAATTGTTGATAAGGATTTGTATCTTATCAGTTTTTATATCCCCCTTGAGATATACAGACTAAAAGGGACTATTCTCACCTTGCAGATGAGTATGGAAAACTTTGATGAAAAGATGTCAACAGTATACCGTATAATCACTGTGGTGATAGGTTTCATAACGGTCTTTCACCTGCTATTTGGTTTTTTCCTGTTCAGGCTCATAATCCGGCCAATAAAGTCCCTGTCTACCAGCAGTATGAAAATCAGCGAAGGAGATCTCACCGTAAGAACCGACATTGGACATGATGATGAGATTGGGAGGCTGGGCACGGCGTTTAACGGGATGGCAGCATCAATCCAGGAAAAGATTGAAATGCTGGAAGAGTATAATACCAGGCTCAAACAATATAACGAAAAGATGGACACGGAACTCTCCATAGCCGGAGATGTTCAAAGAAGTATCGTATTTCCCCGGGTGGAAGAGACGGATTCCTATAAATATTCCCTGTTTTTTGAGGCTTTTGCCAGGGTCAGCGGCGATTATTATGATATTTTTGATCTTGGCGACTCCCGCCACGGATTTCTTCTTGTTGACGCGTCGGGACATGGCGTACCAGCCGCGCTCTTAACAATGATCGTAAAAGAACAGTTCAGGGTTCACGCGCCCGTCATTGATGACCCGGCAGAGCTTTTTAAAAAAGTCAATAGTGAGATTACGGCGATATTAAAAAACGCGCTGGGGTTTTATTTTTCCGCCTTTTATCTTATCCTGGATGATAAAAAAAGGATAACCTTTTGTAATGCCGGGCACGTGGTGCCGTATATTATCCGGAAGAAAAAGAAAGGCATACGGCTCTTAAATACAAACGGGTTCCTGGTGGGAATTTCACCCGATATGGGACACATGTACGAAACCAGATCAACGGAGCTTGAAACGGGCGATAAGATTATTCTCTACACCGATGGGATTACCGAACATTCCAATAAATCAGGAGAAGAATTCGGCAATGACAGGCTTCTGGGAACCATGAAAAAGAATTTTAATAATTCCGGGGACCAGATCTTAAAAGCGATCATAGACGATATGAACGATTTTTCAAGTATGGAAAACCTGAAAGACGATACCACGCTTATTATAATAGATATTAAATAGGAGCACGTAGTGTCACCCACATCAAAATTAAATTGGCGGTCCTATACAATAGAAATTGTATTCTTGCTAATAACCGTTCTTATATTGTTTTTTTTGTTTCTTCTTAACAGTACCATTAAGGATATTCATTTTGACGAACTCAAGGGCTTCCTGCAGCAAAAGAACAGGGACGGAAACGGGCTGGATCATATTGGCCTGGTAATGAATTACCGGCTCCATAAAAAGAGTTATGAAGAAGGATGCTCTCAGAATAATAGCGACCTGGTGGAGATGCGGGTCAATTCAATTCTCGCGTACGGATATGAACGGGGCTCGGCTGCTTCGGAAGAGAAAAGTCTGCTTGCGAAGCCGGTTATCACAATTATTAATTTTTTTCGATTTACCATAGGCAAGGAACCCGTGGGTCACCTTGAACAGGGGAAGGCTCTGGTGAACCTGGATATCGCCTATTATTATGAACGGAACAAGTTCTACAAACGGTCAATTGATATTTATAAAGCGATACTGGAACAAGAGACCCTGGACAACTCTGTTGTTGCCGGGATACTGCTTCACCAGGGTTATTGCAATTCCATTATGGGGAATTATAATGAGGCAGTAGAACTCTATACCCTTGTAATAAAGGATTATGGAAATGAAAAAGCCGCAATAACCGCGGCCATACTCCTCCGCTACCTTGAAGGGTTTACCACTGAGATAAAGCGGATTATTAAAGAAGAGAAACTTTCGATTAACAAGGGGAAAAAACTGTACGACCTTATCGCGTACCGGGAAGCGCTTGATGTTTTTTTGAAAGTGGAAAAAATCGCCGGACGGAAAGAGCGGTCAACGATTAATTATTATAAGGGACGGTGTTACGAAGAACTGGCAAGTAAAAATAAGGCACTCCAGGCCTTTCAGGAGATAATAACAAGCGATCCCAAATCGGAATATGCCCGGTATTCAAACCGGCGGATCTATATGGCCGGAGCCCTTGCGTATAACGGGGAGACGCTTAAGGAGCTTTCTCAAAAGAATAACCGTGTTCTCAAGGATGATGTATTATCGGGAATGGAAGCCGTTAATGAGCAGCTCAATGCCGCAAAGGACTCCGGACAGGATGATGCCTATACCAGGGCTCTGGAAAAGATTGAAAAAACAGCGCCGGTTTTTACCGCCGATGAACTCAAAAAAATAGAACGGATCATTCAAAAGGCAGATTCAGCCATTGAGGAAAGCCCGGGCACGGTGAATTCAACTCGAATCGGTAAAACCTATGAGATTTATACCCGTGACGGACAAATTATGAAAGGGACTATTGTCCGGGAGACCAAAGACTTCATCCTTTTAAAAAATGATTTAGCCGGTCTTGCCAAAATAAAAATAAAAGAAATAAAAAATATTATATTCATTCTGTAATCACCATACATTTACCCCAATGCCGAACTCACCGCCAAGGGAATGAAAGGCGATATCTTTATCATAGATAAACAGGTATTTCGCGTGAGCGAAAAAGGTAACATATTCAAGAGAATAATGAAAGCCGAAAAAGGCCTGTCCCGAAAAGGTAAGACTGTTGGCCTTCCGTATTTCATTTTCAATTGAAAGATAGCCCATTCCAGCCAGGGTACCAAATACAAAATATCCCCAGTCATTTTTGGGAGAGGGCAGCGCCCAGACAGGTCCGAGAGAACCCAAAAAACCGCTGATCATTTTTCCTTCTTCCCGGGAATAAATATACCCGCCATCAAGGCGGACACCGGGCATCCAGAAGTGCCGTTTCCCGGTAATTGCGTCCAGGCCCTGGTCAAAAGAAAGATGGGTCGCTAAAAAATAAGGAAGCGTGTTGTCCATCTGCCCCAGTGCGTGATAATTGGAGCTCGAAAGAGAGAGACACCCGCCGGTCCAGAGCCTGGTATCCGCAAAACGTTTCTTTCTATAAGAATAGCGGGTCTTTTTCTTCGGAGCTGTTTTTTTAACGGCAACCGGTTTCTCTTTATCAGCTGTTTCAACAATTTTGATAATATTGTTTTCGTCGATCGTAAAGACCCCGAATGAGTTTTTAAGAACAACAGCCCCGTTTCCTTTAACGATCTTTCCGGTGAGGCGAGATCCGTCCTTCATGTAGACGGTATCGGCCAGGGCACTGCCGGAGCAGATCAGCAAAAAAAGCATAATCCAACGGGAGTATTGTAAAATATGTTTGATATTCAAGTTATTCATGGTTTCCCCTCCTGCTAATTTATATTGCAAGATTCATGCCAGGTAAGAAAAAAAGATAAATTAATGCTGATATTTATCCTGAATTGATTTTTTTTGGAAAAAACAGACTTCTTCAGCAGGATCTTTGCTTAAGAAGCCCCTATAAATCCGCTATAATGATGAAACATAATACCCCCGGACGGAACCAACTCTTTGAAAAAGCGGGCTCCACTGTCAAATTCTGACAACGAGTGTCAATTTTCAACAGTTGGGGTTCCGCTCCACAAAAGAGCTCCACAAAAGAGCTCTGAGGTCTTTTCTCTCCGAAAGAGCTCCTATAAAGAGCTCTGAGGTCGTAACCCCGCAAAAAACAGCTTTTTTTGAAAAAAATTCAATTTTATGCAAAAAAAAACCAAAAAAATTTCATCAAAAGGCTTTCCCATTCGTCCTATATATAAGGGCCTAAAAAATATTTCAAATTAATAAAAGGGAG
>JAAENB010001020.1 GCA_024224995.1 bacterium | reverse complement strand
TTGCACTGCTACGTCTTAAAACAGACCTCGGGCAAAATCCCGGGGAAACTAGCCCTCTTTAAAAAGAGTTTCATGAGAGTGCGGACCCGGCCCTTCGGCGCCGCTCAGGGACCAGATGGCCGGGAAAAATAGGTCAGAAACTGTTTATAGAAAAGGATCGGTTTCTGTCAGGGGTGTTACCCCTGCGAGGGGATTCGGTACGTGTACGGGCACGGCGTGCCGTGCCCTCACGGTGTTTATTTGGGGCTCCCCCTCTGTGGTGTTGACCCGGGACAACATCCCCCACAAACGCGAAAATAACTCCTCCACTAAAATAGTGTTGATTTTTATACCATCCTCATTGTATTATTTATCCTGTTTATTAAGGAGGCACTATGGAAGAAAAAATATATCGATATGAAGACGTTATTGAAGAGATGGGAAAGGATGTGCCGGAGTTTGTGGATGAGGAACGTATTTATGTATATGTTGATAGTTTGCCTTTTAGAATGTTTTCAGATGAGAAATACCTAATATACAATATAATAAAAGATAATGCTATTGATTATTTTCTTAAAGATGATATTACTATAAATGAGAATGAATACGCGGTTGTTTTGGATACAATTGAATTGGAAGATATCCAGGTAGAGAAAGAGATCAATTGTAATGGGTGGATATTTTCTGATTTTTTTCTCAGCAATGCAACATTCCAAAAAAATATTAATTTTGCCGGGAGTCAATTCTCCGGGGAGGCTTCTTTTTATGGGAGTCAATTCTTCGGGGAGGCTGATTTCAGTATGAGTCAATTTTCCGGGGTGGCTTCTTTTGTACAGAGTCAATTCTCCGGGGAGACTTCTTTTATACTGAGTCAATTCTCCGGGAAGGTTTCTTTTATACTGAGTCAATTCTCCGGGAAGGCTTCTTTTATACAGAGTCAATTCTTCGGGGAGGCTGATTTTACTGAGAGTCAATTCTCCGGGAAGGTTTCTTTTTATGATTCTGATTTCGAACAAAAGGCCAACTTTACCGAAATCAAAATTGATAAAACAATCAAATTTGATAATAACAAATTCAAAGGCCCTGCCCTCTTCACGCAAGCAACAATCAATGGGCTGGCTTCTTTCTCTCAAGTAGAATTCGCTGAAGAAACAAACTTCGACTACATGACCATAAACAACAAGATCGAGTTCAGGGATATCACCTGCACCGCCAACGCATGGCTCGACTTCTCAAACAACACCTTTTCCGGAAAAATTTACCTCATAAATTCCAATCTAAGCAAATATTCTTTTTTATCCTCAGACATGTCCTGCTTTGAATTCATCAACGCCGCCTGGGCCGATAAAAAAATCCTTTACGATGAGATTCAATCGAAAGATATAAAAAAGATTGAAGAACTCTACCGGCAGCTAAAAGACAAATACCTGTCCAAAAAAAACTTCCAGCTGGCAGACGCCTTTCACTACAACGAGTTAAGAACAAAACAAAAACAGCAAACGCAATACATCCCCTCATGGGAAAAGCTCTACAAACTAACTTCCAACTACGGAATGAGCTGGTTCCGCCCGCTTTTTTGCGCGGCGGCAGTTTTTTTTATATTCACCGGCATAACTTTTTTATACAACGGAATAATAGAATTAGATAACCCATTAAAAAAAGCATTTGAATATAATTTCTATGATACTTTGCTGGTAAAACAGCCGGAGCTAAAAGATAATTTAGGCTATTTTATTTTAGTCCTGAAACTGAAAACAGCATTAATGGCAGCACTGATTGTACAATCCGGTTTTGCCGTAAGAAGAAAATTCAAAACATAGCATAACCCGGGCCGGGGATATGCTTTTAGTAATTGTTATAAAGGGTTGTCAGCAACATAACAGGCAGTCCCTTCATCGATGTAACCATAAACGTTAATGGCACTGTCTTTTGCAGCCCAGCTGGTTGTATAGAAATGGTCACCGGTACCGCTATGGTAGAGCCTGTATAAAGGAAGCCTGTCGAACCACGGCCCGGTGAACACGAAACCGGCAATATATTCATACTGGTAACCATAAAGGTTGACGGCTTTATCTTTATCAGTCTCGCTGGTCGTATAAAAATGATCCCCTACGCTGCCATTGTGCAGTCTGTAGAGAGGCACAAGGTTGGGCATGCTTGCCTGGTTCTTATAAAGATAACCCTCAACCCCTTCAAAGGTGTAACCAAAATACTTGACTGCCCTATCTTTTTCAGACGCGCTGATAGTATAGAAATGGTCTCCGCTACTGCTGCTGTAGAGCCTGAAAAAAGCGGAACGGAGAGGAGTTCCATACATATATTGAATTGTCAGGATATCCAGGGAACTAAGACCAGGGGAGGTGTACCTGGCTTCATTGCAGTAATTCATAACGGAATCAGTATCAAAATCCCCCACCATGACATCCCCTTGTCTCTCGTTGCTGTATGATCCGCCCTGGAACTCATCGCAAAGGTGTCCATCGGAATTCTCAGGCCTGGCCTGTTCATGAACTATTCCCACAGCATGGCCAAATTCATGTATGCCATTGGCCCGTATCCAATTCTCCCTTCTCGTCTCGGTAAACCAGGAAAGACCGGAACATGGTGTCTGGTTGCCGTCCGCATCCTTGCAGCCCCAATTATCATAAGTAAAATTTAAGCTCATACCATCCGGATTATTATTTAACATAGTTCCAACGCCGTGGGTATGAGGTCCCACATCTTCAATGCGAATACGGATATTCGCTCCGCCTCCGCCGCATTGCCCCCAGCCGGTAAATTGAAGCGTGGAATGGGCCGCCCAGTTTGTTTCCACGGCATTCCTGACCCAGCCTCTCTCCGTGTCATTGCTTGTGTCCGGGTTTTCCCAGCAGACCGACACTGTCGGGTTACTCCAGACCGTGGAGCTTAAGTAGTATCCTTTTTGGACCCCTGTCCCGCCAGACAGATCAATCTCGGTAATAGTATCGTCACCGGTTTTACCAATCTCGCAGTTTATCAACACAGCGAACAGCATTGATAGCGCTATCAAAATAAAAATAATTTTTTTAGACATAAATATCCCTCTGTTTATTTTTTTGTGTTTTTTCCGGAAAATTCCGGTTTGTTTGTGTACCCGGCCCGGGTAGCTTTTCCAATAACCGGGAAATTTGCTCTTCCGGTTACGGAGCTTAATTTTTTTTATTCCCTACATATAAGCGTCATTTTTTACCGATTCGGCACAAAAAAAATTTAGAAAATAGAAAATAAAATTCGGGCCGGTTTTAACTCAGAGGTGCAATACGAGAGGCTGGTAAACAGGTATCGCAAATACCAATAGGGTTCAAGCCCATTAGCCTTTGCCAATCATCCAGGGCATATTTGATCGCTTCACCCAGTTTACTTTATCGTTAATCATGTCGCGGACGGCCGACAGCTGGTTCCGGCTTAAAAAGAAAATTCCGCCTGAACTGTCCAGTAGCGCCGTCTAAGCGGGGCGTGCACGGAAATACTAAAATCACTGTAAGCCGGGTCAAAAGCTTTTTTATCCAAAAGGTTCCTCACGCCAAAAGAAAGCGATAAATTTTTATGCAGGTTCGACGTTGTCTTGATATTGATATCCACTAAATGATAGGGGTCAAGTTTATATCCCGGCGTGTCGAACTGGTAGGCGTAGTTGTTTGAGTCCGCAGACTCATGCCAGGTATACCTGTTGCCGATATATGAATAAAGAATAAAAAGATTAAACCAGCCTTCCCAGATAAACAGGTTAAGACCGGCCTTGACGCGATGACGGGTTGTAAGGGGAATGTAGTTTGCTGTTGTTAAGCTTCCCGAGGAATCAACTTTTTCATAAGAACCGTCAACATACGAATAAGAGGCAAATATCTTAAAAAGGTTTTTAAACTTCCAGTTAAAAGTAATATCAGTACCATAGGTTGTACTTTCGCCAATATTTTTCCAGGTAGAAGTAAAAGGAGCCGATAATGAAGAGTCATTAACTTTCTGGATATTATTATCAGCGGTGGTATAATAGCCGCTCACATTGAGCCACATAAAATCGGAAAACCCGTGTATCACGTTGACATCATAGGAAGTGATCATCTCAGGATTAAGACCCGTAGTCCCTTTCACATTCTCCCCAATTCCTACCTGGTCAACACCAACCTCGGTGTCGGGAGTGACAAATCCTTTGCCGTATAATAATTTTATGAATGTACGGTCAAATATTTTCACCACCGATGAAACGCGGGGAATAAAGACGTCATTGTAGAGATTACTGTGTTCGTACATTAATCCACCAACGATTGTTACCCGGTCGAAAATTTTCATTTCGTCTTGAACCGTGATGTTAAGAAATTTATATATTTTGATATCATCGTCACTCCAGGTCGGCTCGCTGCCCCAGGAATAGGCCAGGGGTTTGTCTTTAACGAGTTCATAGGAAATGCCAAGATAAATCTCGTTCCGGTAAGTCTCCTTCCAGTCAAGCACTTTATACCGAAGCTTTTCGTCAAGCGTGATTCCGCGTGACTCATTGGCATACCATTTCTTTGTGCCGTCAAGATAATAGTTCCTTCCGATACAATCATAATTCTGTAAAACAATACTCGTGCTTGATGAAAATATATCTTTAATTGAAAAGTCGTATTTTAGCCTGGTATTCAATATCGTATCATTGTTTTCGGCGTCTTCCGGAGAAGCGTAGAAGAGCGGAGTATAGGAATCACCTACTTTAGGAATTTTGGCATGATTATATTGGAAATCAAGTTGAATGCCAATATCATGGGAGACGCGAAAATAGATTTCGTTATTGTCCCAGGGTCGAACATAATCGGTAGAGACACCATCGGCAAAGGTGACGGGGCTGCCCCACAGAGTGCCGTTCTTTCTATTTTCCACGCTGTAATATTCGGGATACTCCTCGGCCAGGTCTATACCCTGTTTACTGTAGTTTTTAAAAAGAGAGAGATAACAGTCAAAGCCTCCCCATTTGTTCGCGTATATGGCAGTTGCCTGTAATTGATGGTGTCTTCCATAAAGGAGGCTTACGGTTCCCCCTTGAAGGTCTTTTCCTTTTTTGGTGATGATATTTAAAACACCGGAATAGGCATTACGACCGTAAAGAGAGGCATAAGGACCAAGAATAAATTCAACCCGGTCGATTCCTTCAATGGGATACCGTTCCGCCAGGATAGGACCATAGCCGTTTTGGCTATCAACTACCATGCCGTTGATCATCAGTTTTAACAGTTTGGGGCCGTCGCTGCCTCGAATAACAGGATGGCTGCTGTTGTTAATGTCAAACTGACCCACCATGGATAATCCCGGAAGATCTTTCATGAGATCCCGCAGCGTTCTATAACCCCGCTCTTTCATTTCCTTACCGGTATAAACAGTGATATTCGCCGGAGCGCTTATTGCAGCCTCTTTTTTTGCCGAGGCAGTCACGATAATAACATTCATTAACTGGTCCAGAGACATTGAACTCAGTTCCTCAATTTCCAACTCATCTGCCGATAAAGTTTTTTTTTCAGGTTCAGGCGTCTCCTGGGAAAATACCGGCAGGGAGAAGGCGGTTAAGGCAATTATTGCATAGAGCAATAGAATTCGAGAATATTTTCTATTAAGGCTTAACATATGCTCTCCCAGAAATTTTTTCGATTTTCGGCCTATAGTATACTATACAAAAAATCTTTAGTCAAAAGATTTTTCTTTATACCATTGTACCAATCAAAAAAAAAGGGTTTTCTTCTATTAAATAGTCTTTTTCACGGCTCTTACCCGTGGGAGGAATGGGCCGGCTCCTTTTTGCCAGGCATAGATCTCCTCTGGTTAAGGAGTAATCAACTGCTAATTTCTGACAGTTGCTGTCAGAAATTAACAATTCCGGGACAAACGATTACCAGGTATTCTGCCCCCCGAGATCATAATCTCCCTGGTAGCTATAATAATAGATTTTGTCCCCATCATCATACTGCTTGATGAACTGCTGTACAGTTGACTGAGCAGGGACTTCTGTGGGATTATAATGAGGATCACACACATATGTCGGATAGGTAAGAAGATTGAGTGTTACATAGATATTTGCCCCACCGTCGTCTACGGATAGGTCAAAGCCTTCAATGACATTGACATACCCGGAGGAACTGGCATATACTGATTGAAAATGAGCGGGGGGCATCATATACATCTCCTTGCCGTCGGGATCAAGTACAACCAGATCCCAGTTCATAACCTCGTAAGAGATATGATAACTCGGTCCGGGTTCGGGATTAGGACAGGGAGATCCGTTGTATCCGGATTCATGGATTACCCAAACACGATAGGTATATCCTTCGCTGTCTATTATCTCTTTACCGATTCCCGTTATATTATAAACAGCGCTGGTGATATCACTCTCAAAAGTATCATATCTAACGGCAATCGCCTTGAGCGTCGTTGAAGTTTCAAATCCTCCCACAGCAATAGAACCTGAGTAGACGGGAGAGAATGTAGTAGGATCGGTCCCATCTGTTGTGTAATGAATGGTTGCTCCTGTTGCGGCAGAAATATCAACCATAATATCCAGGTTATAATCCCCTCCGGGTCTGCTAAAGACCGGCTTTGCAAGGAGTCCCCGGATAGTATAGGTCGCGCTTGCAACATCGCTAATTGCGTTGTTTGCACTAACGGCAATCGCCTTGATCGTCTTGCTTGTGGGGTCTGTGCCGGACCTGGAAACAGTTATGGCCCCTGAGTAGACAGGCGAATTCACCGTTGGGGTATTTCCGTCTGTTGTATAATGAATTGTCGCACCCGGTACAGCGCTGATCGTAACGGCGATAGCGGAATCATAAGTGGCTTCCGGTAAGTTAAAGGCAGGCTTCGCTAATAATTGGGCAAGAACCGTGAAGTAGAATACAGGCGACCTGTTGCTGACAAAATCTCCTTTTTGAATCGTGGCAATAAGGGTCACTTCGATGTCTTCGGTTTCCGGGGAAGGCCGGGCAACAGTCCCGTCGGGTGCAATGATTGCCGAACCATCGGCACCGCCGAACAGGGCAGCGTCCCAGGTAATTGTTGAACCGTTTTCTCCCGATGCCGGTAGATTCAAGTCGTTGGTGACTTCATTGATGCTGGTATCTCCCCCGGTTAAAAAAGCAGCCGGTAATGTCGCTTCTAATTTCTCTGCATCTTCTGCTGCACATTGGGCATCGGTCTTTCCCGAATCTTCACTAAAACCATCCTGGCAGCCAATAAAAAACGGCATTATCATAACTATAGATAAAATTATTAAAAGGTAACTCAAAACTCGTTTCATAAAACATCCTCCTGGTAAATTAATTTGTTTTAAAGATTTTTATTTTTTATATTCAACTACTAAAGGCAACTCCTTTTTTAAAAATTATTTAAACTTTTCATCACGCGGCGAATAACAGCTGTTGAATGCTCATCAAGAACCGGACCCTTTGAAAACTGTTGACGAATCAAGCCCAATATAGAACTTTAAAAAAAAATAACGTTAAAATTGTTTACAGCTTCCGGAGGCGCAGTACAGTATGGAATAATTATTAAACACCATTATATTTTTTTAACATAATAACTCCAAAAATATCAG
>JAAENB010001019.1 GCA_024224995.1 bacterium | reverse complement strand
TGTTTCGGACACGGTGTCTGATTCAATGTCCACTGATATTTCCTTCAGTCCCGAGGGCAGTGTCAGGATGACTGACAGTCGTTTCGGAAATATTACAGGATACACAACAGCAGTTCCTGTCTGTGCATGGTTCACGGGCGCGGCCCTGGTTTTCTTGGTTACGCAGTTGTCAAGATAGTATTCCTGCAACTCTGCTTTTTTCAGGGTTTCCATCACATCCCTGGCTTCTGCGATTTCACCCCGGGTCAGCAGCAGGTCCGCCAGCCCCAGATAGACCGGTCTGATTTCCCCGCTGAAAATATTTATGATTTTGTAATCCGAGTACAGGGTGTGTCTGATCGGGGTGAGTGTTTTTATGGCTTTGCGGTAATACTGTATTGCTTTTTCTGTATCACCCTGTTGTTTATACAGCCGTGCAAGCTGCCATTCCCACAGATACCGGGATTCGGGATAGCCGCTGCTTGCATAAAACAAAGCTCTCTGTGTCAGATCAAGTGCAATTCCGGGGTGTCCGCTCTTTTCGTATGCCTGGCCCAGATAACCCGGGATATAATGCGACAGAGAAGGAATTTCAGGGCCTTTCCGTGCCTCTGTCAGAGCATCGGAGGCAATTTCCGGGGAGTTGTTTTTCAAGGCTGCGATTGCGACTGAGACAAGACCGGCTGTGCGGCTGCGGGACCGGGGAAGTTTTCTGACAGCAGCAAGAGCTTTGTCCGGGTATCTGTTCTCCGGTTCTGATTCGGACAGCATGGACAGGTTGATCAGGATGTGTGCTGTCAGGTTTCGGCAATCGCCCTGCCGGGCTGATTTCAAGGCAGCTTTGTAATCTTCTTCGGCTTCATCCTCATAATCGACTGCAAAAAAAATATTTCCTGCCAGATTAAAGGTCTGAGCCTGCAGACAGACATTGCCCGAACTGAAACTTAAATCCCGGCTTTGTTTCAGCGATTCGGCCGCTTTCCGGAAAAGCCCGCTGGCTGTCTGCACGTCGGCAAGGATATTCAGGAATTCGGCTTTATCATCGGGATTCAGTTTTTCTGCATCAGGACTGAGAGCATTCAGCATTCCGAGTGCTTTTTTCTGAAAACCGGCACGCTGATATCCGACTGCTGCCCTGACTGCTGTGAAAAAATCCGGGGAAGTCCGGGAATCGGAATTGTCGTCTGTGCAGATACCGGACCGAAGCCCCCTGACTGAAATCGGGGCATTGTCTTTTTCCCTGACTGCAAATCGGCTCCTGCCTTTGACAAAATTGCATTCATCATTCCATCCTGATATATCAAGCAATCCTGAGGGAAGTACTGATAATTCACCGAGTTCTGTATCCGGGGCATCAATTGTGACAGTTCCGTCATTGCCCCGTGCAGATGTGGCTGAAAGCAGAGAATCAGAGGATTTGAAAAAATTGCCTGCTTTGATGAAGATTGCGCCGCCGTCTCCTGTATCGGCTTTT
>JAAENB010001018.1 GCA_024224995.1 bacterium | reverse complement strand
AGGGTAAAGCTTCTATTTCCCTTTCAGGGAGAATACAGAAGAGGGTTTCGAGATATAAAACCCGGTGATAAAGAACTCCCTCTTTTTGTTACACCGGAAACAACAGGCCTCTTTGAGCAATGGGAATTTGTTCAACGCATGAGCAAAGAGGGAGATTATTATGATGATAACAGTAAAAAGGTTTTTTATCCCTATATTGATATCTCCGCGCAGTCAAACCACTGGGAACACGATTATATCCCGGAAATTCCCCTGGGCGTGGCAATAGAACCCGCGAAGGTAGATATCTCCACCTTCTTCGCGGCAAAAACCCTGCTTACGGACCTGGCAAAGATGGAACTCTCCTCGACGGACGCGGAGTTCGCGATAGATGTGGTTATTTTTCTTGTACTCAACATTGTTATTGGGTACTTTTTAAACTTTTTTTATCTTGGAATAGAAATAGCCACAATAGGTCTTTTGGCGTATTTAATCGGCGTTGTAATGAAGATAGACCTGTTTAATAAAATATTTTTTCCCGGAGGACGAAAAAAATTCGGTATCACTTCAGGGTATATTTTTAGTTTTAACGCCCTTATTGTTCCTTTTCGAGCCTGCTATTATCTCCTTGCGGGACTGGTTGCGATTTTACTCAAACTGCTCTCTTTTCACCCGGGGATTAAAAAGAAATTTGAACGGAAGGTGGAGTATCTCGCGCCTGAGATACAGGTAGAGGTGTTTAAAACAAGCGGAAGCGCGGAAAATCTTGAGCCAATGGAAGCAGCGGTCTTTTTAAACAAGCCCTCAAAAGCGATAAAGCTCCTGGTAATGGGCCTGTATAATAAAAAATATATTGATATAATAAACCGGAACCCGCTCCAGGTAAAGATCCTTGAAAAAGAGAGGGAAGGGCTGAAACCCTATGAAGTGATGTTTCTTGATGCCATAGCCAAAGACGGAACCCTGAGTAAAAACAAGATTCCCTTGATTGTAAAGTCCTTATCGCGATCCATGCAGGGCAAGGTCTGGAAAACCGATATTAATAAAACCGCGGAAGTGTACCGCTCAAAGATCGACGATCATTGGAGCGTGTTTAAGCAGCGAAGTCTGTATAATGAACAAAAGCCCTATTTTGAAGAACATCATACCTGGATGGCGCTTAATGATGAGTTCGACACGGGAGTGCGGGAATTTATGGAACAGGCCATTGTAGATAGGGACCGGGGAGAGGGAGCTGTTTTTTACGAAACAATAACAGCCGGAAAAGCGGAGTCCATTGGCGAAAGTATTCAGGATTTTTCCGAGGGAATAGTAGAACAGGTGGAAGGAGTATCGTCACAGATTGTAGAAAATATTGAAAATCTATTCTCACCGCCGGACCTTAAAAAAGTGGAAGAATCGGTAAAAAACTTTTCGGAAAACATCTCCTCGTTCAGCTACGACGCCTGTCACTCCGCCTGCCACTCGGCCTGCCACTCCGCGTGCCACTCAGCCTGCGTTCACTCAGCCTGTCACTCGGCCTGCCACTCCGCCTGCGTCCACTCCGCCTGCCACTCAGCCTGCCACTCGGCATGCGTGTCGAGCTTTTAGGAGACGATGTTATGAACCAACCGTTTTATGACATAGATTCATTCGTAGGATCAACCAAAGACGTGGTATACCTGCGGCAGGTAGACCGGCTCATGATAATCAGGCCAAACAAGATCCAGCACCTGAATGATAGCGCCTTTGAAATGCTGGGGATGCTTTACGAAGAGGGGAAAACCGCCAATGAAACAGTAGTCCTGCTTTCGGAAAAATATAACGAGCCCCGGGCTCAAGTAACGCGTGATCTAACGGCCCTGGTACGAAGTATTAACGCCATTATGCAGGAGGATTACGGCAGCGCCTGCATGATAGAAAATATTCCCTATGATCCCGGGAGCGTGAAATATCCCGTTCTTTCGGAAATAGCGCTCACCTACCGCTGCCAGAACCGCTGCGATTTCTGCTATGCCTCAAGCCCCTACCGGGGAGAAGAGTTCCGGGAAATGGCAACAGCGGAAGTAAAAGAGGTAATACAAAAGATACACCGGGATGCTCATGTGCCCACGATCTCATTTACCGGTGGAGAGCCCACCCTGCGGAAGGATCTACCGGAGCTGGTAGCGTACGCGAACGGCCTGGGCATGAGAACAAACCTTATAACAAACGGGATACGATGCAGCGATGTGTCACTGGTACGGGACCTCTCCGCGGCAGGGCTGAAATCGGCCCAGGTGAGCCTGGAATCCCATAATGAAACCATTCATAATGAAATTACCGGGAACAGCAGCGCGCACGCGGACTGTGTAGCGGGAATAAAGAACCTCAAAGAGGCGGGAGTGTATACACATACCAATACAACGATCTGTCAAAAAAATAAGGATTTTCTTTTTCCCCTGGTGAAATTTATCAAAGATGAGTTCGACGCGCCCTATCTATCCATGAATATGATAATTAATACAGGGATAGCCTGTGACAATGACAATATTAAAATAGGGTACAGCACTATTGGGAGCATTGTGCAGCCGGTGATAGATTACTGTGAAACCCTTGGGGTGAAATTTGTCTGGTATTCTCCCACACCCTATTGCCTGTTTAACCCGGTAGATTACGGCCTGGGATCGAAATCATGCGCCTGTGTATCGGGGCTGCTTTCGGTAAATCCCGCGGGAGATATATTGCCCTGTTCCAGCTTTGACCGGGGAATTGGGAGTTTGCTGAAATCTTCGTTTGAGTATGTGTGGAATTCCGATCCGGCCTGTTACTGGCGGGAAAAACGGTATATTCCGCCGGTGTGTAAGAAGTGTGATATGAAAGAATTGTGCGCCGGAGCCTGCCCGCTTTACTGGGAACGGGCCGGTTCCTTTGAAGAGATAGAAGCGGTTCGCGGAGAGAGTCCGCGGCTGAGGAACGCGCTCTGGAATGTGGAGAAGCGCGTACGGATAAAGTCGAAGGGTGTAAAGGGGGTAGAAAATGGGTAGTCTTGCTTCGATGATAGAGTTTTTGGATGATGGCGGCAAACAGCTCGACAGTGTTATAAAAAAGTTGAACGACGTGCAGGAGTATTTTAACAGGAATTTAAATAATGTAACTAAAACCAGGAATAGTGAAATAGAATTCCTTCAGGAGAAGTTTTTTGCCGCGCCGGGAGAATTTCCCGATGCTGTAGAACGGTTCTATAAGGAAGAGGTGAAGAAGCAGGATAAAGCCTTTGTGGAAAATTATAAAAAACTGACCGAGAAAAGAGAAAAATTAAAAAGCGAGTTCGCGGATCAGGATACGGGCAGGTTAAAGCATATAAAAAAGATCCGCAGAAATAATATACGGCTCGACAATAAAGAGGAGAAGCTTAAAGACGATGTGGCAAACCTTGAAGAAAAGATCGCCGTATATAACAAGGAAATAGACGAACTCAATACGGGATTTGGATTCGTGTCGAATTTTTTCCGTATGAGAAAGATCCAGAAAATGAAAGATGAAATAACAGGTCTGCGGAACGAACTTGTTGAAAAGATTGAAGATATACGGGAACAGTGGCAGGAAAAGTTCGACAAATATTCCGAAGAAGAGGGAACGCTTAAAGATGACTGGAACAGTGTGCAGGTCGATTATTCAATGATAACGGAAAAAATGAAAAACCTGAAAGAAAACCGGGAAATCCTGGTGAAAAAAGCGGCTTTTGTTGAAACCCTGGCCCGGCTTAAAGGAGATGAAAAATATTTAACTAAAAAGGTAGAGTGGGAAAAACAAAGCTCCTGCGGGAAATGTAAATCGGACAATAGTGAGAACAAATTTTTCTGCAACTATTGCGGCGAGCGCTTCGCGGAAGACAGGGCCGATATCATGGGCAGCCTTATTGAAGTAGGGGAACTGAACGAGGTCTATAGCAGTATCCTGGCAGGGGTACAAGAGACTGTCGCCTTCCTGGCACTGATGAATGGAATAAGAAAAGCAATAACCGCGTTTCGGGAAAGCGTAAAAAAGGTAAAAGGTTCACAGGACCAATACGCCTCACTTTCGAAACTCTCAATTGACGTGCCCGGTTTTAGTAAGGAGTTTGCCGGAAATATAAACAAACTGGAAGGGGAGATAAAAATAGAAACGCGCAATCTCCACCCGGTGGAGTTCTCCTCAGCTTTTAAAACCTACACTGAATCGGTTTTTACCGATACCAATATTGAACAGTTTTTTCTTAAAATGGGAGATGAGCTGGATAGAACAACAACGGAGCAGTGGTAATGACCGGGAAAGTAATAGCGGGAGCAGCGTTATCCGTAGTGGGGATACTCTCATCGGTGTTGGGGATCTTGTTTCTCATCGCGTCAAAATCGGTACCGTCACGGGCAACTATCGGCATTATCCTGTTGGGATCGGGAGTGGTGGAACTCATTTTTGGAATACGGTTTTTTCGACAGGGAATAGAGGCCAGCCCTGCGGGAATGCGCAGGCGTATGCTAAAACTCGCGGCAAAGAATAACGGTATCCTGTGGAAAGACACGATCCTCGCGGAGTTCGGCGATTCTCCTGATGTCGAGTTCCGGCTGAATGAACTTATTGCCTCAAAAACAGCGGAGAAGGAAACCCGGGACAACGGGACCTGTTATATTTTTCCCGCTTTGCAGATGCGGATGATCACAAAAGTCTGCCCCTACTGCGGCAATGATTACCCAATACGGGATGATATTGAATCCTGCCCGTCCTGCGGCGGCGATTTGAAGATGGCAGGCAGCAAGCGATCCGGCAGCGGGGAGCTCTTTGGCATGGATGACTGACTGATTTTTTAAGGGCAAAAGCCGCTTCCTGTGACTCCAGGAGCCGCACCCGGAGATCGTCCAGACCTTCAACATGGACCTTGACACCGCTGACCCATAAACAGGATTTGGACCACCATCTCATGCAAAAATGAGCAACAGCTCCGCCGGGGCTGTTGAAATGTGTTCAATAAATTAATGAAAATATTTTTTACACCGTCCGGACGGTTTTTGTTTGACTGAGGGTTTGTTTTTGTGTAGAATTCATATGGGTGAGTGCTCACTCGCGGGCTGCCGGGATCTTTGGGGGATTCCCGGTATAAAATAGTATTTCGGAGGTTATTGTATGATACGTTCTTTAATTTGTTTTTTAATTTGTTTATCGGTTTTTTTTATTATTGGATGTGATGATTTCAGCGATGACCCGGGCGGTTTGCTTGGGCCGGGGAACTGGAAGCTTACTACCGGCTTTGAGGGGCTTGACCGTGATTTTTATGTTCATGTTCCCGAAGGGTATACGGGCACTGAAGCGGTTCCTCTTCTTTTTAATTTTCACGGGTATAGTGAAAGTGTGAGTGCCCAATATAAGCGGGACGGGTTTGTTGATAAATCGGATGAAGAAGGGTTTGTCCTGGTTTATCTCCAGGGTTATGGAACTCCGGGTTTCCAGGGGTTTAACGCTGGTGAGGCTTGCTGTCCGCCTGCCAACAGTAAGGGCCTTGATGATGTTGGCCTTGTTGTTTCGCTTGTTGATATAGTATCGGCCCGGTGTAATATCGATCTAAGCAGGGTCTATGCTCACGGCCATTCCAATGGCGCGGGTCTGGCGCACCGGCTTGCCCGGGAAGCTGCCCATGTTTTCGCGGCAGTCTCTCCCAAGTCTATGCCGGTCCTGGTTCCTGACGCGGTTCCTTCACAGCCGGTGCCGGTTATCCACTTCCACGGCACTTCCGATCTTACGATTAATTATAACGGAGGTTCTCTCTTTTTTACGGAGTTCCTGTCGGTCCGGGAGAGCTTTGAAAACTGGGCCGCTGTTAATAGCTGCTCCGGTTCTCCGGTGGTGACTTATTCCAATGGGGATGGAGAGTGTGAAAGCTACCAGGCCTGCGGGAGCGGGGCTGAGGTTTCCCTATGCACCGTTTCCGGCGGTGATCATATTCTGTACGATAATGGTTCGATTGATATCGCAGATGTGGCGTGGGGGTTTATGGCGGGGTTTAGTTTACCGTAGAAAAAAACCTCGCTATGAGAAAACGACCTCTCAACGTCTTCCGTAGGGGAGACGTTTTTGTAAATTATAGCCTATAGGGGGCAGGTGCTCTCAAGAAACTAAATCTAATCTGGGCCTGTTCCTGAAGATTTTAACCGGGGCCATGCTCTGTTTCACGGGGTTGAAACCCCGAGCTACAATACGTCGCTCCGCTGGGGCTATTCTGTCTTGGGTTAGCTTCAACCAATGATCAATCAATGCCCTGCGGGCGGTTCGGTCCCATACCAGAAATACCCCGGAGGGGTATAGTCATGTAGCCCGGGGATTCACCCCCGGGTGGCCCATGCAGATACAGATCTATTTTTTTTAAACAGTTTCTTCCGTATTTTTCCCGGCAAGACCGGGTCAGCTGCTCTCAAGAAACTCTTTTAAAATAGGGCCAGCTTCATCATAACGAGGGGCTGGAAGCCCCTCGCAGGGGTCGCACCCCACGCTATGAGAAATCCCCATAGCCCTGGCCTGAAACCAGCCAGTAAAGGCGTTGCACTGCAACGTCTCTCAGAACCAAACCCCTGGCCGGAGCGTGAAAGATGTGTACGATGCAAGAATGAATTTAATTAATGATCATATTTTTTCGCGTACTCTGCATCAGTATACATTGCCTCGCCATACAGGTCTTTGCCATACGAAGCGATCAATTCCTGGGCTTCTTTTGACGCCAGGAACTTCACAAATTTAGCCGCAGCTGCAGCTTCGGGAACAGCGCCCGCAGGTTGGCACAGGGCGTGATAGGTATTAACCAGGAACGGGTCCCCGGTATAGAGAACCGCGAGATTATCCAGAGCTTTTTTACCGGCAACCCAGGTACTGCTGTCGGTCATGAAATAGCCTTTTACTTCATTGGCTTTTTTCAGCGTAGCCATCATAAAAGCTTTGGTGATAATATACCACTCTCCCGAAGGAGATACACCAGCCGTTTTCCAGATAGCGAGCTCTTTTTTGTTTGTGCCGGAATTATCGCCCCGGGACAGAAAATTGGCTTTTTTGTCCGCGATTTTTTTGTAGGCCTCCGCAGCGCTTTTTGCGCTCTTAATTCCGGCAGGATCGTCTTTTGGTCCAACAATATAAAACTCATTGGAACCAAGAAGAGTCCGTTCAATAGCCCAGCCGTCTTTTACGGCCTGTTTTTCGCCTTTAGGCGCGTGAACCATAACCGCGTCAACCTTCTTCCCTTTCAGGAGCTTGAGCGATTTCCCGGAGCCGGCTTTGACCCAGCACAGGGATGTTTTATTTTCTTTATTAAAAACATTTGCCAGGGCTTCCAGCATACCCAGTTCACCGGGGCTGCCCGTTGCAACACGGAGAACAGCAGCACCCGTGCCGAAAGTTTTTTTACAACTTACCGTTTCTTGTTTGGCAGGTTTTTTACACCCCGCGGCAGCAAGCATGAGACTAACCAAAAGAGCCATGCCGCACAGGGCCAAACCTTTTTGAATATTAATCTTCTTCATTTATAAACCTCGTTGTGATAATAAAAAAACTTAGAAATTACCTTCGGCTTTGACGTAGAAAACTTTATCATTGTATGAATCTTCTTTCATCAGGTAGTCCACTATAGCCAGGGTACGGATGTATTTATTGAATTTGTACCCAATTCCACCGCCAATAAGAGTATTCTTTTTATCTGCAGCTCTTTTATCATCTTTGCCATAGGCGCATCTGCCATATATAAGTATGGGAAGACCAATTGCCGAATCAAGATTCATATGGAGCCAGCCGTCAATAAGCATACCGGAACTTCTTTCAACATCAGCAGCAACAATAGTACTCATTGAAATATTAGCCCCTGCTTTGATAAGACCGCTCTTCCACGCGGCACCGCCGCCATAATACTGGTTGTAATTTTTTGAAGGACTATCATCCCCCATATCTCTCTGGAAATAACCGAAAAGAAACAAATCAGCAAAGGGATTAACTAAAGCCATTCCATAAAATGCTTTTCCCTGATCACTAAGAGTAACTTTTTTATATCCTTCACCATTACAAACCATCCCGGTCAGTGTTAGCACTTTCATGATACTCACGTCAACTTTTACTCCCAGGTCAGCAGTTGAATCGATTGAACCGCTCAGAACATCACCGGTAGAACCAAGAAGGGTACCACGAATCCAGACAGTGTCCATAGCACTGTTCATGAAACCGGCCATTGGAGTTGCCACCAGGCCAACCTGCGTTTTAAGAGAAACAGCGCCAAAATTGTCTTTATACTGAATGTACCCATACTTTGCAAAAACCTCGTAGCTGTCATTTGAAAATACATCTATATCCGAAGTAAACCTGAGGGTCCAATTTTTAGTAACATCTGATTTTACTGTCAGGTAAAACCTGGATAAATCAAAAGCGTTTTTACCGTCGTTGGTATCACCGTGTTCGGCTTGATACTTATACTCAGCATAAAGAAGTCCCGAAACCTTAACAATGGGATCTTTCTCTTTAGGTTCTTCAACTGCTGCATCAGCGGGAGCCGGTGTAGTATCCTGAGCCATAAGACTTCCGCTTATAACCAGGGCAGCCATGAGCACTGGCAGCACTACCAGTATCTTTTTCTTCATAATCATGAAATTCCTCCATAGAATAGGCACAAAAGTGCGTATAATTATTTTATCTAAGAACACCTTTCTTTTGATTCCCTGGAAACGCAATAATTTTTCGTAAACCAGAGTAATTTTTTGTAACTTTTTGTAATACACGGTACTTATTTTGCTAATTTTGTTGACTAATTTTGAACACTGAACAAATGATCCAATATTCAATAATTATACGATACCCACACAACAGGAGAAACAATTATGAAACGACCAATTAAATCAATTGCCTCAGTGCTCTGTATTGCAGTTCTTGCGGGAGCAATCAGCGCAACAATGTGTACCCGTAAAGGAACACTTGAATCTCTTAAAATGGCCACAACAACAAGTACGGACAATACCGGGCTTCTTGACGAACTGAAACCAATCATTAAGTCGGACCTGCTTATTGATCTGAAATGGGTTGCCGTTGGTACGGGAAAAGCCCTTAAGCTGGGAGAAAATTGTGATGTTGATATCCTTTTTGTCCATGCTCCGGGCGCTGAAAAAAAATTCGTTGATGCCGGTCATGGAGTTGACCGTACACAGATCATGTACAATGACTTTGTGATAATCGGCCCGAAAGATGATCCTGCCGGTGTAAAAGGAAAATCCATAACTGATTTCTTCAAAGAAACAGCAGCCAAAAAGATTACATTCGTAAGCCGGGGGGACAATTCCGGAACGAACAAAAAAGAGATATCTCTCTGGAAAGAAGCCGGCTTCACTGTTCCGGACAAGGAAAAATGGTATCTCCAGGCAGGACAGGGAATGCTTCCCACCATCAATATGGCTGCCGAACGAAAGGGTTACACCTTAGCCGACCGGGGAACATTCATTAAGTACGAAGCCAATCATAAAGGCAATCCTCCCCTGGTAGTCCTGGTGGAAGGAGCAAAATCCCTGTATAATCAGTACAGTATTATTTCCATAAATAAAGCAAAATGCAAAAAGGCAAAATACGAACTGGCAGGAAAGCTCACCAAATGGTTTGCCTCTGAAAAAGCACAAAAACTCATTGCCGATTTCAGACTCATGAACAAACAGCTTTTTACGCCTAACGCGAAATAAGGTGATCGGTGGCCCCTGGGGGCCGGGTTATCGGTAATCGGCGGTAAGAGGCGCAGCTAGCGCTGCGTTACCCGGGAGCTGTTTAATTTATTCGGTGCGCTCGGGAATTAGTCCCGGCTTTCCTCCACCTATGTGATAATACTTCCTGTATTGCACATAGGCGTCGCCATCCGTGGCTCCTGTTCCGGAAAGCCGGGACTAATTCCCTGATATCGTTTTAATATTCTGAAGATATAAACCGTGCCCTTTTTATACTGAACAACAAAAAATTGTTTCAATTAAATGAATAATTCGGACAATGACACTTTAAGAAATTCTTTTTAAAAAAATCAAAAAAAAAGGAACTATGGGATATATAAGCGAAGGATTTGTTAACGCGCTGGAACTGCTTTTTTCCGGAGATCAGGAAACCTATTCAGCCATAATCAACACACTGAAAATATCTACCCTTTCAATATGCGGAAGTCTCCTTGTAGGAATACCCGCGGGATTTATGCTGGGTTACTTTGAGTTCCCGGGCAAAAGAGCCCTCCGGACCCTGGCAGACACCCTGCTTGCCCTGCCCACGGTAGCGGTTGGACTCATTGTATACGCGTTTATTTCCAGCATGGGGCCCCTGGGAGAACTGGGTCTTTTGTTCACCATTCCCGGAACCTCCCTGGCCCAGATGGTCCTGGTAACTCCCATAGTAATTTCACTTACGGCCACAGCAATAGAGAGTCTCGATCCCAGGATAGGAACAAATCTTCTTACTCTTGGAGCCCAACAACACCAGGTAGCCATAACCAGTCTTCTTGAGGCCCGGTACGCGGTCCTTACGGCCATTGTTACGGCATACGGCAGAGCCATTTCGGAAGTGGGAATATCGATGATGATAGGCGGGAATATAAAATGGCACACCAGGACCATTACAACAGCCATAGCCCTTGAAACAGGAAAAGGCCAGTTTGCCATGGGCATCGCCCTGGCCCTGGTCCTGATCTTTATGGCTTTTTGCATAAACTGGTTTTTATCTATTATAAAAAGAAAACGATAGGCAATGATGATATGACTTCAACAACACCCCTATACACAATAAAGGACCTCAAGTATTATTACGGGAACCGGCTTGTTCTGGATATACCGGAGCTGGAGCTGGCTCCCGGTTCATCAACGGGTTTTGTTGGTCCTAACGGGTGCGGGAAGTCGACCCTGCTTAAGCTGCTCTCATTTGTAGAGCAGCCGGAAAAAGGAACAATTTTATTCAACGGACAGGAAACCAAAAACAATCTCGGCCCGCTGAGAAAAAAAGTAACCCTGCTCCTGCAAGAGCCCGTACTGCTAAAACGGTCTGTTTATGAAAATATCGCGTATGGATTGAAGGTACGGGGAGACAAAACCAATATGCGGATGCGTGTGTATGAATCGCTTGACATAGTAGGCCTCTCCCCGGGGCAATTCGCGCACCGGAAATGGAACGAACTTTCGGGAGGGGAAGCCCAGCGGGTAAGCCTTGCCTCACGCTTCCTGTTGACCCCTTCTGTTCTGCTGCTCGACGAACCAACAGCCAGTGTAGACACCCTGAGCGCGTCATTAATAAAGCAGGCAATAATCACGTTCAGGGAACAGTATAATACCTCCCTGCTTATCGCAAGCCACGATCTTATATGGTTAAATGAAGTTACCGATGAGATTAGCAAGCTCTACGAAGGAAAAATCGTAGGCTCGGGCAGGGAAAACCTTATTCACGGTCCCTGGATCTATGAAACCGATTCCCTCTGGGTGAAAGAACTCTCCGACGGACAGCAAATCCGGGTTCCCGACCTTCCGGAAAAAGATGCTGTTGTAATACTGAATCCACCGGACATTATGATTACCCTGGAAAAGCCAAAAGACATATCCGCGCTTAATACGCTGCAGGGGGTTATTACCCGGATGATAACGTCCACTGAACCAGGCAAGGTCCATCTCGATGTAGATATCGCGGAAATGACCCTCACCAGCGATGTTACTCATTACTCGGCAGAAAGCCTTCAGCTCTTGCCGGGAAAACCGGTATGGGTAGTCTTTAAAGCATCCTCATTTCATTTGCAGTAAACACCCGGCATCGTTCAACAGCAAGTTTCATGCCTTTGATAATATGCCCGCGTAGTCCGGCAACATCGGGAATGAGCCAGTCGATGAGATCAGTATGAACGGCATCATTTGCCGCTTTTCCTTTTTCAAGGAATTCCTCACAAAACGTAGTACGCAGTTCCTCTGCTTTTTTCTCTTTCCCTTCACTGAGAAGCCGGTTATATTCTTTTTGATGAAAAAGATCAAACGCCGCATCAACACCAATAACAGCCATAATAGCTCTATCGAGAGCCAGGTTTACAATTCCCGGCCGCAGGAATTTATTAAAAGCATGTATGAGCCTGCCGCCATAGACCTGGTTCAGCACAACCGAAACCACCGGTATTTGCCCAAGAATATTCACGTCCAGGGACTCGGCGCCAATAGCCTGGATCCTGAACCGTTCCTGGTTGGAACCGGGAACAAAGCCCGAAGAGTTCGACAACATTACCAGGGGAATATTTTTCGCGTTTAAAAATTCCGTAAAAAAACGAAACTTTTCCGTACCCAGGGCGTCGGCTCCTCCCCCTTTTTGAAGCGGCTGGTCCGCGATAATTCCCACGCACGTCCCATCGAGCCGGGCAAGCCCGGTAATTAAATTTGGTCCCTGCATGGGGTCATTCATCTCCCGGAAAAACTCAACAAAAGACCCTTCATCGAATACGGGCTCAATGACCGACTCGATCATGTCAAAGGGTTGAGACGGTTCTTCAGGAACAGAGGGCGGTGTTTTGGGAACAACCACCGGCAGCTCTTCCGGGGAATTCAGTAAATCAATAATACCATACGCGCAGTCAAAGGCTTCTTCGAATGAAGCAACAATAAACGAAGCATTGTTCTCAATAAATTTAGTCTGAAACGGAGACGTTTCCTTATCGTTGATAAAAATAATCACATCCGCTGCGCTGTTAACATCGTGATACGAGAGCCCTTCCACATCAGTAATAACATGTATCCGAATCCCGGTATTTTGCCCAATGGTATTCATAAGATCGTACCTGGACCGCATACTCATATTTTCATGATAATCGGGCACCTCCTGCCACTTCTTTCCAAAAATAAAGACCTGGTGCGATACTGTTCTATGCGCGATCCGCAGCAGGTCACGGGCTTTTACGATAGAAGGGAACGACCTGATACCGGCATGAGTACGAGCTCCCATAACAAGAACCCGCCTGCCCCCAATTGTTGCGAATCCTCCCAGGAGGGAACCCGAAGCATAATACTGGTCTTTAAAGGTCCAGAATTCCCCATAGTCCACATTATTCCGTATAATGGATTCACTAATAACGACCGTATCGCGATTATTATGTTCTTCTTCGAGTTGTTCGACTTCTTCATATCTGGTAGAACTCCGCAGTATTCCTTCCCGGAAACCGGCAGCCGCCGACGTACAGAAAAAACGATGCAGTTTATGGACTGAGCAGATTAAATGGACCTTATCCATAGCAATAAGATCAACAATACCGGTCCATTGCCCCAGAATTTTGGCTCCGCCAATATCATAATTTTCAATCTGTTCCCCAATAACCGTTTTAATAACGTTCGAACCCGTAAGAACCCGGTAGGACTGTTCCGAATCGAGCATCAGTTGAATCGCGGCCTGGCTGGCTCCGTAAACATCAAGACCGGCGGAAGAACCAATACCAACAACGATAAACTGGAAGCGTTCCCCTCGCGCGGAGAGCGGTTTTTCGGGAAAGGAAAATCGACTATCGAGCTCATGAAACAATTCACGAAGTACGGGGTCGTTTGCGTGGGTTGTATATCTCCTGAATTTTTCGTACGTCACCCGTTCCACAAGCAGGGTATTGAGCATAAATCCTTCGGCTCCCCGATTAAGAGAAACAACCCCTTCTTTTATATTGGCCCCGGCGCTGTCGTTCCAAACGTAAAAAGGCCAGTCCATTAAATAAGAAATATACGCGGCAGCAGTATATTTGAGCCCTTCTTTATTCCCGGTAGCTCCGCCGTTGATCCTGGAATCTTTCATATAGAAACAGGCTTCTTCCCCGCCAATAGTTCCATGCAGCATTTTACCGCCAACCAGGTCCGGGCCTTCACTTTCGTCCGGGTTAATAGTCCCGTCTATCGATTCTATCATAATCTCTTTTAACGATCCGGGATCAAAGCATTCGGCAGCCCAGATATCAACAGGCCATTTATTCTTATTAAAAAGACGCTGATTAAGCCCGGCGGTATTTTCAGCGGCATAATAAGGATTCCGCTCCTCCGTTTCTTGAAGAAGATCCAGGACAATAGAGTCATTCTTCCGGTAGAAAAGAATTTTTTTCCGTTTCAGGGGACCGGGGGAACACACTTCGGTTTCACAATCGAGAATACCTTTTATTTGCAAACTATCATCGAAAAAAGTAAGAGCCGAAGAACAAACTCTTTTCAGCTCCGGGTAATCGAGAGAAGAGGGGTTCTTTATATCTTTCTCTTCGATGCTGAACACAACCTTTTTCCCGGTAAGTATTATTTCAATCCAGTTATTTTCACATTTTTCAACAGCCTGGTATGCCGAAACTATGGCAGCAGTATTTTCAATAGCTCCTTCAATACTTTCTTCCCGGTTCACTTCACCCTCGCCGTAGGTAACAAAGGAGAACGCAATATAACATCGTTTTCTATCCTTAATTGATTCAAGACGATACACAAGAATATCAAGAAGCGGGGAAAAAAGAAGCTTAATGGAATACCGTTTCTGAAGCACCGCAAGTTTTTTTTCCAGTTCTTGAGCAACCGCAGGAGTACTGTTTTCCGGGATAAGAGCTTCGCCGGGATTCTCAATCGATTCACGGCACATATTAAGAAGAAATTCTTCATTCTCACTGCCCAGGTCACCAAACAGGCAGTACATGACATCAGAGATACTGCTTCCTTCATAGTTAGAATAAAGATATTTTGTACTGTCGGGCAGATGCCGGGAAATAATTTTTTTGATAAACTTACCAAGAGAATCATCCAGTTCCGACTGTTCAAATTTCAACAGTTCTTTCAGGGTGCTGAAAAGCTTAACTGCGGGGGGATGAATCCGGGGAATAATATATACGATATTTTTAATGATTTCCGCGTGTTCCAGGGAAAACTGGTACGAAATTTTAAAAAGAAAAAACATGTGCTGCATTAATACTTTTTCAACTTCCGGCCTGGTAAGGTTTTCATGTACCCCATAGGTCGCAAGCAGTGCCTTTATAAGTTCACTAAATCCGGGCGAAAGCGTAATATCCGAATTCTGCCACCGGGCAATATATTGATCAAGTTCTTCGGGAAATGATATCCCTGCTTCTGAGATTTCCGGAGAAAAGAGTCTCCGTATATTTATGTAATGAGTGATGAGAACAATAATAAGGTCAATAACCGGTTCCGTAATGAGTTCTTTCCACCTCTCAAGAGGAATCCGGTCCAGGAGTTTTTTTATTTTTTTTATGATATTCGGTTGTTGAATAAAGCCCAAAAATGACGCAAGCAGCAAGTCTCCAATAAGTTTCCGCTGCCGGTCAATGTCACCCATAACCAGGAACTCAAAATCTTCCCGGAATAAAATATCAAAAAGAGTATGTGCTGACGGGTGAAGAGGAACAGCAGTCTCCCGGTTTTCCTTTCCCGGCTCTTGTTCCCCGTCCGGAGTACTTTCAATCTTAACCAGTAATGTTCCTTCCTGTATACTTTTGCCAATAACCCTTCCGTCACTGGTTTTCAGAGCCTGGAGCCGGGACATGTCGCCATCTTCTATTATAAAGGAAATTTTTCCCGAAACCGGGGCACAGATGGTTGTTTCCATTTTCATTGAAGAAAGTACAAGCATTGGCTCACCAGCTTCAACAATATCCCCTACGGCGATATCTTCTCTGGAAAACGATACAAAACTGCCCTGGAACGGAGACCGGATTACTCCTTCTTTTTCCTGGTCTTCGAGCCCTTCCGGCATAATCGTCATGCGGTAATACCGCATTTTATTCGTCTCATCTTTCATCCTGAGAATGTTATACGCGAGATGCCGGTCTACCCGGATCCGGTATGAACGGTTACCGGAGAGAACAAGAAAATCATCACTCCTGTCATTGAATGAACTTAACAGCATTTTGCCGTTAAAAATCCCATCAACATAGGCGTAAAAGGTATCAAAAGATGTTTGTATAAATTCAACAAGGTAACTGGTATTGTCATATTCAAGAGTAAAGCGGCAGGGAACCGCTAAGTCGGAAGAACTGCTCAGGAACCCATCAACAGAGATAAGAACCATAAATTCATTAATTGCCTGGTGCAATAAACGGATATACTCGGTAAAGGCGCCAAAAATAATATGTTTATTGACTCTTCGTTCGGTAAAGGGGTAATCGCTCTTTTTTCTTTTGGTAATTGCCGGAATTTCATTATCTCTTAGCAGGTTATTCGTGTAGGTGCCTGCAAGAAAATCGGGATGCTGGATAATGTGCAGCAGCTGGTTGATATTGGTTTTTACCCCTTTTATATATACCTCCTGCAGCACCCGTTCAAGGCGGATCAATGCTTCTTTCCGGCTTGAACCGTTTACAATGATCTTACCGATCATGGGATCGTACATGGGGAGAATACTATCTCCTTCCCCAAACCCGAAATCGCTTCGTACCCCGTTAAAGGTTGGCAGATCCATTTCCTTAATTGTTCCCGGAGAAGGAAGATAATCATTCTCCGGATCTTCCGCGTATATCCTGCATTCTATGGAATGATTCCTTCCGGCGATACGGTACTTAAGATCTCCCTGCCTGCCAATATCATTTATTCTGCCATCATAATAGAGGATTTGCCACTTGGCCAGATCAATTCCAAGAGATTGATCCGTAACAGCATACTCTACCTGGAGCCGGGTGTTCATCTCCCGGAATCCAAACATATTTGTATCACGATCAATAAGGAATTCAATCGTACCGGCTCCACAACCATCGCAGTAACCGGAAACAAGGGCCATTTTTTCTGCTGCTGCCAGAAGATGAAGAAAAAGGTAATCTTTTAAAAACGTATGCCCGCTTTCTTCAATAATTTTCTCGTTCCTTCTCTGAACCGCGCATTTCCGGATTCCTATTGCCCAGCCGTTAAAAATCTGCACTTCCATATGTATGGGGTTTTTAATATATTTCTCAAGATAAAAACTCCCGTTCCCATACAGTTCGGTACCAATACTCCAGCTCGACTTAATAGCATCTTCCAGTTCCGATTCCGTACGAGCCGGGAACATTCCCTTAGCGCCCCCGGCGCTTGGTTTTACCATAACCGGGTATCCTATTTCATCAGCTTCTTCTAGCACCGCTTTACGGTCGAGACTGGTAAAAATACCGGAACTTTTAAAAAGAGGAATGTTATGTTCCCGGGCCAGTTCACGCGCGCAGCTCTTGTCTCCCACAATACGCATGGTCTCAAAATGAGGTCCCATGAATATAATCTCATGGTTATATAACGATGAGATTATTTTAAGAATGTTCACAAATTGGGCATTTTCGGAAACAAAACCATAACCGGTATATATGGCGTTTGCCTTTACCAGGACAACCGCGGCAAGGAGAACCTGCATATTGTTATAATTATCCTTATCCCCAATAAAGACAACCTCATCGGCAAATTCATACCAGGACTGCCCATTGTCTTCCTCTGTTACAACCGCTACAGAATGAATGGACTCCTCGTGTAATGCCAAAAAAAACCGCCGGGCTATTTCGGCCCGGTTGGCTACAAGGACTTTTTGTAATTTATGGGGTCGCTCAGCAGAAATGATGCGGCGATTGGCACTTTGTTTTGCTTTAAGATAGGGATTCAGCTCTCTCAACTTTTCCAGGGCTGAATCAAAATCATTAACTAGTTTATTTAAATCCATATATCTTCAATTTCATATTTATTAATCCGGTTTGTCCGGTTTTATATGAGTAAATACTCTCTTAAGGAACTAAATTTTACTTGTGCGCGGGCCAGGAAGTATCCCCCTCTTCTAAATGCTGCGGAACTCGCTTTGCTCAAACAGTCCTCACATTTAGAAGAGGGGGATACTTCCTGGCCAGATGCAGCTCGCAATACTATCTGGTTCCTGACGTATTTTTTTCCCGCTCAGTGGGGGTCAGCTGCTCTTAATGAATGGTATCGCGATTTGACTGTCAATAAATTTTTAGTTCCCGGGAAATAATTCACCGGGAACTATCTAAAAATAAGACTATTCCCCTATTTTGGGAACATTTACATCCGGCTTAAACTTCTTAATATCGGGTTTAACATCCATGTCCGGTTTTATGTTCTCTTCCTCATCTCTATCCGGCATAGCTGCTTTTTCCAGGTCTTCCCTGATTTTGCCTACAGCTTCCTTTGCTTCATCTTTTGTTGCGGCAGTATCGGCTTTGGCAGCATCCATTAACTCTTTATTGTCCGATTTAATTTTTTCTACATTTTCCTTATCTACGGCCTTCTGTTCTTCTACCATGGTTTTATTCTTTTCTTTTTGTTCAACAACCTGTTTTCGAATCTGTTCTCTTTCTTCCTCGAATTGTTTTCGAATATCCTGCTGGATTTCCTTGATCTCGCTCTTTATTCTCTGCAGATTCTTTTTGTTCAGTTCAGATAAATCTCTAACATTTAATGCTTCCCCTTTGGTAATATCACATTCCTGCCCGGCATTGAGCTCCACTGCTTCGGAGTCGGGTTTATCGGCATCTCGTACCCGGATCTTACCATCAAGACAGGCAACCTTTGCTTTGCCGTCCTTTTCTTCCACACTAAAATCGGTTCCCCGGACCCCGGCAACGGTTGTGGGAGAAGAAATCTGGAATGCATCTCCTTTGGCAAGTTTTCGGCTAATCTTAGTAAAGACCTTGCCTTTATTTATAAAAACATTGGTTTCCTGGGAATTATCTTTTAAATTGGTAACGAGCTGCTTCATTTCAACAACGGACTCGGCCAGAACCTTAAGAACATCCTCTCCCAGGTAAATATCAACAAAGGAGTCTTTTGCCGTTATTATTTTCATATCCTGGGAAATAACCGCGCCAACCGTAGCTTCGGTGGTTTTGCCTTTTGACTCAAGCTTTACATCACCGCTAAAAAAATTAACTATCCCGGTACGAAGAAATTTCTCATCTTTCGGAGCTTCTTTTTTACATTTACAACTAAAATTAACTGCTAAAAATAAAATAATTCCTATTACTAATAATATCCTTTTCATTATAATTCTCCTGTTTTGTATTCTTATTAAAATGCATTTTACCCCACTCCAGACTATTATTTCAACCAATAAATAATTTTTTTTCATTCTGTCGTAAGTAAGTACTCAGAAATTGCGGGGCGCACCCCTCTCCAGAAGGCTGCGGAACTCGCTTTGCTCAAACAGTCCTCACCTCCTGAAGAGGGGGTGCGCCCCGCAAGGGTGTCACTGTCACAACAAATAATGTTTTCCTCCCATTTTACCGAATGCATTTTGTGCGTTTTACAACAATATCAGGGAATGAGTCCTGCCTTTCCGGAACAGGAGCCACGATGGCGACGCCTATGTGCAATACAGGACGTATTTTCACATAGGTGGAGGAAAGGCAGGACTCATTCCCGAGCTTACCAATTACATTAAACCGTTGGGACGCGGCGCTAACCCCCCTTCTTCGCGCAGCGTTAGCTGCGCCTGCGTTTTTTTACTTTACAAATATATTGTATAATACTATTTAATGCCCTATGAATAATATAAAATTCTGGATAGCACTGGAACAGTCCCCTGGAATGGGGCCGGTACATTTAAAAGAAGTATATACGGCACTGGCAGAACTGAACCTGTCAATTATTGATATATTTGACCTCACTGATGATGAGATAGAACAGGAGTTCAATTTTCATTCAAAAGTTCTTGAGGCCATAACACACTCAAAAAAGATCCTCCAAACAGTTGAAAAGGATTATTTTACCCTTCTCGACAGGGGAATCGACATTATTCCCTTTTTCTCAAGCGAATATCCAGCCAGGCTCAAAGAAACAATGGGAAATGCTCATCCGCCGCTCCTCTATACCTGCGGTAATAAAACGCTGTTGAACAATAAAGGTATTGCCATCCTGGGCGATAAAAATGTAAGCAGCAAAGGGGAGCTTATATCCTATATGGGAGCAAAACAACTCTCACGGCACAATGTAGTCACCATAAGCGGTTTTGCTGCGGGTGTTGATATCATTGCACACCGGGCAGCACTGGAAACGAACGGGTATACCATTGCAGTCCTGCCATACGGAATTGATCACCTGGTTGTGCCAGAATTTATTAAAGATGTACTCAATATGGACAGAATCGTATTCCTGTCCACTTTTTATCCCACCAAAGAAGCAAATAAATATAATGCCTTTATTAGAAATAAAACCGTTTGCGCGCTCTCATATGGAGTCTATATTATAGAAGCTCCTGCTGAAGGAGGGGTTTTTGAAGCAGCCAAATCGGCAAACAAGTTAGAAATTCCCCTGTTTACGACAGAATACTCCGAATTCCCTGAAAATGCCCCGGGCAATAAAAAAATACTTGATGATATGGGCGGTATAGCGATAAGAGGAAGGCTGGAAGAAGAAATGCTGGTACCGAATATGGACAAAATAATCAGCCTGGCAAAATTTTGAATGTGTATATACTAATGATAAAAAAACTAAAAAAAATAATAATAATATTACTAATAGCAGCTATCTTACCTGGCCTGGCGGTATCATACCATCTTAATTCTCCTCCGGCCTTAATGCAGGAAGAAATATTTACTGTTAAGAATGGAGAAACCTTAAACCGGGTTGCCTATAATCTGAAAAAAAACAATCTTGTTAAAAACAGGCTCTTTTTCCGGCTCCTTGCCTATCCCATGAGAAAGAAGCATATTAAGACCGGCAGATACCGGATCTTTGCCAATATGACATCAGTAGAAATATTCAAAAAGCTAACCAGCGGCAAAATTCTCACCAGGGAAATTACCATTCCCGAAGGATTTAATATTTATCAGGTAGCAGTGCGGCTGGAAAAAAACAAGATTACCAAACCGGGCAAATTCCTTTATTACGCGTTTAACAAAAGTTTTCTTGAATCGATCAAAATATACGCCCCTTCGGTTGAGGGCTACCTGTTCCCCGACACCTATGTTTTTCCTGAGGAGTCAGACGCAAGGGATATAATCGGCAGTATGCACAATAAAATGAAAAAAGTCCTCAAGAATATCGACATACCCCATGAAAAAAGAGTTACCATGGATTGGCACAAAATACTTACCCTGGCCTCTCTCGTAGAAAAAGAGGCTCAAATCCCTTCGGAACGGATCTATGTTTCTTCGGTATTTCATAACAGGATCGAAGAAAACATGAGAATGGACTGTGATCCCACGGTCCGGTACGCGGTAAAAAAATTCACCGGAAGAATAACCTACCGGGATCTTGCTTTTGATTCTCCTTATAATACCTATGTACGAAAGGGCCTGCCCCCCACCCCGATCTGTTCTCCGGGTAAAGATGCGTTACGTGCTGCTATTTCTCCGAAGGAGACCGAATATCTCTATTTTGTTGCCAGGAATGACGGTTCACACTATTTTTCCAAAAGCCTGCGTGAACATAACAGGGCTGTCCGGTTTTACCAGCGAAATGAACAAAACGGTTTTATTGATAACCAGAGGCTGTAAACCCGCAACCCCGATTGGACGGTAAAATGGAAAAAAGAATGATAGAGATTGTATCCCCTGCCGGGAACCTGGAAAAACTAAGGATTGCCATACGCTATGGCGCGGACGCGGTCTATTTCGGAGGGGATTACTTTAACCTGCGAATCCAGGCGGGAAATTTTTCCCATGACCATATAGAACAGGCTCTGGACCTGTGCAAAGAGAATAACGTAAAAACCCTGTTTTTACTCAATTCATTTCTTCATGAAGCGGACCTGGCGCAGGCCAAACAATATATATCTGAAATTAAAGACTATGATTTTAATGCCATTATGATTTCGGACCCGGCAATGGTACTCATGCTCCGGGAAGCGGGAGTTACAGCGGAGCTGCATCTTTCTACCCAGATGAATACTCTCAACCATATGGCAATCAAATTCTGGAACAGCCAGGGAATCAAACGGGTGGTACTGGGAAGAGAAGCGTCATTGGAAGAGATTCGAAAAATAAAAGAGAACACTGACGTGGAAATAGAGATATTCGCTCATGGAGCTCTCTGTATGTCCTATTCGGGCCGCTGTCTCCTCTCCCGGTATTTGTCCGGACGGGACGCGAACCAGGGAGATTGCTCCCACCCGTGCAGGTGGCGATATTCCCTTGTGGAAGAAAAAAGACCCGGCAGCTACCTGGATATCATCGAGCACGCGAAAGGGACGGAGATACTGGCTTCCAAAGACCTCTGTTTGCTGGAAAAGCTGGAAGCGTATATAGAGGCCGGAGTAGACGCGTTCAAAATAGAAGGACGGATGAAATCACTATACCATGCGGCAAACACCACGCGCGTATACAAACACGCCGCGCGCCTGGCCGGAACTCCGGCCTTTGCCGAACACCTTCCCTTCTGGGTGGAGGAACTGGATCTTATTAACCATCGTCCCTACACCAGTGACCTGTTTAACGAGTTCGACAATATGGGATACCAGGGAATTCCTTATATAAAAAGAGCCCTTTTCCTGGGATACACCGAAACCCGGGGCTCATCTTCGGAAGAGGCGTATATAAAAGCATTTAACCCGATATATAAAGGTGAAGAAGTGGACGCCATTTTTCCCATTCAAGAAAAAATAGAGGATGATAAATATATTATTGAAGAGATCCGGAACAAACAAGACAAAAGTGTCGACATGGCCCGGCCCGGAGAAGTATCTCTGCTGCGGGTAAATAAACCGATGCCGGAAAACGCGATCCTGCGCAGGAGACTGTAGCACAAAAATATATTATTTGATAAAAACCATGAACAAAACATACGAAATAATAATAGAAAAACAGGACACCCCTGCCAAAACTCAGGAATTCACGATCCCCATGAGCCCAATAACACCGGCGGAGCTCCTCCCTCCTCTGTACCGGCTCTTTGACACAATAGTCGCCCTGGAAACGGGGGACGAGGTCATAAGCTGCGGAAAGGGATGCGGGGACTGCTGTTCCCAGCTGGTACCGGTTGCCATACCCGAGATCTTTTACCTGAAAGACCTGGTAGCCTCTTTTCCCCCTGCCCGGGAAAAAGCCGTGAAAAAAAAATTCTTCGCAATATTTAAAACAGTAGAAGAGCAGGGACTCCTGGAAGCGCTTAAAAACCCGGCGGACTACAGAGATATCGACAAGAAATATTTCGCGCTTAATCAAAAATGCCCGTTCCTGGAAAATAAGAGCTGCAGCATTTACGCGGATCGTCCTTTTGTATGCCGTGAATATTTAGTCGTGTCGCCCAGCGAACGCTGCGGAGACCCCTATAACAGGGCCATAAACAAGGTCATTAACAAAATTGAGATAAAAAGAAATATGGGCCCGCTCATGACCGTCTTCGCGGCCAGGCTCTACGCGGTCCCAAAAGAGCCCATACCGTTACCGCTGGCTCTCAACCGGGCAAAAAGATCCGACCATATTTATCACAAAAAATGGCCGGGAGCATGGATGTTCGAAAGTTTTCTAAACGCCGTAACAGCGCTCAATGATGAAAAAATTAAGATATTGATAAACTTGAAAGAAACTTAAAAAGAAATTTGGAGATATAGTATGATAAACAAACCGCCAGGAATCGAGGATATTTTTCCGGATAAAATGACAAAATGGAACCATATAACAAGCAGCGCAAAAGAAATCTTTCGAATACATAATTACAAGGAACTCATTATACCCATATTTGAATTTACCGAAGTCTTTGCCCGGGGACTGGGCGATGAAACCGATATTGTATCAAAAGAGATGTTTTCTTTTGAAGACCGGGGCGGAAGAAATTTGACGCTCCGTCCCGAAGGAACCGCTTCAGCAGTGCGGGCCTATGTAGAGAATGGGGAATACAACCGGCTGGCAGCGTGCAAGCTCTTTTATTGCGGCCCCATGTTCAGGGCGGAAAAGCCCCAGCGCGGCAGGCTGCGCCAGTTCAACCAGTTTGGAGCCGAATTTTTCGGCAGCAGTAATGCCTATTATGATTATGAAGTTATCGCAATAATGAACAGCATCACTCAAAAGATCGGGATTAGCGATTATCGTTTACTCATTAACTCAATCGGGTGTCCCGAATGCAGGCCGGTTTTTATAGAGAGATTAAAAAAATATTACACTGAGAAAAAAGACCAGCTCTGCGACGACTGCAAAAAACGTCTGGACAAAAACGCTCTCCGGCTCCTGGACTGCAAAAACAAATCATGCGCCCCTTTTAAAAAGGATGCTCCAATAATTACCGACTACATATGCGAAGAATGTAAGGACCACCACACTACCCTCAAGAGCTACCTGGAAAAAGACGGAATTTCATACACCGAAGATCCCCTGCTGGTACGGGGCCTTGATTACTACAGCAAAACAACGTTTGAGTTTGTCACGGATAAACTTGGCGGCCAAAACGCCTTCGCGGCCGGCGGCCGCTACGACCGTCTCGTAGAGCAATTCGACGGAAAGCCCACACCGGCAGTAGGCTTTGCCGCAGGCATTGAGCGTATGCTCCTTCTCATTGAAGATACCGAGATAAAACCGAGAGGACTCGACATCTTCATTGTACACACCGGCGGCGAAACTCTTACCAAAGCGGTAGAGCTCACGTCCCAGCTCAGAAACGCCGGTTTCTCAGTAGACATGGACCCCTCCGGCAAAGGATTCAAAGCCCAATTCAAAAAAGCCGACCGTGAACTGGCGCACTACGCCCTTGTCATTGGCGAAAACGAACTCACCGAAGGGAACTGTTCACTAAAAAAATTATCCACCGGAAAACAGGAAAGCTTCTCTTTCGATAACATAATCTCTTTCCTGGTGAATAACGTTCCCTCCCCTCGAGATAAACTGTATCAGGAATAAACCGGCATCTCTTCTAAGGAACAACGTCAGGGAATAAGCCTGATCTTTCCGGAACAGGAGCCACGGATGGCGACGCCCAGGCACAAAACAGGAGGTTTTATTGACTGGGTGGAGGAAAGATCAGGCTTATTCCCGAGCTTACCAAACAATATACCCCAAACTCAATAAAAAAAGCGGCGTTTCACAAACGCCGCTTTTTTTATTGAGACCGGATCATATAACAGAGATTAGTTCAATTTAATATTAGCTCCTTCAAGCGTAATATTCTGGCTTGCCTTGATCTTCACCGCGGCACTTTTACTTTCAACAGCCAGTTCATCGACCTCTACTTTAAATCCTTTATCGAACGCGATCTCGCCTTCTTCAGCTTCAATCGCAAGTTTCCCTTTGGCAGAGATAACCAGGTCAACATCGGTTTCAATATTGATCATTTCATCCGCAGCCAGGAACTCATACCGGGTCGCGCCGTCGGAAGCAAGAATCTGAATTTTTTCTTCACCGTCTTTATCATCAAAAATAATCTGGTGCCCGCTCCTGCTCTTAATAAACCGCAGGTTATTTTCTCCATCTTTGTTTAAATCGGATCCTGAATTTTCACCGGTCTCCGGAGGAACCTGCTGATCGGTCCAGACACCGCCAATAACAATCCCGCTCCCGGGATTGTCACCAATAAAAGTGACAACAACAACATCGTCAACTTCCGGAAGAAAAAAGGCGCCGCATTCACTATTGCCATAGGGAGTAAGAATAGGGATCCAGTTGGTTTCCATACCATCACCCAGCTCCTCCAGTTTCACCTTCACTCTACCCAGATTGTCGGGATCCTGATTATCTGATATTTTACCAACAATGGGGCCAAATACACTCATTTATGACCTCCTCTTTGTCCAATTATGTTGCATTTCTAATAACCTCAAAGGATGTGTTATATCCGCCAATAGAGGAATACCGGTGTATTACGGTCTTAACCAAATACTCACCGGAAAACCTGCCACCCAGGTTTTTTAGCGTAATCATCATACCGGCTTTAATCTTTGGATTTCCGCCGCACTTACCGGAACCGGTAATATAATTCATGGAATTATCCTTAAGAATCTCTTCAGCAGCCTTGTCGGCGCTATTCTGGTCCAGAATGCTGTCATCAACAAAAATTGCTTTTGCCTCGCCAGCCTGGATCGTTGTACCGCCCAGCTCTTCACCACCGATCTTTTCGCTTAAGGAATCAACCGAAGCACTGCCAATAAGAGGCTTACTGTTTGCCGCGTCCCATCCACGGACTTCAACTTCTTTTAAAAGTCCCTGAGTTTCCAGGCGCGGATGAAATTCAATCAGGGTTTTACCCCATTCAATAACCACCTCATCACCTTCAGCTTCCACGGCTTTTTTAACATAAATAGTACCGTCTTTAAACCATACCTTACAGTTAAAAGAATTCGCGATCATCATAAGGTAGTCATAATCCGAAAGATCACGGCGCATGGTAAACTTATGCTCACCGCCAATCTCATCAATATCAAGCTGGACACCGGCCCTGTCGGCGATTTCCTGAACAATATCGGTATCGGTTTTTTCGTTGTAGGCGTCAATACGGACACCCCGGTCGAGACGATGCAGCTGGCTATGCCCTCTGAGAGTCAGCATATCGGTCGCATTTTTTCTAAAACTGGGAGAAAGACCGGTAATTTCACCGGAGATCAATTCCTGAACATCATCTTTAGGACCCAGCGAAACTTTTACTTCAGCGCCCTCGGACAGGTCATTGCTGTCCGACCATTGGGCATTTTCATTTGCCATAGTAATGCCAAAAGAGGAAGGGCTGCCAATGGTTTCAACAACCTCAACTTCCTTGACACAAACGGCCATATCTTCCGGAATTCTTTGTCCGCCCACTTCAATAACGAACGCAGACATAGAACTTTGGTTTTCACTATTCTCTGCCAAAACAATACTCCTTGCTATGATCTTTTCTGTAACTGGGGCTTAGAATTATAGAAAAAATTAAAACAATGGAGGAAGCCGTAATATCGTACCCGGTCTCACATTGAGCGGATCTTCAATATTATTCGCGTCGGCTATTTCTCTC
Organism: bacterium; assembly: GCA_024224995.1. Next base: position 8,801 of record JAAENB010001018.1, on the reverse strand, counting down.
CATTTTGTGGGATCTTCATACTCTCTGGCAGACATAGACGCCAGCGTTTCCCCCTCGCGCAAAACAAGCCGTTTTGTATGGTCCGAAGATTCCCGCTTGGTCTTATTCGCGTCTTCCGCAGGAGTAGTATATTCCTTAAAAAGAACTTTCAGAATGGCCCGGACCGGGGTACCGTCATTTTTAAACATGGTAAAACGCTGCACCAGGTCTTCCAGAACACATTTAAACTTTAAACTCCCCCACATAAACAGCAAGAGCGGGGGCCGGTGTTCCTGGGCATTTACCATCATGAGTTCTTCAATTTTGTCGGTATGTTCCCGGACATCAGTCCTTTCGTCGGAAGTATCAAAAAATAATTCCATTGACAGTCTTTTCCGCTCACCAAGGGTAAATTCAACCCCGGGAGCATTGGCACCCTGGACATCATGCTCTTTCCAGGGAGTCTTTTTCTCAATAATATATTCTTTTGGATTAAATAGAACTTCTATTTCATCATCAGAATCCAGATTTTTTATGACAGCCTTTTCAAGAGCCATATTAACCTCCCATTTGCCTAATCAGATAAACTCTCTCCTCAACACGAACAAATAATACAAATATAGATACCAGCATATCCAGGTATATTATTTAATATACAAAAAAATTGAGGAAAAGTAAACACAAATCTTAAAAAATATTACGATGCATCGACTTCCAATCGTTCGTGAGCTATCTCAATCCGTTCAATAGCAGGATCATTCAACTCAGAACTCAATTGGGGTCCAATCCATTTACACGGTAGAGCTCTGAAAAAGTTCCACCTTTTCAGTTCTTCTCCACTGGGTGCACATAAAACAATGGAACCGTCTTTTCGTTCCACTTCCTTATCCGGATTAATATTATCCATGTACCACTGAAACAGGTCATTACTTTCAGTAACACCGTTTTCCAGGACAATATTAGGAAACCGGGTTCTGCCTACGAACTTATGAGTATGGGTATTCAACCCACCTTCTTCTATCTCATATAAATATGACTCTACTTCAAGACCTTCGCATCTTTTGAACTTACCACATTCAATATTTTCAAGCTCGATCTTAAAAAAAGTAGGGACAAAGGAGTCAGCAGTTTCAGGCATATTTTACCTCCCTTTTACTAAAATAACTGCAACATAAAGCATACAGCAGGAATGTGCAGGAAATATGCTTTTGCCTGCACATTCCTGCTGTATACTTTTAAACTCAAGGAATAAAAAACTGAAATGACCTTCTAATCTCCAAGGGAAACCATTGATTTTCCGGAATCCGATTTAATACTCATTACGAGGTATTCTGCCGGCTTGGCTATGGCAATCCCTATTTCAACCGTAATTATCCCGGCATCAATATTTTCAACAGGGTTCAATTCATCATCACACCTGATAAAATAACCATCTTCAGGAACAACTCCAGCCATATATCCCTCTCGCCAGAGGTCAAGCAAAAATGCCGAAACATGGCGTACAATCCGTTTACGCAAACTCTTGTCATTTGGCTCAAAAACAGCCCAGCCAGTACCGTTTTTAATTGCCCTTTTTATGACCGAGAATGTTCTCCGTACATTTATATATTTCCATTCCGTATCACTGGAAAGCGTCCGCGCTCCCCAGACTTTAATTCCCCTGCCGGGAACACTTCGAAGAATATTTATTCCCCTGGGATATATTATTTCATATTCATCATCATTTATTTGAGCTGTCAATCCAACAGCACCGGTCAGGTATTTATTTGCCGGAGCCCGGAATATTCCATCCTTTTCATCACATTCGGCATATACCCCGGCAATATGTCCTGAAGGCGGTATTATTACTGTTGAGAGAGCCCGCATATCTTCAGGATTAACAATCTGCAATTTTGGATAATAAACAGCAGCATGCCGTGTGTCAAATTTCCCGGTATAATCCATCAACTTTATAATATCTTTAATATCGGGAAGATCAAGGATCGCGAAACGGGTGTCGAGCCGTTCACATTGGTCTACCATGGCCTTCTGGACCGTGATCATATCTTTATGACCCTGGGTTTTATCCTGGTGAACCAGTTCTTCAAAAAGCACTACATCAGGAGCCGCGATAAGGGATATTTCAGGAAAGGCTTCAAAAAGACCAATTCCTTTATTGTTGTCCAATCCTTTATAATATCCAATAAAGTCACCGGGAGTAAGACTTAAAATCCCGTTTCTACCGTTTCTCAGGTTTTCAAAATATATTTCACCGGGAAGCATACCCTTTTGCATCTCCCGAACTTCTACCATTTTCGATTTGGCATTCACCTCATCGATAAAATATTTATCATCATTCTCATTCGCGGTTAAATAAAAATACTGCTCAACATAATTTCCATTGATCAATAACAGGTTAAACCGGACATTTTCGCAAAAGATATCCTCTTCATCAAAATTAATCTCCTCAAGCAGCGGAGCATTAAAATGAATACGGTTATTCTCAATTTTAGCAACAGTTCGATATTCCTTTTCATAGAGCCCCCTGATGCAAATAACATCATTTTCGGAATAATCATCCGGAGACTCCACTTCAACCCATGTCCGGTTCTCTGCGTCACTGTTTTCCACTAATCCCGCGTCGGTATTAACATGCCAGAGCTTCACTTCAATATTGTTGCCCCAGGTCCCTTCCGAAAGTGTTTGAATCTCAAAAAAAGGAACGTCATCAATGTCCTTTGCCGTAATCCAGGATTTTGAGGCGGAGTTCTTTTCATCATTTTCATCCATATGCGCAGTTCTAACAACAATACATTCTTTCCCACCCGTATTAAAAAACCCGAATATGGAATGAGCAAGATAGGAATAATCGGTAAAACCGCCAAAAATTCTCTGGTATTGCTTAAAACTGGTTATTTTGATTCCCTGATGAATAGGTCCCCGTTCCGAAACGCCAATAAAGCCGGTTAAACATCTCTTTGAGATCTTAATCGATTCTACTCGCTGTGGTTCCGGTTCAATGAAAACCCCTGGTACAGTGTAATTCATAAGTAATTATATCGCTTTTTTATTTTTATTTTATAAATAAAGACCTATCCAGGCCGCCGGTAAATTACCAACGGCCCGGATAAGAACATTTTTAAAATTTTAGCCCCACTGAGCTTCGTCATAGGTTAACTGAATAGTTTCAGTAAGAGCACCAGCCTCACCAGCCCCAAGATCGGACATACTCCAGCCACAGGGGATACATCCCATGAGGTTTCTTCGGGTAATTTCTTCTTTCCCGGAGTGGTCCAGCAGAATAATAGAAACACTCTTCTGCACGTCCCCCCGGGCTTTAACTTTCCTGGTTTCAACAAGCTCCCACCAGTCCCGTAAAGCAGTATCTTTACCATCCCAGTTTCGTGTCATACTTACAGTTTCATACTTAACCTTTGAAGGCAGTTTTCTACCAATACTATCGGTACCACCGGTATCATCGATCATATCAGCAGTACATCCCAGACCGGATACGGATGTAAAGTTACCATAATCCGCCCCTTCAATTTCAACTTTAAAATTCGATCTCGATAGAACATTATCTAAAAACTCAGGCATACATTCCTCCCTATTGAATATTTATTAAATATTCTAAATATTATTATTAAATTTAATACTCTATTTAATTCTAGTCTTCGCCTATTGCTTTCTGGCTAACTCTGAAAACAACAAATTCAGCCGGTTTCGCCGGTGCCAGTGCAACTTCACAAACAACATACCCGGCATCAATTGATTCGGGTGGATTCAATTCGTCATCACATCGGACATAGAAGGCTTCTTCCGGAGTATCTCCAAAAAGAGCACCCATCCGCCATATTCGAAGCATAAATGACGTAATATTTCTAACGATCTTTTTCCATAGATCTCTTGTATTGGGCTCAAACACGATCCAGTTTGTTCCATCCTGAATAGCTTTCTCAACCATACAGAAAAGACGACGTACGTTGATATATCTCCATTCGGAATCGGAGCTGAATGTTCGTGCTCCCCAAACCCGGATACCTCTTCCGGCAAATTCCCTGATACAGTTAATTCCCTTTGGATTTAACAATTCCTGCTCAGCATCAGTAAGACTATACTTGAGACCAACAGCGCCGCGATAAATCTCGTTTGCAGGAGCTTTATGAACTCCCCTGGTACTGTCAACACGGCCCCAAACACCGGCAATTCCTCCACTTGGGGGAGCATATACTTCGGTTTCAAGTTCGGGATCATACATCTGTACCCATGGAAAATAATAGGCGCCCATCATGGAATCCCGCGGCATTGGAATTGTATCAATTCCCTTTTCAAGAGTTTCCGGAGCGTCCAGAACAGCTACTCTAAACCTGTTCTTTTCACAGTGAGATAAAATAGCATCCTGCGCAGCAGCGTCAGTTACGCCGGGAGCACAAATAATCGAAATGTCGGTAATAGGATCAAAGCCAAAAAGACCGGTTCTTTTTCCCGGACCTTCATCTTTCCCCATAATAAGGGTTGTCATATTGTCGGGATTCTTAATCACTACGGGAGCCTTTTTAGCCGCGTCTCCGGCTGGTCCGCCCTTAGCGTCTGCTTTCGCATCTGGCTTTGGAGCCTCCTTTGGAGGTTCAACCTTTAGCAGGTTATTAATAAAACATTTTGTTCCCCCATTCTGGAAGAAGAGGTAAACCGCATGCCCCATCCATCCCTGGGTATGCATGCCTCCGAATAATTTTGTATACTGTGTCCAGTTTGTTACAAGGGTAGGGTCATTAACAGGCCCTTTTTCGGCAACGCCGAGAAAACCAACAACATTAGTGGCCCCCATATCCATTGGTTTGGAACCACTCGATATTTCCTCAACATATACGCCAGGTGTTTGATAGTTAGGCATATCATTCCTCCTTTTGTTTTTTCCTTCTGTAATTCCTCAATAACCAGAGGCCGAATACAACACGTTGTCTTTCCAAAAAGCTGCCACAAAGACACTAAGACACAAAGAAGTAAAACAGTTTCACGGTTTCTCCTCTCCATTTGTGCCCTGGTCTCTTTGCGGCTATCTTTCTAACTTCGTGATTAGTTTTTCAGCACCTCTTTTATTAAAAAGAATACATAGTATAGTTTATTTTACTTTTTATAATTTTACAAAAAAATTATTTCTCTTGTTAATACCTTACTTTCTTCTTTCCTTCCGGATATTCACACTGCTGTCTTTATTAACTTCAATTTTCCTTTCCGTAACCCGGCTAAAGATTTCTTTCCTTCCGGAATCAATTCCAACAAGGAATTGATAAAATAATGACGGCCGATACTTCATATTCAGCATACTGAAAATCTGCATCTGTTTGTCGATATCCATTCCCTTTACTGTTTCTATCATAACCGGTTTCCCGTTATTTTCAACCCAATCGTAATCCCCTACTTCCAGAAAAGGATTATCCTTTATCTGTTTTACTATCAATCCAAGGGTCTTGTACGTCTCCGTCTTTGAGGTACAATAGGGAATAATAATATACTGCAAATTGATCCGTGTTGCCTTATTAGCAAAAAATTCGGTTACATTTCCCTTTTCATCGGCCTCTCGAAGCCGCAGCTGTTCAAACATATTATGCAGAATCTTTTCTTCAGCTCCCAGGAGAACCATTCTCACCTTTGGCATGTCATTGTCGGGCACATCTTTCGATTCATCTTCTTCCGTTACAACTTCAAGCTTCCCTTCAGAGCCGTATAATCCCTCTAGCTTTTCAGCAAAAAGATCCGTCATCTTTGATATAATAAACGCCTGTTCCGCCATTTAGAATTGATTCTTCCTTTCCTGAGTATTGATTCGTTTCACATATATAAGACTGCTTTCATCAAGAACCAGCTTATCAACAGCAACCCCGGTGTCATTATTCATTATTTCGATCTCTTCGATATAATGCACGCCGTCAATTTTTTCCAGAACCTGGGCTATCTCGTTCCTGGTTAACGGCATTCCAAAGGGCCACCCTTCTCCCTGGGGACCGCCGGTGATGGGATGCAGGTATCGGCGCAGCGACAGCTCAACCTGATCTTTTAAAACCTGTACTTCGGATATTTCCTTTTTAAATACCAGTTTTAAATTTATTGTGATAGCAATATATACCGGCGGCTCCACTTTTAACTGGGTTCCCACCAGTTTCCGGGCATTTAAAAACTCCTTTACCCGCCGTAATAATTCCGAGGTTGGATAGACCTCTTTCTTTAAATCAAAATCACTTGAATCGGGCCGTGGTACCACAAGAACAATCACTTCTCCATTCACTCCCGGCTTCGACAAACATTTGGACCTGGCTACGGAAAACGAAGCTTCCCTGGCCAGCCACTCATAATCCTCAGCAGTAACAGCCCTGTTAAGATTCTTGAATATATTTGTTGCCCGCGCTTTAAGGCTGTCGAGATCTTCCAGGTCTGCCCCGCCTTCGGCAGGATAGTAATTTTCCACTGCCGCGACATACGGCACATTTTCCCGCAGGAGATTAACGGTTCGAGCGCCCACGTTTCCAACGGTTCCGCCGCCGGTGGCATAAACCTTAGCCTTAATATTATTCTTCATCCGCGGCGGAATGATTCCTTTTTTCCCATCCGCGAAAATGATCCGGTTCCCGATATAATCCAGAATGTAATGCCTGGAATGTCTGCCCGATCCGTAAAAGTTCTCAACCCGGTGATACCTGATCCAGACCTCGTCTTTACCATCAAGCCCTTTCTTTAGTTCAATAGCATCGGGGCCTTCCTCCTGGAGTATGAGCTCTCGCTCTCCTGCCGGGGGAATTTCAGATTCCCGCACAAGAATTTCCGCGCCGGGCAATAACGGAACATGTAAAAAGGAATATTCCTGTGACGGCGTTCCGGCACTGGACCCCATGAGTTCATTGTTATACGTTCTGTTGTTTAAAGCATAAACCGAATTCAAATCGATTGCCATAATCCTGGGGATTAGCTCAAAGCTCCCCGATTCCAGAATAAGCCTGATCCAGCATAAGCGCTTGCCAAATTCCTTTTTGTCGAGCAAATCCTCAGGACAGGTAAACTCAATAAATCCCGATTCGTGAAAATCATCGGTGTAATCATTGACACTGAGGCTGTTCCATTTATACCCGTCCCAGTATTCCCATTTCAACGAAATAGGCCGCTTACTCCTGGAGACATCAATCCCCAGCCTGTCGGGAAACTCACTCTTTTTATGGGGCTGTACCCGGTTCTTTTCATTTATCCGGAAATATAATCCCATTTTGTCGGGAAATTTCTTATTAAATCCCAGGTAAGTAATTGGGCACTTTTCTTTATTAATCTTAAACACATGAAAAAATTCTATTTTATCCAGATCATCCTCATCAAGACTGAACTGGTAGTTCTCTATAATCTTCTTTGAAAAATCGATATATCCAAAATCATAATAAGATAATAAATTCTTTACCGGTTTTTTCGCTGCCAGGTAACGAAGCCTGATCCTGTTCAAGATGGGGGGATTTACCGGTCTGTCATAAACCCATTCCCAGTTCCCGTTCTCATCTGTCCGGTACTGGCCGCCCGTCCCAAAGTCGCCCGCGCTGATCCGGACACGGACCCAGTAGGCTGCCAGGCCATTAACATCGGCCTCTTCCATATTTTTTGGACGGGTAAACTTCATTTCTCCCGACTGCGTCAGCGAATTCGTGGAATCGGTAAATTCAAACCGCCCTGTTGGGTCCTTTATCCCTTTAGTTGTGGTAGATCCCAGTTCCAGCCAGTTTCTGCCGTTCCAGTATTCAAGCTTCAAAACCAGGTCTTCCGTCGGTTCCGGGCTTCCAACACTTTCCGCGTCACTTAAATGAAAGTTTATAAATATTTGCGAATCTTCTTTCGCCAGAACCTCTTCGGATGAAATATAAAAAGAATCATTATATTTCGGTATATCCAGAAAAGGTTTAAAATCCTTATTCATATCAATGGGAGTAAAAACCATGTTGTCTGTATTACAAATACAACTGTCGGGGCCTAAGCCTTCTCCGTGGAAAAACAACTTGGTTGTTACATCATTCAACTCAAAACATATTTCCCTGTCGGGAATGGCGACCAGGGAAGCCCGTAAAAAATAGCCTTCAATCCCTTCCACTTCCGCGAGATCAATGTCAATTGGACCGGAAAAGTATATCTCGTTCTCACGTTTTTTAACTCCCGGTACTGCCCGTGAATATTCAATGGTGGTCCATTTTTTACCTGTCCAGTATTCCCATTCCAGGTAATTTACAATCTCATCTGTTGATGATTTTATTTCATTCGCGTTATTAAACGTTATATTCAAAATATTATTGTCGGCCAGGAAAGCCAGCGCCGGATCACTCAAATATATATACCGCTCAATCTCATCTTTACCGGAAAACAGGACAAATCCCTTCTCTTTCACCTCGCTGTCTTCAGACATTTCCACATTGTCCGTTACCAGGCCGCCTTCCGTACTCACGCAGGCTTCAAGAGAAATATTTGTTACTGCTAAATCTTTTTCGGTTTCAAAAACAATCGCGTCACTCGATTCGGACCTGGCAGTAGAGACCTGAATTCCCTTTTTAACAACAACCTCACCTTCATACCGTTCTACCGGGGTAAAGCTTAAAAGCACCTTAGAAGGCTGCGGAGGTGACAAAGAAAGACCAATAAGGTCGAGTAGAGTAAGATAATTCTTCTCCGGCACCTTATTAAGACGGTAAATTACCATCTCTATCATCCAGGCAAATAACTCAATGAGCGCTACTCCCGGATCTGTTGGATTATGATTTGTCCACTCCGGGCAATAATGAGGAATAAGCCGTATCGCCTCATCAACTATTTCTTTATATGTT
>JAAENB010001017.1 GCA_024224995.1 bacterium | reverse complement strand
CTGTATTTTATGATATTCTTTCATTTTGGATTATCTTCCTTATAACAACATTGCTTCACGCATTTTAGACAGATTGGAAAAAAAATCAATCCAAATTTCCCGGGAATCCTTTTTTAATACATCACTCTACCGGATTACATTATTATTTTTTTAGCGCTTTCAGCCACAATGATATATAAAAATGACTATTGCCGATACTGGGGTAAATTAGTATATTAGTACAAATACTTAGTACAAATACTTACTTTTAAAGGGTACACTTCAATGAAAAAAATACTTATAGTTGAAGATGACTATGTAAATAGAATTATGCTTGATATTACTCTTACTAAAACCGGCTATTCCGTTGATTGTGCCGCAAATGGTATTGAAGCTGTCTGCTGTTTCAGAGATAAAAAATATGATGCTGTTCTTATGGATATTCAACTACCGGGCATGGACGGGATTGAGACTATGCAGGAGATCAAAAAAATTTCCCGGGAAACTCCGGTTATTGCTGTTACCGGCTATGCTCATAAAAGCGCTCGAAAAAATTTCCTGCGTGAAGGATTTGATGAATATATTGCCAAGCCTTATAAATTTTCAACCCTCAAAAAAATTTTGATTTCATTCTTATTTGAGAGCCCTGTACTCCTGTAGTTAAAGGGGTTTGTTCTACAAAAGACGCTACGGGCAAGGGGGTCACTCCACGAAGAAGAAGCTCCGGCAAGGGGTTTGGTTCTGAGAGACGTTGCAGTGCAGCGTCTTTACGGGCTCGTTCTGTGAAAAGGCTCTACGAAGACTCCGGCAAGGGTTTTGGTTCTACAAAAGACGCTCCGAGCAAGGGCTTTGGTTCTGAGAGACGTTGCAGTGCAACGTCTTTACGGGCTCGTTCTGTGATGAGGCTAAGAAGACACTCTCCATTCACCTACTCCTTGCGCCTGACAGGATTCATCCTTATATAATTCCTCACCTCATAAAGCTCAACCTCATCCCTGATAATCCTGTCATAAAATCCCTCTTTCCATGAAAAATAAAAAAACCCTTTTTCCCCGCATTCCCGGGTAACAGCAGACTTAAATGACCGAATAATAGTAGATAACGAACCCGCTTTAGGGGATATCTCCGACATAAATTTGGAAACTTCCCTGGATTTGGCACAATCCGGACGAGGCCGGTTCTTTTCTAAAGCCCTGGCATGTTCGACAGGGGACTTATAAGAATCATCGACCTTATTGGCTGAAATTTCATCAAGGACAAGAATTCCATGAATATGGTCCGGCATAATAATATATTCATCAATATTGGTATGTTCAAAATGTTCAGGAATAGCAGACCAGCAATTATCAACAACCATACCAATATCGGACAGGTTAATTACACTATTTTTAATTTCCCCAAAAAAATGCTCTCCATCACCAGTATTGATGGTAATAAAATAATAACCGGCTTTACAATAATCCCAATCCTTATAACGACACGAATCGGTTTTATACTTATTGTTAAAAAATTTATCATCGCTCAAAATAAATTCCCCATAGCTATATATTATTATTTTTAAGCGCTGACTTTTCGCATGGAGCAAAAAGTCCGCAAAAGCGCTGCATTGCAACTCCTCATAACTATGATTTGAGCTGCCTAACAACTTGTCTACCGAAAAAAAACCACACCTCTTTCACTGCATCTCCCAAACCCATCGCAGCCAAAAGCCCGTAAAGCTGTTGCACTGCAACGTCTCTAAACACAACCCTCCGCTGCATCTCCCAAAAGCACACCCCTCCGCTGCATCCCCCAAAAACACACCCCTCCGCAACATCCCACAAAACCATCGCAGTCAAAAGCCCGTAAAGACGTTGCACTACAACGTCTCTAAACACAACCCTCCGCAACATCTCCCAAAACACAACCCTCCGCAACATCTCCCAAAAGCACAACCCTCCGCTGCATCTCCCAAAAGCACACCCCTCCGCAACATCCCACAAAAACACACCCCTCCGCTGCATCCCACAAAAACACAACCCTCCGCTGCATCCCACAAAAACACAACCCTCCGCAACATCCCCCTTTACGCGGTTAAAAACTCCCAGTAAGAGTCTTCACTTAAAAAAAGTTGTCTCAAAAGCTAATAATAATAAGTTACAAGAAAAGTTATCTAATTTCGTTGACAATCCGAAAAAAAATGATTATATTGATATATAATTGTATACAAATTCCATACAGAGTCATTTATGGGCTTATATAT
>JAAENB010001016.1 GCA_024224995.1 bacterium | reverse complement strand
CAGGTGAGTGATCTGAGTCCGCTCAAAAACCTCAAAAACTTGTCCCATCTCTCTTTTAGCAACACCCAGGTGGGTGATCTGAGTCCGCTCAAAGACCTCAAAAACCTATCCAGACTTTTTTTGAATAAAACGCAGGTGACTGATCTGAGTCCACTTAGAGACCTCAAAAAACTCTCATGGCTTGATTTTGGAATTACAGAAGTGACTGATCTGAGTCCACTTAAAGACCTCAAAAACCTATCTGATCTATTTTTAGGAGCGACATATTTCGAAGAGGATCGAATACTAACTCAAATTAGCCCTGATATAAACTCGCCTATCAAAAATTTGAATCCGCTCAAAGACCTCAAAAACCTGTCCGATCTCTATTTGAGCAGCACCCAGGTGAATGATCTGAGTCCTCTCAAAGACCTCAAAAACCTGTCCAAGCTCCATTTGAGAGACACGCAGGTGGGTGATCTAAGTCCGCTCAAAGACCTCAAAAATCTGTCCTATCTCAATTTGGACAGCACACAGGTGAGTGATCTGAGTCCGCTCAAAAACCTCAAAAACTTGTCCCATCTCTCTTTTAGCAACACCCAGGTGGGTGATCTGAGTCCGCTCAAAGACCTCAAAAACCTATCCAGACTTTTTTTGAATAAAACGCAGGTGACT
>JAAENB010001015.1 GCA_024224995.1 bacterium | reverse complement strand
TGATGATACCATGGAAAAGATCTTTGACCCCTTTCATACGACTGCCCGTGGAAAGGGCGCGACCGGATTGGGAATGTATATTGTTTATAACCTGGTTACCCAGACCCTTGGCGGACAAATAGAGTGCACCAGCGCAAAGGGTAAAGGGGTAACCTTTGTAATGATGATCCCCCGGTTGTAACCTGAATAGCGGGATCTTATCGTATTGGCATGAGAGCATCTCGTAGAATAACAGACGCGATAAAAAGATATTCAACAATTAAATGAGCAATGAACCCGGTAAAGACGCTCTTTGTCCTGATTGTGATGTAACTGAGAATCGGGGAGAACACAAGCATGCCGACAGCTTCCATTATTTGCGAACCGCCTTTGGCAAAATGAAAAATAACCTCAAATATCCATACAATTACAATTGCAATTTTTTCTGATTCCGGAAGCGGTAATTCATTTCGTTTATTTAAAACATAGATTATTCCCATTAACAGGAAACAGCGGTGTAAAAATTCCCATGGAACGAATGCCGTTAACGTAAAAGCGGTAAAATTAAAAAGACGGGAATGAGGCCCGGCAGTAAAAGAGCCGCTATATGACAGTAAATATTGGGGAAAAATGTGTATAAAAATAAATACAGTTAAAAGAATCCCGCCCATAATAAGTAAGGCTTTTGCCATTTTTTTTTCGATTTCAGGTTTGCGGAAACCCAATTCGGAAAAAGGAATGGCGAGAATCAAGAGAACAAAGCAGGGAATAACTATCCGGACTACTACCCAGAGCATGTAAAAATGGTGATGCACTATAAAATCAAAGGCAAAAACGCGGCCAATTAATTGGGCAAGCAGTGCCGTAAATACAATTATCATTAAGGAATTATCTTTAAAAATATTATTCGTTTTTTCCGCCACGATGGTTCCTCCTCTTAGTCAGGTAGTAGTTGTATGATATCGATAATGCCCGGACGGCTTCTTCCGCTGAAGTAAAAGAGGGTATATTATATTCTTTTCTAATCGTAAGAATTCTTTCAACCGCATGGGGAATATAAATCGCAGCGGGTTTGCCGTATTCCCGGCAAATATCTTCAAGCTCAAGAACCGCTTCCGTTACGGTATGTTTCCATATATTCGGAATAGCAAGGAGCCCGTCGATTTCATCCGAAGAAAGGAGTATATTAAAAATATCTCTGAATGTTTGCCTCGCCAGGGTTGGACCCAGGTCAATGGGATTTGAGGCATTAAAAAGCCGCCCTGTATTTATAAGCTTTTCCTGTAATTCTTTGGAAAGGGCAGGGACTTCAAACCCCGTTTCAATTAAAAGGTCGGAGCTGATCCCGCCAAAGGCACCTGAGTTTGTAAAGATGGCAATTCGCTTTCCTTTGAGAAGAGGCATGCGGGTAAATATTTTTGGCATGGAATGAAGTTCCGTAATGGTGTTAACCCGGATGAGACCGGCATTGGCTCCTTCTTTGTCGAAAAGCGTTTCATTACTGCTGGGACTTGCGGTGTGGTGCAGAGCGGCTTCCGCGCCGGCGCTTGTGCGTCCTGATTTATATATTAATATCGGTTTTGTTGATCTTTTGGCTGCTTCAAGAAACCTGTCGTAATTTTTTATGCTTTCCAGGTACATGCCAATAACTTCGGTATTGTCTTTGTTGAAATAATCGAGCAGGTCTGCTTCGTTAATGTCCTCTTTGTTGCCAATGCAGACCATTTTATTCGTGTTTCCCACTTCATGGTTAAAAGAATCCATAATGATCGTACCAATGACACCGCTCTGGATAACATAGGAAATGGTACCTGGGCGTTTGAATATTTTGTCGTAGAGGCCTGGTTTAACTCCGAAAAAGGAATTAAAGTTGTTATGAGTATTTAACACGCCCAGGCAGTTTGGCCCAATGAAACGAATATTATACTGAATTGCAATTTCGCTGATTTGATCTTGCAGCAGTTTCCCTTCTTCTCCGGCTTCGGAAAATTCGGACGTTTCAATTATTACATTTGTGATCCCTTTTTTTCCGCATTCTTCCATGATATTTGGGGCAACACGGGCAGGGACAATTATTATGGCAAGATCGATTTCTCCGGGAATATCATGGAGAGAAGTGAAGCCTTTGCAGCCAAGAACATCTTCACCTTTTCTATTCACCGTATATATGGGTTTGTCAAAGTTAAGGTGCTTTAACGTGCTGCATATTGTGGCGCCGAGATTAAATTTCCGGTTTGACGCTCCTATTATTGCCAGGGATTGAGGATTGAAAAAAGCATCCATAATTACAATAGCAGCTCCTTGTATGATTTTGAGTCAAGTACCAATCTTATTCCGCATGAATTTTCTTTGCAATACTATTTTGAGAAAGTAGTTCCCGGCAGTTTTATTGGGCTATTGTTCAACCCGGTTTTTTCCCCGTTCCTTTGCTTTATATACAAGTTTGTCTGCTTTGTTGATTAATTGCATGGCATTTTCATTTTCCAATTCCACAACTCCGGCACTAACGGTAATTCTTCGATCTTTTATTTTTATTTTCATAATGTTTTTTCTAATCTTTTCCGCGACATCATAGGCCTCATCTCCATCTGTTTCGGGAAATATGGCTAGAAAAATCACCCCGCCGTATCGTCCTAAAATATCCAGTTTGCTTAAAGAGTTTGTAATAATTTTTGCGGCACTTATTACAACCTTATCGCCAACCTGGTGGCCGAAAGTGTCATTGATGGAGTTGAAATCATCTACATAGAACATGGCTATGGAGAGCTGTTCCTGGTATTTATTCGCTTCAGCAATCTTTTTTTCCAGTTTTTCGAATATATAATTGTGATTATATAGTTTTGTAAGGCCGTCAATACTGGCAATTGTCTTAAGTTCCAGGTTTTTTTTCTCAATTTCTTCTATTAAAAGGAATGTTCTGGCATTTGCAGCAAGGCGTGCCATGAAGATGCTGGCATTAAAGGGTTTTAAGATATAGTCATCGGCACCGGAATGCAAAATATTTGAAATTACTTTATAATTGTCAATGGCAGATATGGCAATTAAAACACTTTCCTTCGATTTTTTTCTAAGTTCAATAATAACCTGTTCCCCGGAAATTTTTGGCAACACCAGGTCTAAAAAGTATACATCATACTTTTTGGTTGCTCTAAGAAGGTGTTCGGGGTCCTGGTACAGGTCAATATTCTTAATTCCATTCAGATTTAGGATATTTTTGATAATACCGAGGCCCATTTTGCTGTCATCCAACACCGCTATTCTCATTTCTTTGAGTTTATCTTTAACAACGTCCTCTTCCGTCAATTTATCAACAAAACTGAGAAGTTTTTCGCCAAATGAGCTATCTTTGGGAATATAGTCTATAACGCCGCGGGAAAACATTTTTTTTCGCTCTTCAATGGAGTCGTTCGAGGTTATTACAATTGTTGGGATTTCATTAAATTTACTTGAATTCAGCTTTTCAATAAAATATTCACCGCCTCCCCCTTTCAGTTCAATGGCTGTTATAATAAGATCAATTTCATGTTTTCGTAAACATTCGAAAGCAGCAGGTATATCTTGTGCCGTAACACAGGAAAGTCCTTTAGTGGTTACAATATCCTTTAACATATGCCGAAAAAAGGAACTATTGTCTACATGAAGAATTTTAAGCATTATTTTTCACCAGGTTTAGGATTAGTTATCAATATTATTGTTTTTTTGTGAAAAATCAAACACAAAAAATAAATTTTTTAGTTCAATAATTAGCCTGGAATCTGCAAAAATTAGGATATTGACCTATATTAGAAATTTCTATTGACAAATACAGGTCAAATTTTAGATTTATCTCTTATGTTATGTTTTTAAGAAGTCTATTGTGTGATAAGGTTTATCACATTATTAAAATATAATTACTTATTTAGACGGTATAACCGGCAACGCAGGTTATTTAGTGTAGAGTTTTTATGAAATTTTATATATAAACGAGGTGATCTAAGTGATAAGGACATTTCAGCCCAGCAAACTTAAGAGAAACAGAAAACATGGTTTCAGAGCAAGAATGAGTACTCCTGAAGGACGAAAAGTATTAATGAGAAGAAGACTTAAGGGAAGACACAAATTGACTGTTTCCGACGAGAAAAGGCGACCCAAGTAGGACATATTCGTTAAAAATTGATAGGTGAAAAGATTATATTCATTAAAAGGCAGAGATCTATTTCAAGAAGTCTTTAAAAAAGGGAAAAGGATACAGGGAGAGGGAGTTCGGATTATTGTTCTCACATATGACAGGTCAAAGAAATTAAATCAAGATTCAATGATATTATCCAATAACAAAAGACTTAAAATAGGCATTTCAATTAATAAAAGATATGGCAACGCTTTCACAAGAAATAAAGCAAAACGAAGAATACGATCAATTTGTAATGAGTTATTGAATGAAATGAATGACGGATTTTGCGTGGTTTTTCAACCGGCGCGAAATTTTAAGAATATAAGTTATGAACAATCAAAAAATACAATATTGGATCTGCTGAACAAAGCGGGAGTTGTGCAATGAGGTTGTTCCGTAAATTTATACAGTTAACCGGGAATATTTTCTCGGGTCTTGTTATTGGTTTTATAAAAGCCTATAAGCTTCTTATATCACCCATGCTGCCGCCGTCTTGCAGGTTTTATCCGACCTGCTCGGCATATGCCATAGAGGCATTACGGAAGCATGGTTTGTTTAAAGGCACTTTCTTAGCGGTAATGCGGATTGTCAGGTGCAATCCTTTAAGCAGGGGAGGATATGATCCTGTTCCTGAAACGTTTCATTTCTTCCAGGTAGACCAGGAAGTTTAATAAAACGAGCGGCAGGGATACCTGCCGGTTTTCCTATCTTCTCTTTCGAATATAATGCCTTTCTGTATGTAATCTTTTCCTTACATGTAACCGGAAAAAGTGTGTGGTTAGCTGCATATTTTTCTGAAGTGACATCTAAAATGGAATTATTCCTTTTTTGGGAATAGTCTGTTTTTATTATAGGAGAAAAAAATGGAAAAGAAAACTGTTCTGGCAATTGCATTATCCATACTGGTCTGGGTTGGTTGGGCTTACTTCTTTGGCTTTGGGGGAGACCCTAAAAAGCCGGCGAAGATTCCCGCGAAACAGGAAGAAACTTCCGGTACCCAGGCAGCAAAGGAGACATCAAAACCCGCAGCCGCAAAAAAACAAGATACTCGCAAAACAACAATCACTAAAACAACAATACCCGGAAAAAATATACCTGAAGCCGATTTTACGCACAAAACAGATAAGTTTGATATTGTTTTTACCAACAAAGGCGCTTCAATGAAGCAGGTCAAATTTATTGAACAGAATAATATTGAATGCGTTCCCGATATTAGCAAGCATGATCGCAAAGATCTTAATAATAAGAAATTTCCCAACGCAAAGGGCGGCCTCGATTTTCCCATTCATTTTAATGATGAAGAATTCTTAAAAGGAAGCGATCTGGATTCAGCAGTCTGGGATCACAAAAAAGAAGAAGACGGAAGTATCCGGTTTTTTACAACCCTTGAACGTGACGGGGTTCTGTTTCAAATTGAAAAAATATACCGCTTCACAAAAGATGGTGATGCCTTTAATCTTAAATACAGAATTCTAAATACCAGTAAAAAGGATCTTTCATTTCCCGATGACCTGGTTATTTTCTCTCCGGGAGATTTTCTTGGACCGGTGCTCGATTATGATAATAAAAATAATATCCTTATGAGCATCTATTCTCCTGATGGAAAGGATTCTGAAGATTTCTCAAAAAGCGGCGAGCCCGTAATGAAAGTCGCGGAAAACACAAATTGGATAGGGGTGAGAAGCCGTTATTTTCTTGTTGTTATGATTCCCGAAGATTTTACCGGTGCTGGTGCTGTTGGCGACGGCAGATCAACTACCGGGTTCAGGACCGGTCTTCTTACGCGAGTCGAAAACATTGCTCCGGGACAGAGTGTTGATAAATCATTTAAAGTCTACCTGGGCGTACGGGATAAAAGCAGACTTGCTGCTGTTGACGAAAGAATTAAAGATGCCGCTGACATATATATGATTATTGAACCAATTCGACTGTTTGTGATCTGGTGTTTACTGGGTATCAATAGTTTCGTAGGGAATTTTGGATGGTCTATTGTAATATTTTCTTTATTATCGAAATTGGTTTTTCTTCCCCTTACGCAAAAATCAACTCGATCCATGCAGAAAATGCAGGGTCTGACTCCTAAGATTAATGAAATTAAGAAAAAGTACAAAGATGATCCTACTGAATTGAATAAAAAAACCATGGCTCTGTACAAAGAACACGGGGTGAATCCCATGGGCGGCTGCCTCCCGATCCTGGTGCAAATGCCTTTCTTTATGGGCCTTTATAGCGCTTTGATCAATTCAGTGGATCTGTATAATGCTCCGTTTATTTTGTGGATCAAGGACCTTTCAATGCCCGATACGGTTATGACTATTAACCATAGTTTTAGTTTTCTTTCGACTAATCTTAACATTCTGCCAATTGTGATGACAGTAACAACTCTGCTTCAGCAGAAACTCACTACTGTTGATACCGGTCAGGGACAGCAGCAAAAGATTATGATGACCATGCTTCCGCTGGTCTTTATCTTTATTTTCTGGAGTATGCCTTCGGGACTGGTTCTCTACTGGACACTGCAGAATATATTCCAGGTTGCTCATCAGTTGATTACCAATAAGATGAAAGCGAAAAAACAGGAAGCGTAAAATATATTTTAGATACTAATTAATAATTATATATAAGAAACATTTTAAGGAGGTTTTAAAAGTATAAAAAGTACTTATTATTGAGCATAGTGAGCAGCCCTGGCTGCGTATAAATAAAGCCGAAGGCGGAACCCCCAATTCGGCTTGAAAATATCATATAAGGAGCGGACAAATGAAAGTATTAGAAGTAGAAGGAAAAACCGTTGAAGACGCGAAAAAAAAGGCTTTTTCCGAATTAGGCATAGAAGAAACCGCTGACGTAAATATTGAAGTTACTGACGAAGGAAAAAGTGGGATATTTGGGTTCGGGGTCTCAAGGCCCGCTAAGATTAGAGTCTATTATAATGGAAATACCGTTGATATTGGTGATAAAACAAAAGAGGTTATTACAAATATTTTCGCAAAGATGGGAATTGACGGCAAAGTCCATGATATCAAAGAAGGTGAATCAAAAGTATATGTAGAACTGGGAAGTGAAACAAATTCCGGCCTTATTATTGGTAGAAAAGGAAAAACTCTTGAGTCTTTACAATTTATGGTAAATCTTATGGTTAATCATATGACGGGAAGTGATAAAAAGATTATTCTTGATATTGAAGCGTACCGGGAAAAAAGAGAAAAAGCGCTGAAAAAGATGTCCAAGGATATTGCGTATAAAGTAATAAAAACCGGCAAGTCATGGACCCTTGAACCTATGAATCCTTTTGAAAGAAGACTTATTCACTTAAGCCTTCAAAACGATAGAAGAGTTGTTACTAAAAGTGAAGGACAGGGAATCTATAGAAAAGTTACTATATCTCCTAACAATATGAAGCGGTAATGTCATATGCTTGACGATATCATATGCGCACCCGCTACCCCCCCTATTAATTCAGCAATAGCTATTATACGGATTAGTGGTCCCGGTTCCGCCGGGATCGCTGGTTCGATCTTCAATAATTCCAAAAACATTGAACCTCGCGCCGCCCTTTTTGGGTCCATTATCGACATAAATGATAATAACAGGCTTATTGATGATGTTATTCTTATTTATTATAAGGCTCCCGTCAGCTTTACCGGCGAAGATATGATTGAGATTTTTTGTCATGGAAACCAGGGTATTGTTCACCGGATTATTGACCTGTTAAGTTCTCTTGGTGTCCGTATGGCCGAACCTGGCGAGTTTACGCAGAGAGCGTTCCTTAACGGGAAAATGGATCTTACTGCTGCTGAGGCGATTCACCATGTTATTACCGCCCGCAGTGAGTGGGAAATTGATACCGCTCTTAAACAGATGCACGGTTCATTGCGGCAGCTTATTTACGCCATCCGGGAAGATATTATTCTTCTTAAGGCCGACATTGAAGCCGGGATCGACTTTATTGAAGAAGACATTGAGTTTGTTTCCAATGAAGAAGCTTTGCAGATCTCTGAAAAGATCCGGTCCTCTATCGATGATCTTTTAAGAAGATGTAAGATTGGCGAAAAGATATCTCAGGGGATCAATGTTACTATTTGCGGCAAACCGAATGTTGGAAAATCGAGTATTCTTAATCTTATACTAAACCAGGAGCGTGCTATTGTCTCGGATATTCCCGGTACTACCAGGGATCTTATCCGTGAATCGGTACAGATCCACGGTATGCAGATTAATCTTACTGATACTGCGGGGATCCATACTCCGGACAACGAAATTGAAAAGATCGGTATTGAGCTGAGTCATAAGAATATTGAAACCGCTTCTATTGTTCTTATGATTATTGATGCTGTGAGCGGTATCTCTGATGAAGACCGGGCTATTATTGATGAAATTTCCGGGAAAAAAGCCCTTTTTATTCTTAATAAGATTGATCTTGTTGATAATGCCCCTGCCTTTGAGCTTGATCATGAAGTGATTCCTTTTTCCGCGAAAACCGGTGAAGGGCTGAAAGAACTTCACGATACTATTTCCTCTATACTGGATCACGAATTTGTTGATTACGAAAACTCCTTCGTTGCCGATATCCGTGTTGTTGATCTTCTGGAAAAGGCCTTTGCCGATATTCAAAATGCCATTGAACTCCTTTCTAATAATGAGCCTGCCGAAATTATTGCTTTTGAGCTCCAATCTCTTCTCGATGACCTGGCTGAGATTACCGGTGAGATCACCCCTGACGATGTGTTGGGCTCGATTTTTAGCCGGTTTTGTATTGGGAAATAACGGCTCATACACCGAATGGCCGGGGAAAAATAGGTCAGAAACTATGTCGACACCGGGGTCTGTTTTTTGCGAAGCGAAGATGCTCCGGAAAAGGGTTTGGTTTTGAGAGACGTTGCAGTGCAACGCCTTTACTGGCTGGTTTCAGGCCAGGGCTATGGAGATTCCGAGAAAGGGTGCGACCCCGGGCAATATCTACGGGCCTTTTCCCTGGGCAAAATCCCCGGAAACAGACCCTGTGGGGCGGGGCGCTCAGTAATAATTTTTATAATTTGCAGGCAATCTCTTGACAAAAGCGGGAGCGGTTCAGCATATTTTATACTATGACGGACCAGGTTAGCACATTCAAACTCTTTATAATGATTATCACCCTTCATGGCTTTTTTCTTTCTGCTCTTATGGCCATTGGGCAGCTTATTGTTGATAGGAAATCGTTAAAAAATCTTATTTTTTTTGGGCTCTTTATTGACTTTGCTCTTTTTGAGATTCATACGCTTCTTTATGAGGCGGGTCTTTTAAAAAAATATATCATACTTCATCAATTGAATATCCCGGCTTTTTACCTGCTGGGGCCGCTGCTCTATCTCCTTGCGAGGTTTTCCCTTGAAAAAGATTTTTCTTTGAGGCGGTTCCATTTTGTTCATTTTATCCCTCCTGCTTTATCGATTTTAGCCGTAATATATGTATTTTTTTATCATCCGTTTGAAGAGATGAGTTTTTTGCAGGGCTATTTTTATAACCGGGTTTCCATGTTTATCGGCTATAGCGGTTCTTTACTTTTTCTTATCTATATCCTTGCGATATACGCCATGATTAATTCTAGCGCTATTTGGAAGCTTAGTGTGATGAGAGAAAAACGCCCGGCAATAGTTATTGTTTTGATCTTTATCATTTTTTCTATGGCTTCTCTTACGGATTTTTTAGCCGCCGCTTTTAACGATATTTTTTATATGGAATTATCAATCCTGCTGCTTACTGCGGTGATAATTATTCTTTTTTTAATAAACTTCAAGTTTCCTGAGTTTTACCAGGTTGTCCGGGAGGTTGTTGAGCAGGGAAAACATAAACAAAAACGCTCCTATATTGAAGGGCTTGATCTCGATGAGATTGCTTTAAAACTTGACCGTCTTATGATAGATGAGGAACTCTTCAGGGATGAAAATATTTCTCTTTCTCTTCTCGCTCAGAAGCTTGAGGTTTCTCAGCACCAGCTTTCGCAATTCCTTAACGAAAGAAAAAACAAAAGTTTTTCTGTTTTTATAAACGAATACCGTATTGAAAAAGCAAAACAGCTTCTTAAAGAAAACAAAACTACCTCTATTATTTCTATCGCCTTTGACGTGGGCTTTAAATCGAAATCTTCTTTTAATGCCGTCTTTTTAAAACATACCGGTCAATCCCCTTCCGGTTTTAGGAAAGAGTAATCCCTCTTCTCATAACGTGGGGTTTGAAACCCCACGCTATGAGAAGGGGAACTACTCTTTTTTTTGTTTTTTCGTCTATTGTTATAACTCAAGTCGACCGGCTTTTCTTTTTTCGTTATATTCCTGATAATAAAACATTTTTAAAGGAGGCTAACGATGAAGATGAATGTGAAGTCTTTCGCTCTTGCTTTTGGAGCTGTGTATGGGGTTGTAATTTTTACCGGAACCTGGTGGCTCATTGCCCGGGGCTTTCCGGTTTCTGAGCCTGTATTACTCGGATATTTTTATCCGTATTATGCTGTCTCTCCGCTGGGCAGTGTTCTGGGGCTGGTTTACGGCTTTGTTGACGGGGCCATAATCGGAGCGATTTTTGCCTGGTTCTATAACCTGTTAGAAGGGAAGAAGGCGCAGGCTTGAATCAGAAAATAAATATTAAATGCAGCTGTAACGGCTGCATTTCTTCGGAAAAGTCCGGAGAAGGGCAGGGGCTGCCGTACCGGTATCGTTCCGGATTGGGGCAGAATATATTTAGCTATACTATGTTTTTATCAATAGCGGTGCTGGGAACCTTGTTTATCTGGTTTTCGTCCGGGGCAACATGGATGCTGTTTGTGCCGGGCATTTCGCTTGTCGCTACCTATATTTTCAATTCATTTTTTCTTTGTTCTTCATGTTCTTATCACCATGAAGGGGTACTCATGTGCGGCTGCGCGCCTAAATCGATTTTTCCATTTAAACGGAACAAGGCCTGGGGGAATTTTGATAACATTTTCGGCTGGTCCCTGGCTGTTGGTATTTATTGCGGTGGTCCGATGGTTGTTCTCGCGGATTCGCAGAGCTGGCCTTTCATGGTAATGTTTTCCATGTATATTGTAATTTATCTTTTACTTCAAAGTATTGTTTCCTGCCCAAATTGCAGGCAGCGGAATGTGTGCTACCTGGGGAAGACGGCGCTTTATTTTCGGAAATGAGAGTTACCCTCCATAATCGCAATTTTTCTTCTTACAGTTGATCTGTAGGTCTTTTCCCGGTTTCCGGAATTCCTTTATCCGGGATTGGATTTGCTTTTTTTCTTTATTACTTAGTTTAACGGATTTCAGAATATTTCGCAGCTCCGGAATTATTGTTTTTGTTGGTTCCGCGAAGATTTTCCATTTCAGCATATCGTTAAATGCTGCTTTCCTGATTTTCATGAGATCTTTTTTAAGAGTCTGATCTTTTTTAAGAGCCGCGTCGATTAAGGTGAATACCCGGAGGTGTTTCCCGGTTCCAAGCAGGCTTTCTCCGCCGTAATCCCAGGTATACTGAAACCAGGTGGGACGGTGGAAGAGGTAATTTTTTCCAAAACCAGCGCGCAATACGGCGATAAACGCGTCATCTGCAGTTCCTTTTGATTCTTTTGCTTTTTTGTAAAAAGCGTCAATTGAAATATCGAGCTCGGCTTCGGTTCCTTCAGCGACGTATTGAACGTAGAGGCCGGGAAGGATGGTGTATAACCAGGCTATTTTAAGACCGCAGATATCGTCGGGATGTTTTTCCTGGAACTTCCGGTATTTCTTTGATATGTTCATCGTTAAAGATTCTTTTAAATTCTCGGCTTTACGATAAACGGAAAAAAAGTCTTTATCGGTTTTTATGGAATTGAATTGTTTTTTATAGCGTTTGATTAGAGTGATTTGTTTCGAAGAAAAATATTTTTTTGCTCTTTTCTTGAATCGATTGGAGTTCAATTTTTTTATATAAGAATCGGCTGCTTTCCCGGTGAGAATAAAATTTGAGTGTATGAACATCTCTCCGTAAAAATATGGCGCGGTTATTTTAACCCATTTTTTGTTGCTCTTTACTGAATCGCCGTATGCGTAGCCCTGTACAAATACCCGGTTTCCTTTGAATAATTGCTGCTGTGTTCTTTCTCCGAGTTTTGGCTGTAGTCGTATATTTACGTTATTCCCGGTTACCACTCCTTGAGTTGCGGCGAATGCGGTGGTGGATAGAGTTAGTAAAATAAATGTTATTAGTGCGAATAATTTATTTTGCATGGCGTATTCCTCTCTCTCAAGAAACTAAGATCTAGAACCGGGCCTCTTTCTTCATAGCGAGGGGTTAAAACCCCACGCTATGAGAAAACCCATCACCCTGGTGAACTTGTTTATAAACAGAGCCTGTTCTCGAAGATATTATCCGGGGTTCTGCTCTGTTGCCCTATGGGGTTAAAACCCCGGGCTGAAATTGGCTTTTTTCCAAAAACTCTTGCGACCCCTGCGAGGGGTTGGGGGCCGATGGAAACAGACACCGGTATAGACACAGTTTCTCCCATATTTTTTCAAAAGGCAAGCGTTTTATTGATTTTTATTCTAAGAAAGTTTGAGGTTCGATGTTTGATGATGAAGGGATAAAAGCGAGTCCCGGTCAAATCGGGACTCGCTTTTGTGCAGGCCTGGGGATTTAGTCCTGAATTCTGACTTCTATTGAATAGTCGCCAAAGTCGGACCAGTGTACTTCATTAACACTAATGGTGTGGATGCCCGGCATATAGCAGGTGAAATAAGCGGAAGATCCGCCGCTGCCAAGTTCAACACCGTCGGGATTCCAAACCCGGACAGCCATTGTTGTATCCAGGGTCAGTTTTGATGTGGAAACCACAACGGTGCTGCCGTAAGCAACATCACTAAGATCGAGTTTTAAATAATCACGATCGTCAATAGCGTGGATTGTGTGATTTTGAGCCGCGTCTCCGGGCTTGATCATATTTGTTGTTGCTGTATCGTCATCGGATTCGTAGGCGTCAGCAGCAGGGGGAGTTACTTCAAGAGCGTCAATTGTATAGTCTCCGGTTCCGTTGATTACGTCAATCACTCGCAGGTAATAGGTTCCGGCAACAGTGAATTTTTGTACGATCTTTGAAAAATTAGCATAGCCGTCATCGTAGTCATATTTAATTTCATTGAAATTCGCGTCGTACAGGTAAAGGATTGTGTTGATCCCGGTTATGTTTTGTACCCGGTGAGTCTCTATGCGGATATATTTTCCAACCTGGGCTTCGGTTATAACCAGTTTCATGTAATCCTCGTCACCGGTATTGTGAATAGTATGGAGCTGTGCTGCTGCGCCAACTACAACCTGGCTGCTTGTAGAGAAACTGTCGTCGCTCATGGCTTCGTACGCGTCAGCAGGATAAGGATTGTCGATAACCTGGATATCGAACTGGTATGTTCCTTTTTTGTTTTCGGGATCTGATACTACCGCGTAGTAGATTCCGGGCGTGTCAACTGTCCAGATAAGCTCTGAATAATTAACGATTCCGCTGTTGGAATTTTCAGCTAAAAGATCCTGGCTTGCGTTGTAAAGAGAAAGCTTTGTATTAGCAAGGTCGCCGGCACCACAGACACTATCGGTTTCCAATTTAATTGTGCTTCCTGCCTGAAGGGCGGAAAGGTCGAGTTTGATATAATCGCTTTCCCCGGCATTGTGAAAAGTATGAGCCTGGCTTACGTCTCCGGGCTTCATCACGTTTTCTGTTGAGAAATCGTTATCCGCTTCGTACTGGTCTACGTCGTACAGGGTAACATCAATCGCGTATTCACCCATGGAGCCGTAAACGTAGATATAATAAATATTGTTGCTGAGAGTTGTAATAATTCTGGAACCAAGCGCTCCATTGCTTTCGGAATAACCAATAGGGTCGTTGGTATAGGAGCTGGTATGCAGATACATCCTGGTGTTGGTAGTTCCGCTGAGATCATATGTTTCAATCTTGATCTTTGTTCCGGCTGGAAAAGAGGTCATGTCGATCTTGTATTTGTCACCATCATCGGGAAGGTGAAGGGTATGAACCTGGCTGGCATCTCCGGGCTTGAGAGTGTTTTCTGTTGTTTCAAACTCATCGTCTAAGGGTTCATAAATGTCGGGATCGAAGTCCGATATTACAGCTTTGATAGAAAACTTTCTTGTAGCGGAAGTTATGTATTCTGCGGGAGCTCCTGAGTCTGTTGCCTTTACTGTAAATGAAACCCAGTCTGTTTCCGCGTTTACTACCCCCGTGATGAGCCCGCTGGTGCTGTTTATAGAAAGCCCCTGGGGAAGAGCGCCGTCGATTAGTTCAAAGCTGTAACTGCCCGATCCGCCTGATGTTTCAACCTGTCCGCTGTATGCTTCTCCCACAGCAATATAGGGCAGGTTGTAGTTTTTGATTTTTACTGCTTCATAACCCTGATCACAAGCTGTTGTGAAGGCAAAAAGCAGCACCGATAAGATGAGAAATAGAGATTTTTTCATAGAATATAATCCTCCTGGATATAATATATGAGTGAGTAATCACTCATGAAAGCGGTATTTGATTTCATGTGCTTTTGTTGTCAAGTTTTTAATGGGAAAATGTACATCCCGTCTGGACGGGGGAAAAAAAGAAGTTCGAAGTTGTTTAGCCGGGATCTTTTATCCGGGAGGCTGACCTTTATCCAATGAATGCATGTAGATGAGAGGCATGCCTCTTCTCTACATGCATTCATGTTGGTATTATTTTCGTTTTTCCAGGTATTGAAAATATTTTACCTGTTGGGATAAGCACATGGTGGCGTCTTCCGGTGTGCTGTAAATGATGAGCTTGTATTTGCTGTTGTTATTTGAGTAGATCTTTTCATCTCCGGCAAATGTAGCAAGCGAGACCGGGTATATGGGTTTATTGTACTTTTCCATTAATTGTAAGATGAAGTCCAGTGCGTCTAACTGCTTCTGATCCATTGCCGAACATATATTATCCAAATCCTCATCGGAAATGGCCCCCAGCTTATGCGCGGATTGAATAGGGCGCATGGCCAGTGTAAAGGCATTAATAACCCCAAGAAATATTACGGCATCAAATGCTTCCGATGCTGCCATTAATTCTATTGATCTCATAAATAATTCGGAATTGGGTTCTCCCACCAGGTCTACGGGGTTTGCCCTGCTCCAGAATGGGGGCAGCATTGTGTCGAGTTCTTTGATTATATCATCGGGCAGCGGAGGCAGTTCCAGGCCCTCTTCCGCGCATCGATCCGCGGTGATGACTCCCCAGCCTCCTCCCATGGTTACAACTCCTACCCGGTTTCCTTTTGGTAATGGAAACGCGTCAAACGCGGCTGAAACCTCCAGTAAATCATTTTGACTCTTTACCAGGGTTATGCCGGTTTGTTTTACCATACTCTCAAATACCTTAAAAGATCCTGCCATTGACCCGGTATGGGACTGCGCTGCCATGCTGCCTACTTCACTTCTCCCGGTTTTTAATATCACAATCGGTTTTTTGGCTGTTGTCCGCTTTGCTATCTCCGTAAACTTTCGCCCGTCGTCTACCCCCTCCAGGTAGATCATTATTACGGACGTGTGTTCATCCTGTTCAAAATATTCTATATAATCCTCGCATTTTAGCACGGCTTCGTTCCCGGAACCTACGAATTTTCCTATCCCGATTCCCTGCAGTTCCGCCCAGAGCATCATCTGGTTTCCCACATTTCCACTCTGCGCTATTATTGATATATTCCCCGGTTTTGGCCGGGTCTGCGCTCCTGTGCCGTATAAGCTGCATCCCATACTACCCATGCCCATTGTGTTGGGGCCCATTATATCCAGTGAATGCTCCTTTGCGTAATCTATGAGCTCTTTTTCCAGCTTTGTTCCCTCTTCTCCCGCTTCACTAAAGCCTGATGATACCAGTACGACGTTTTTTATACCTTTCGTTGTGCAGTCCCTGGCTATATCCATGACACTTTTCGCCGGAGTCGCTATAATAACGAGATCTATGCTTTCTTCTATGTCTCGTAAAGTTGGATAGGCTTTTAATCCGTAAATGGTTTCTTTCGATTTTGTTACCGGGTAAACCGCTCCTTTATAGCCTCCTTCCAGGATATTGGTCGTTATATTGGCTCCCCACTTAAATATTGTTTCCGATGCCCCCACAACCGCTATCGATTCCGGGTAAAATAGTTTGTCCAGATTTTTCATTTTTTTCTCTCTATTTGTTTATTTATTAGTCTGACCATTCAGCCGGGTTTTTTATAAATAAGATATTGTTTTTAGTCAATAAGAATACAGGTGCAGGAAGCAAGTTAAACTGCTCTTTACATCGAGAGAAGCGCAGCTAGCGCTGCGCTGGAGATAGGGGGTAGAGGGGGCTTCGCCCCCTCTACCCCCTATCTCCAGCGGCGCGTTAGCGCCGCTCCATGAGTACGGGTAAAAGATAAAAAGGAGATTTATTCTAAAAAAATAATAAAATTTTAAATTTTGGGGAAATTTTTACTGAATTTGCTTGACGATAGCGTCTAAATTGAGTATTTTATCAGTGTAATCAGAAATTACTGATTGATGTAATAAATCAGCATTATCTGAATAAGCTTGTAAAAAAGAGGAACAACAAATGGCACAAGAAAATACAAACAATTCATC
Organism: bacterium; assembly: GCA_024224995.1. The sequence continues at coordinate 2,674 of JAAENB010001015.1, read as the reverse complement.
CTGCTGCGGAAGCGAAACCGGCAGCTGCTGCAAAGTAGAGTCATTAATTAGTATTGATGAAAGGGGCCAGATGGTTCTCCCAAAAGATTTACGGGAAAAGGCCAATTTAAAGGCCGGGGACAAACTGGCAGTTGTGAGCTGGGAAAAAGAGGGCGATGTATGCTGTATTTCCCTCATAAAAGCCGATGAGCTTGGCGGAATGGTTAAGAGTTTTCTTGGACCTATGATGTCTGAAATATCGGGAAGTTAAAAACTGAGAATAACCTCCAGCCTGGTTTTTGAGAAAAACATAAATATAACGGGGGTTCAATTATGAACGAACAAGAAATTCGAAAGTCTGTAAGAGAAAATTATGGGGCTATAGCCAGAAGCAATGGCGGCTGCTGCGGTCCGTCCGCGTCTTCATCATCTTCGACTACTTCAGCCTCTTCGTCTTGCTGCGGAGCTGGGCCGACTGTGGAAATAAGTAAGAGCATTGGCTATTCCGAAGAGGAACTAAAATCAATTCCTGATGAGGCAAACCTTGGACTTGGGTGCGGAAACCCCGTTGCGGTTGCTTCTTTAAAAGAAGGTGAAACCGTTCTGGATCTTGGTTCGGGCGGCGGGCTTGACTGCTTTTTATCTGCTGAGCGGGTAGGGCCTTCCGGAAAAGTTATTGGGGTTGATATGACTGCTGATATGATCGACCGGGCGCGGACCAATCTCAGTAAAAGCAACTATCAGAATATTGAATTCAGGCTCGGGGAGATTGAGAATCTTCCGGTTGGTGATAACCTGGTTGATGCCATTATATCTAACTGCGTAATCAATCTTTCTACGGATAAGGACCGGGTTTTCCGGGAAGCGTTCAGGGTGCTCAAACCCGGCGGCAGAGTTATGGTTTCCGATATTGTCCTGGATAAAGAGCTGCCCGAAGAAGTACGGAATTCTCTCGAAGCGTATGTTGGCTGTGTGTCGGGCGCGTTATTAAAAGATGACTATATAAAAACAATGAAAAGCGCGGGTTTTACCGGTGTGGAAATAGTGAGCGAATCCCGGTTTCCTGTTGAGAACTGGGAAAATGACCCTATTGGTGAGTCTGTTATTAAACAAACTAAAGCGACTCCGGAACAACTGAAAGAAACTGTTAGCTCCGTTGTTAGTATAAAAGTTTTTGCTCAAAAACCGGGAGAGGAAAACTAATCCCGATTAAATATTTATCACACTCCCTTATTTCCGGTGTCCGGGAATAAGGGAGTTTTTTTGCTGGCCCCCCAACCCCTGCGAGGGGATTTAGACCGGAGCCTTTTCTGCTCCCGGGGTTTCAACCCCGTGAAACAGAACAGAACCCGGGTCTTCGGCTCCGCTCAGACACCGGATGGCCGGGAAAAATAGGTCAGAAACTGTGTTGATACCGGGTTGGGTGCCGGGGATTCTTGCCGGGGTTGGTTTCTGCGAGACGTTTTTGTGTAGCGGGAGAGGCATGCCTCCAATGCCATTAAGTTAAGGACGAGCCGTAAACAAAATATGTTGATAACTATCGTTAAGGAATCCAAAAAATCAAATAAAATTGTGTTTTTTCAAGAGATCAATGGGGAATACAGTTCGATATACAGGTTTGCCTCGGGTCTTTTGCCTGAATTTAGCGGTTTTGGTTATGATTTTGACTTGTTCTGCTTATATCAGGACATTTTTATAAGGAGTCCATATTACTCCGGGCATACCTCGCCCTTCTCCTGAAATTGCCGGAGGCGGATTGGGGTTAGATTAGGGTTTTATTTATAGTATCAGAAGTTAATTTTGTCTATAACAGGAACTTTTGCAGAGTCTCCTGATTGGGAACTCCCCAAAACATAACAAAGGTCTTAATTCCGTCATATTTGCCCTCACTGAAAATATAGTTGTGTTGATACTTATCAACATCTCCCTTTGGATCTTTGGAGAGCAACAGATCGTCCAGGTAGTTATTTATAGCGTAAGCAATAATTCCGGAAACCGACAACTTATGGACCTTGCGTAAGTCCAGGCAATTCTCGTATACGGACGAGTCAAAAACAACGTGGCAGTGATACCACTCGTCCTCAAAGGGAGAGAGCTGGTATTTAACAGTGCCGAACATCTTGTAGTCAAAAGGATCCTTTTCCATAACCTGCTGGATAAGCAATTCCACGAGACGACTTCGGGCGATGCCCATCTTTTTAGCGGAAGATTGCAGCAACGCGAAATTTTCCAGAGTAATATTGAAGGTAGTGTAAACCAGGTGCATAAAGATTCTCCTGAAGTTAAAATTTGGAGTAGAAACAAAACCCCTCATTAATAGGACGAATGGGAGAGCCGAAATACTAAATTTTTTTTTAAATCTCGCGATTTTTTTTGATTTTTTCCCCTGTAGAGGAATTCCGGCGATATCCGGCTAAAAAACGATTGAGGAGACGCTTAACTTAATGGCATTGAGGCATGCCTCTCCCCTACACAAAAACGTCACAGAGGGGTAAACCCAAAGAAACACCGCGTACGGGCACGGCGCGCCGTGCGCGTACGCGTATTACTTTTAATCATCACCCATAAAAGCCATAACAATCCTCAGAATATACCAGAAGAGCAGAGCTACTGCCGCGAAAAGAGAAAGAGACGCAGCTACGTACTGTGTGGTATTGTATTCATGAACAATGTTTGACGTGGTATAGAGAATAGC
>JAAENB010001014.1 GCA_024224995.1 bacterium | reverse complement strand
CTCAAGTCATAATGTATAATACTGCATTAAAGTAAAAAATCTATAAGACTAAATATAATTCTAATATTATAATATTAAATAGTTAATATTAAAACAGCAGTGAAATACTGAATTGGATTCATAAAAATCTTCCCATTCAGAAGTCGAGACTATTAACCTACAAAAAACTGAATGATACCTATTTTTAGGCTATGCATTGGTTACTTGTTTAATTTAAGATGTTGCTATTATAGATATAGCCGAAAGTCATGTTATAAAACAATTACCCTTACTTTATCAAAGGAACTCCTGAATATCAAGTAAGTACCTCAGCAAAAGTTTTGCACCATAATTTATATTCAGTGCCATGAATTTAAAAGAAAAGAGTTCATTCAAAATGGTACAAAATATATGATGAGGTACTTATATATTTCTTTCATATCGGTCTGTCTGTCTCTTTCTTGTAACAAGGCTTCTACGAGCCTGCCGTTTCCTGATCCCCTGAGTTTTTTCATGGCTTCAAAAGTTAAGATAAACTTCTAACTCATCGCTTTTATTCCATGTTTGAATATTAGCAATAAAATTTCCTCTGTTTAAAGGTTGACTAAGAACGTTCCTTTCATCAACAGATAAAAATTCGTTGGTTAAATTTTGAAATTCCGGATCAATTATGGCGTGTCCCGGATATCTCTACGGCAGAGTTTCTGGATAACTCATTTTAACTATTTAAAATTCCTGCTGTAATTCACCGCAGAGATTTCCGGGACACGCCATAATTGATCAAGACAACGCGATAATCTTTCATACTGATTGGTCATTTATTAACTGTCCCATACCAAATCCATGCCAAGTTTGTGAGCGCGCTCAATAAGTTCAGCCGTTATCGGTTCCGGATCAAAACCTTTGGTTTTTTTCTTGTAACCCGTTGGCTGGGACTTCTTGTTTTCTTTTGCCAAAGCATCAGGACTGTCAAGGATGACCCTGCAATACCTGCCGCAGTAGTTACTTTCAAAAAGTCACGGCGGGTTACATCCTTGCATTTTACAAGACAGTCTGTTTTACAAGACAGTCTGTTTCATCAAAAATTTTCTTGCCTTTTTCATCCATTGCAACCCCCTCTTTTTATTAATGTTATTATTAAAGCATCTTCTTTTCCGGTTTTTGTAAAACCTTAAAAGAAGAATACAGTTAAAAACAGGGTGTGTCCCACCTTTTACACAGCACTGAAGGTGCGAATTTATACAGCCCAGGGTAACGCCCTGGGAATACGGCAAAAAAACGGACCAGCCCTGAAAGGGCGAATTAATCCGCCCCTTCAGGGCTGGCGGATTTTTTTAT
>JAAENB010001013.1 GCA_024224995.1 bacterium | reverse complement strand
CCGTCTCCTTCGGCGACGGAACCCGTACCGGTGTCAGAGGAACCGTCTCCTTCTGCGACGGAACCCGTACCGGTGTCAGAGGAACCGACTCCTTCTGCGGCGAAACCCGTATCGGTGTCAGAGGAACCGACTCCTTCGGCGGCGGAACCCGTACCGGTGTCAGAGGAACCGTCTCTTTCGGCGGCGGAACCCGTACCGGTCTCAGAGGGACGGTCTCTTTCGGCGACGGAACCCGTACCGGTCTCAGAGGAACCGTCTCTTTCTGCGACGGAACCCGTACCGGTGTCAGAGGAACGAGCTCTTTCTGCGGCGGAACCCGTACCGGTCTCAGAGGAACGAGCTCTTTCTGCGACGGAACCCGTACCGGTGTCAGAGGAACCGTCTCTTTCTGCGGCGGAACCCGTACCGGTGTCAGAGGAACCGTCTCTTTTAATAAAATAAAAAAAGATTGATTGGGTACTTGTATTGTTTAATTATGGTGGACGAAATCAATAAAAGGTAGAACCGCCATGACAAATCGGACTCGTGAAAAAATCAGGATGATACTGACAGTATCGTTTATAAGTGCTCTTATAGGGGGGCTTTATTCCGCGATATATTCTTCTTTTGAACCGGCAGATATGCTGCAGGGGCTGTTTATTGGAGGGGGAATAACCTTTGTTATTATGGCCCTTCATTTTTCAGTTCTTCAGAAACTGTTAAAAAGGATCAGGTTTACCCTGGTTACGATCATACAAACGTTTTTTTTCCTGGCAATAATTATCGGCATATTTTTTGTTTCGTATCTTCTTTTTGACGATACCGGGGTAATGATACAAAACGCGGCAGAGTTTTTTATTGTCCAGCTATCGCCGGTGCCGGTGCTGGTTGCTTTTGGCGGGGTGCTGCTCCTGGTATTTCTCCTGGAAATGAACGAACTCCTGGGAAGACGGGTGTTGTTCAATTATTTTATCGGAACCTACCATAATCCCAAAGAGGAAGAACGGGTTTTTATGTTCCTGGATCTGAAATCATCAACAACTATCGCTGAAAAGATAGGGCATAAGGATTTTCACCGGCTCGTGAATGACTTCTTTTTTAGTATTACCGGGGCTATAATTGAAAACCGGGGCGAGATATATAAATACGTAGGGGATGAAGCTATTATCACCTGGAAGATGAAACAGGGGATTAAAAAAGCATATTGTATTCAATGCTTTTTTGACGCCCTTGAGGGTATTGAAAATCAGCGGGAGATGTTTTTAGGGAAATACGGTATTGTCCCCGAGTTTAAGGCCGGTATCCATTGCGGAACCGTAATTACCGGAGAAATGGGAGATATTAAAAAAGAGATCGCCTACCTTGGCGATACAGTCAATACCGCTGCCCGGGTTGAAGCCCAGTGCAACGAAAAAGGAAAAAAACTCCTTGTTTCCGGAGACCTTCTTGAACAGCTCGATCTTCCCGAAATCTATACCAGCGAAAACATGGGCGCCATTACCCTCCGTGGCAAAGAAAAAGAAGTAGAACTCTTTTCAATAGAAAAAAAATAACTACCGTACTTCTTCTTCACCGATCACCTTCTTTCCCCTCTACCATGCCAGGGAAACATGCGCTCCAATAGTCCACCTATGCAAAAAGTCCACACTGCCGCCGCCGCTCCGTTCATTGTTCACCAGGATGCTTGTTGAAAGCCCTATTTCCAGGGGATCGAACTTGCGGGAGTAGCGGAGTCCCACCCGCTGGTTGGCGCGAAGAAATTCCGGTGCGGGAAAAGAAAAAGAAACAAATAATTCCCATATGTTTTTTTCTGTGGGGTATATAATTCCCAGGTTCAGCAGCGTATCAGTAATATTGAATTCTTCCCGGGCAAGCCGGAACTTGAAGTGGAGCCAGTCTTCCGGCATAACCCGTATCATTCCGTTTATAAATACATGGGAGCCGCTCCGGTCCAGGCCCATGCCGCTGTCGTCCTTGACAGAAGTACTGGCGTCGGCGTTCAGGTACGTGCGGGCGTCTTCCCTGGCTACGGTGAGGTAGTAACTGATGCCCACTTCAAAGGCCCAGAAATCCCATGCCTTTCCTACGAAGAGATAGGGCATGGTTATCAGCGTCTGGGGCTGGACCTCGTGAATACTATAGGCATCGTCACGCACCTCTCCTCCATTCAGGGTCGTTTCCACAACACCGCAGCCGACGATCTTGCCGTTTGCTGCTGTGTGATGGATCTCCGCGCCGAAGTTCATCATGGTAACAGGGAAGGAAATACGCTCCCGGTCCCGGAACCGGATATCTTCATAGCTCTTGTTATATTGACCGAGCTCATAATGGAACGAGATCTTTGTTTTTGCCATAACCCTCACGGGAATTATCAGCATGATAATAACCGCGAGAAGATATATTTTTTTAAATGGCATAAAGACCTACCATTGGTATGATAATGATGTCTGCCAGAAGAGACTGTCTCCAAGACCAACTTTTGACAGGTTGTCGTCCTGGTAGTTGATAAAAGTCCCGCCTTTAAAACCCAGGGAAAAACCTTTGAATTTCGCAATGGGTTCAATAAAAACCCCGCTCTTTTCATAGATATATCCTCCCACATTCAACTGGAAGTACTTACCAATAGGGAACGCTATCTTTGTTTGCAGGTGTCCGTACAGAGGATCGAAATCTTCACGCATATATCCAATAGTGAAGTGTATACTGTCGGCAGGCAGGATCCGGAGCAGTGCGTTCGGGTGGAACCTGGTTTTGTCCGGAACCAGTCCACGGCCATCTACTTTCGTATAGGTTTCATTGCCAGGCGAAGACCCTTCTGTTAATTTTTCACGTTTGTTTTCATAGAAAATTTCGATATCGAAAGTAAGCCCCAGGTCTATGCCAAACCATTTTTTATCAATACCCACAAAAGCTCCCAGGAAAAATCTAACTTTCTGACGGCGATCATTGATACTCTCGGGAAATGTTTCCGCAGAAATGCTATGATCATTAACAGCATAAAGATTTACTTCAGTAATATCGGCAGTACGATAGCCGCTTAAAGAACCGCCAAAACGTATGTTTTCCATGTTGCGATGAACATTGGAAAAGCCGGTATAATAAATTTCCATACCAAACTGCTGAGATCCTGTTGTTATGTAATCACCTTTGTCGTCTTCTCTGTATCGTTGGTCGGAGTATCCATACAGGTAATTGTGGGTTCCGCCATAAACCATAATCTTATTTCGTAGTTCCCCTGACCGGTCTTCTTTCGCTTTGCTGCCCATATTTGTAACAACTGTTCTTTTTTCGCTTTCGCTATCTTCAATTGGCGGTATTACAATATTCTGAGCCGCCAGGCCGGCCGGAACCAGTAAGCAGATGAGTAGTATGATTTTTTTAATATCAATCATGGTGTACCTCGTTTAATTTTATCGCGTTTAGCGCTTAAAATGTTCTTTTTCATTTACTAAGTGTATAATTGATGAAAATCGGGACAAACTTTTTGTTTTTTTTGCAGTTTTGCTTTTAAGGGGCAGATATAGCATCGGTAAAGTTTCGGATATTATCTTTTATCGCCCTAAAATTTTCCGATTCAACCCATTCAGGTTTAACCGTACTTGTTCCTATGGCAACCGCGCCGACTCCGGCGGAAAAATAGTCATTCACGGTGTTTGCATTGACACCGCCTACGGCTATTATTGGTATGTGGGAAAGTGTTGCTTTTACCGCCTTAATATAAGAGGGGCCAAACTGGGAAGCAGGGAAGAGTTTTACCATTGAGGCTCCTGCCTGGTACGCGGTATATATCTCTGTTGGAGTTGCCGCTCCGGGAAATACGGGAATTTCCTCTTTCGCGCAGTATTCTACCATTTCAAGGTTTAAAATGGGAGATACCATAAAACGGGCTCCCGCGTCTCTTGCTTTTTTAACCTCGTCAACAGAAAGAACTGTTCCCGCGCCAAGAAATATCTCGGAGCCAAAAGAACTCGCTGCCTGGGCGATCAGTTTGGCTGCATTTGGGGTGTTAAGGGTTATTTCTATGGTTTTAAGCCCCATAGAGAGTATGGACTCAAAAAGCCCCTCAAGATTGAAGGGCCCATTGTGGCGTATTATTACCATAATACGCTGTTCCTGTAACAGTGAAATATCCGGATTAATACTCAAGTGAATCTTCCGCTGTTAACCGGTTATAGAATTTTTCAAAATTAAACCGGTCTTTATGATCTTCAGGAAGATCCATTAACTCTATCGCGTCAAGAGGATGAAGGTTTAATATTCCCGTCATCATATAGGGTATCTTGTATCCCCATTCGATCTCTTTGGTGAGGGGAAGTATATCGGTTCCAATAACTTTGAGCAGTTCAATGTTTTTAAATTTCGGGTTTTTTAAGAAAGCAACAAGCAGTTCCAGGGGACAGTTTCCCGCGGCCCGGCCGATTCCGTATAAGGTTCCGTCAAGGTAGTTAGCCCCTTTGATAATTGCTTCAATGGTATTGGCAAATGCCAGCTGCTGGTTGTTATGGCAGTGTATTCCAATTTCCTTTGTTTTGATATATTTCTGGAATTTATGGACCATATAATGAATATCTTCGGAGTAGAGAGAGCCGAAACTGTCTACCAGGTAGCAGGCCTCCACTTTTGTTTCTTCTTCTATCTGCTGAAGAGCCTCTTCCAGCTCTCTTTCCAGGGTATGGGAAATGGCCATAATGTTAATAGCGGCCCGGTATCCCCGCTGGATCGCTGTATTTGCCACGTATATGGCTTTGTCCACATCTTTAACATAGGTTGCTACACGGATTATATCAATAACGCTTTCCGATTTTGGCGCGAGATCTTCGGGATTGCACTTATGGGCATCCATCATAACAGCGATATCAACATCATAGTCAATGCCATCAACGACCTTTCTGAGCATATCTTCATCGCAAAATCTCCAGGGGCCGTATTTATCCGTGGAAAAGAATTCTTTACTGTTTTTATAGCCAAGTTCAATAATATCAACTCCGGCGTCGTTTACTGCTTTGAAAACACGTCGTACCATTTCGAGAGGGAACCTGGAATTGTTCATGAGTCCGCCATCCCGGATGGAACAATCGATAACTTTGATTTGTGGTCTATACATCGTTTACCTCTTTATTTTTATGGGGCTCTGTTATATG
>JAAENB010001012.1 GCA_024224995.1 bacterium | reverse complement strand
TATTACTTTACATTAATCTATTATTCTACTCACAAAAAAATTATCTTACAAAACAATAATTGCAAGCATTTTTTATTTAAAATCCCGTTCAAAAGCCAGCACGTCTTCATAGCGAAGTTTATCCCCGCCAAAAATATCCAGCGCGCTTCCCACAGTGTAGGCAATCTTTCCCTTACCGGTTTTTTTTATCTGCCGTATATCGTCCAGAGAACGGATCCCTCCGGCGTAAACACAGGGGATGGGGGAAAATTCCGCCATAAGGGCGAGCAGCTTGCTGTCTATGCCCGCCTGTTTTCCTTCCACATCAACGGCGTGGATGAGGAACTCTACGCAATAATCGGACAGGTATAACAGGGTCTCCCTGTTCACTTCCCAGGCGGTAAACTTTTGCCAGCGGTCCGTTACGATATAATAAGCGCCGTCTTTATACCGGCAGCTTAGGTCAAGGACCAGCCCTTCCCTTCCTGCCAGTTTATATATCTTTTCTAAATTATCTTTATTAAGCTCTCCATTGCTGAATATATACGATGTGAGTATAATCTGCGACGCGCCGCTCTCCAGCCATTCCCGGGCATTGTCATGGGTTATTCCCCCGCCAATTTGCAGGCCTCGGGGATAGGCAGCCAGCGCCTGTTTTGCCGCGTCATCATTCCCGGGCCCCAGTTTTATTACATGCCCGCCCGTGAGGGAATCTTTTTTATATAACTCCGCGAACCATGCCGGGTCCTTGTCGGATACAAAATTGGTCTCCACTGCTCCGCTGTCCGACAGGGTAGACCCTACGATCTGTTTTACCGCTCCATTATGCAGATCAATGCAGGGACGAAAATCCATTAATAATTCCTCTCTGTTAATTCTATTTTAATACACAAGTCCCCCCGCCGAAGGCGGGGGGACTTAAGTCGTTCGGCTTATTTTTCATAAACATTCAGTATCCGCTGTATTCGAAAATACCGGTCTTTTTTTCTTAAAAAACAATAGGCCAGCAAATAGCTTTTTTTCCCGTATTTTATCAATTCTTTTGGGAAGATTTCCCGAACCGTTATATTCCCGTTAAATCCGCCATAGCGTATCCGCACCCGTTCTCCAATGCGTATCCCTTTAAAAACCTGCCCTTCCCGTACAACAGTGACCACTTTCGCCTTAAAACTATCCCCATGAAATTTTACCAGGTCACCGATGGTCCATTGAGATCCCGGGTCATTTGCTCGTATTATATTCCTGAAGACTTCCATGCAGGCCCGGGTGTCGGAAAGAGCCCGGTGATGCTCAAGTTCTATTCCCAGGTGCCGACACAGGCTGTCCAGTTTATGATTTTCCAGGCCCGGGTAGGTCATTTGCGCCATCTTTACCGTATCATAAGCCTCAAGAAGTGGGCTTTCTTTCTCAGCGCTCTTATAGGCCCTGTCAAGAAAAGAAAGGTCAAATTCAGGATTCTGTATTACCAGTATGGCTCCGGACATAAACCGGGTTATTTCATCCAGCAGGTCTTCAAGATAGGGGGAGTCTTCCACCATATCATTTGTTATGCCATGTATTCGGGTCGCCACCGCTGATATTTCGCCGGGAGGACAGACCAGGGCTTCAAAAACATCACTTTCACTCTCCATGGTAAACCGTATCATTCCAATCTCTACTATATCATGAAAAGCCGGGTTTGGCCCTGTTGTCTCCAGATCCAGGGAGCAAAAGACTGTTTCCCATATTTTTTGCTCATAATCCATTAGTTTTTTAAAATTCTCCTATCATCCGTATCTCTGTTTCCAGCCAAACATTAAATTGCTCCTCGACTTTCTCCCGTACCAGTTCAATGAGATCCCTGATATCCCGGGATGTTGCCTCTTCCCGGTTTATTATAAAATTCGTATGGAGCTCCGATACCATTGCCCCCCCTATCCGTTTTCCTTTTAATCCCGCGTTGTCTATGAGCTTCCACGAGGAATGACCTTCGGGATTCTTGAATACGGAACCTGCCGAAGGATAGGACAGGGGATGTTTTTGAGACCGTTCGCTGAGTATATCATCAACCGTTTTTCTTATGGCCCGGGGATCGGCTGCCCCGGGCAGTTTAAAATATCCTCCCGTGATTATGGCGTCCGTTCCTGCCTCTCCCGGGTCAAACCTCCGGTAGGAGAACATTTCCCTGGTTACGGGCATTGTCCGGAACGCTCCTTTTTTATCTATTATATCTACCCTGTCCAGTATATCAATAAAACTTCCCAGGTTTGTTCCCGCGTTCATTATGATCCCCCCGCCCATGCATCCGGGGATTCCTGCCATAAACTCCACTCCTTCATAGCCTTCGTCTATGGCATAGTTTATAAAATCCTCTTTTTGTATTCCGGCGTCGGCGTAAATGACCCCTTCGTTCTTACTATAGAGCGCGGGGGCTGCCTTTCCCGCGCCCGAAAGGCAGATCACGATTCCCCGTATGCCCCGGTCTCCCACGAGCAGGTTTGATCCGCCCCCTATTACGGTTACGGGAATTCCTTCTTTTTCCGCTATTTGTAAAATCTCTGCGGTGCTTTCCCTGCTTGACGGGTGTATCAATATATCGGCAGGTCCGCCGGTTTTAAATGTTGTGTGATTTTTTAGCGGCTCATTCGCTTTCAGGGTTCCCAGGCTGTTCAGGGTTTTTATAAGATGAGGAGTGTAGTCCATTTCATTCTCTCTTTGTAAAAAAGGCAATCAAATTTGCCAAGTGTTAATGAATGCTCGACATATGTCGACTCTTTTTTTTGAGCCCGTAGACCCATACAAATGAAAGCAGTTTAATCTTTTAGGATTTATAACGATGTCAGGAAATTAGTCCCTGCTTTCCGGAACAGGAGCCAGGACGGCGACGCCCAGGCGCAAAACAGGACGTTTTTTCGACTGGGTGGAGGAAAGCAGGGACTAATTTCCGAGCGCACCCTAAAAGATTGAACTGCTCCCCATGCAAATATACTTTTTTAATAAAGTTTTTTTTATCAGGTTGCCGAAATATGAAAATAGGGTACCATATTAATATGAAAAAAACACCTAAAAAAATCCTTATTCCCGACATTACGGAATTTACCGATGAAGAAGGGAAAAAATGGGTCCAGACCTCTACTGATGACCTCTTTTCTATGAAGGAGCTAAACGAGATCCTGGAGTCTATCGATAAAGACGAGGATAAGGGTGATATCGTTCTTGCCCGGATCGATTTCCAGAAAGTTAACAAAGAATATTATGATACTGCTATCAAACTGCAAAAAAAACTAAACAAACAAACGGAACTGCTTAGAAAAGTGGTTACCCAGTCTAAAGAGACCATTGAAAGAAAGAACAAAAAGCTAAAGGAGCTCATTGATCACATCAGGAAACTCCACACTCTTCTTGCCCAATTAAGCTCGGGCAATGAAGGCGGTGAAATAAAACTCCCCCCCATTTCCTTTGAAGCAGCTCCGGCCCAGGAGGAAGAGATCAAAGTGGGATATGAGGATGTGACCGAGGTTGAACTGATTATTGACGATAATGTGGAGAAGCAGTTTAAGGGATAGAGGGAAAGGTAATCGGTCGCCCTGCGGGCGGGGTAATCGGTGATCGGGTAAAGAGAAGGCAAGAGGTTTTTTCAGCAGGGACGGTTTAGAGATTTTTCTTTCCGATTACCGGTAACCCGGCACGAAGGGCCACCGGTTACCTTACTCACCTAGTTTTCGATTCTTTTTAAAATTCCGTCTATGTCTATTCCCAGGTTTTCGAAGATTATGTTCCGGGAAAAATCTCTTCGAATAAGGGCGATATTATAATCGACAAGGCTCTTTAGTTCGGCGTAGCGGGCCTGGATATAGGCGTCCAGGGCAAGCTTTAGCTGTACCGCGCTGTAGCGGCCTCTTTTGAACTTCTGCAAAACCTGTCCGTAATAATTCTGAGCGTATCGTCTCGATTTTTTGGTCTGGTCGTATATTTTATA
>JAAENB010001011.1 GCA_024224995.1 bacterium | reverse complement strand
TATTGATTCCTTTTTTCGAAGTGTTCTTTTGCGGCAAGGAGCTTGTTTTTAAAAGCCCCGCTTTAAGCTGGCGCCCTTTTTTTGGTGTGTTCTCAGAGCTCTTTTAAAGAGCTCTGAGAAGTTTTCATTTCGAAGAGTTCTTTTGCGGCAAGGAGCTTGTTTTTAAAAGCCCCTTCTTTAATCGCGCCCTCTTTTTGGTACCGTCTCAGAGCTCTTATAAAGAGCTCTGAGACGTTTTCACCATGAATAAACGTATAAAATAAGGGTGTCTTTATTTATCCTTAGCGCCTAGTATCCCAGTTGCAATTTCATTTCTTTATTGAGTTCTTTCAAAAACGGAAGGACCGACGGATATAAAAATATGTTCTCAGTTGCCATTTTCATTTGTCCAAATATGTTTGATATATTGCCATCGGTTAATTTAGGGTTGTTTAGCATACTCTTTAGCTGATGACCAAAAGCGGGGTTAAGCCCGGGAAGCACCTCAGACATCACATGGAGAGCTCGTCTCTGTTGGTGAGGCTTATTTTCTCTAAAAGCTCGATCCATTCTTTGGATCAATTCGGAAAGCTGTTGCTTAAAAAGAACCATATCTCTATTATCAAACTCATTCTCATCTCGTTCAAGCTGAAAAGTAGTTAATGCGGGAAGATTATCTGTAACATTTTTTTGAGCTTCATCCGGATCTATCTCTGGTTTAAACGTCGCTCGGAGCTTAGTACGTTCATCTTCTTTACGACGGCTTTCTCCTACCACAACCACAACACTTCTATCCTCCAACTTAGCAATGTAAGCGTCTATTGGTTTTCCAGTTGCACCCGCATATGGAAATAATTTTTTCCGTGGGGGGCCACACTTATTAGACTCATGAAATAGATAACACCTCCATTGGCCCATTACTGCTTTATTATCCAGACCACATTCTTTCTCACACTGCTTAATTCCAAGTTTTCTTATAAATGGTGAATATACTACACCATAAAAATTTTCGAATTGTTCTATTACAGTTTCAAGCCCGGATTTAATTAATAATGCATGATTATCCTTATCTGCAATCTTATTAATGGCATTAAACGACTGTCCATAATAAAAATATGTTAATAAACCTCGTAACTCATTCCAAAAAGAAATGACTAATCTTTTACCGGTTTCGTTTTGTTCACTTTTATCTCTTAAACATGTATAACACTTGTCAGAACGTTTCTTCCCCTGGCGCCATGCTTCCTTAGACCAATCTGCCAGTGACATAAAAGCATCACTCGTATGCACTTTACCTATTGGGACGCCAAAATTTAGATGATATGCAGCGTTTTTATTGCTGACCTCTAAAGGGGGACAAATATATACTTCAAACTTGCCCTTGCCCTTGACTTTGTATCGCCAGTACTTTTCCGAGTTTCCAGTGGGGACCTTTATAGCCCACCTTCTCGTCTTATCCTTCAAAATTTTATCCTTCCCAATAGCCTCATTATACGATTTTGCAATGTCTGTTGCCTTTGCACAGTTCTTAAAGTCAAAGTTGACCTTTTCATCCTTTCCTGCATGCTTTCTATATTTCTCATCTATCATTTTAGTCATGTCAGTTACATTGTTTTTCTGAGGCGTTACCATTGTTTTATAAAGTAGCGCCATTGCCCTGCTACGCTCGATTAAAATTGCTTTCTTTTTAGTCGAAACTGCACCTGAAACAATTTCCGTGCATCCATGAAGACTTGTCTCCTTTTCACCATAGTTTTTTAAATTATCAGCTACAACCGTTATAGAAACCGTGTCTTTTAGAAAAACGCCCTCCTTTTCCTTCTTTTCCTTCTTTTCATCCTTTTCCTTCTTTTCATCTTTACCAAACTTAGGTACTAATATTTCAGCGCCATAATACCCTTCTACTGAGAGTAATACAGCCTTTTTGTTCTCTATATCATAAACAAAGGTTCTTATGTCTTGTACCTCCCACTCAAGACCAGTGCCAATATCTTCAGCTAAACTGTAAACAACAAGTCCAAGAAATAAAAAAACTGTAATAAAAATTTTTTTCATAATAAGCAGTCCTCGTGATATAATATTTAAAATTTAAAATTTAAAATTGCTGAAGACATTGTCAAGTCCTTTTTTTTCGGTGTAGTGGAAAACTTCTCAGAGCTCTTTATAAGAGCTCAAAAATTTTCTTAAGGAGCAACAACAACATCTACGGAAACAGAAGGAGCAGCATAGGTAAGTGAAATATCCTCCGTGGTTTTCTCAACCCCGCTCACGGCATACTTGATGGTATACAGGTTTGGATCATCTCCGGATTGTGCTGGTGGCTCAAGAACAAGGTGATAATACCCGTCTGAGTCGGAGCAGGTTTCACGGTCTCCGGCGGTATTGGAGATTTCTACCCCCGCAACACCGTTATCGGGATTGCCGTCCGAGGTAACCTGGCCCGATATACCGTACCCGGCAGCGGTAATATATTCCCGGATGGAGTCGCGGTTATAGCCGTAAACTTCCGCGATCTCGCTCTCCGATTTCGGAGTGTTATATGATAGTTCAACAGTAATATCAATGCATCCGCGTTCAACATAACTCCAGTCTTGCAGGGAGCCATTAATAATATACCAGTCCCCGCCGTTAATAGTCCCCTCATCTACCAGGGCCGAGTTTTTAAGATCGGGGTTGGAGAGGAACGTTCCGGCTCCGGTATATTTTTTCCCCAGGTATTTAACCAGGTTGTATTCACCCGGCGTTTGCCCCTGGCTTTCTTCGGCGTAGTCAAAGGGCAGGTTTACAACAACAGCGCCCGAATGGAACGTGGCAGAGAGGTGAAAGACCGTGGCTTCGGAATAGGTTTTAATCGCCAGGCTTTCGGGCTCGGAAAAATAAGTCTCCCCGTGCGTGCTGCCGGGAACCCATGCGGTAATAAAGTTCCTGTTAAGATCTACCTCATTGGCATTATACCGCGAACCAACAGCTGCCCCATCGGGATTCATCATAGGAATAATTACAATGTAACGGCTGTCCACCAGGGTTTTAACATCCCCAACAGAGGCATAATTACTTGTGAGATACGTAATAAACCGGGTAAGGACTTCCCCGCCAATATACTCATCACCATGAATGGCACCCGTAAGCCGCACTCTGGGCTCCCCTTCATTCACCAAAGGATTGTCCGATATTACAAGCGCACGAATAGGCCTGTTCTGCGTACTATACCCGATAGTTGTAAGCAGGGTGATATCCGGATACTGCGCGGCAACAGCACTTAAAAAGGTCTCCAGAGAATCGGGAGTATGATACAATGAAAGATAGCTGTTATCAACAACATTGCTCTCATCTCCACAGGAGAAAAGAGGGAATATACTAAGGAGAAATATATATATAAATATCTTAATTTTGTTCATATTAATAGCACTAACAGGGGATAAAGAGATCCCTGCTTACTATAATATACAAAAATAAACAAAAAAATCAAGCCAAAATGCTATCAAACTGCATTAATTAAGAGCAGCTGCCCTGCGGGGCACGCAGGATGATTTTATATCTGACAAAACAACTTCTTTTCTAATAATTTTGTTTTTTCTATGCATAGAGCTCTTTCAGTAGAGGAAATACCTTTTCACGTGCCCCCTTTGGGGGATCAGGGGGCAAACAAGTTTAGTTCCTTGAGAACAGGTAACCCCGACACCCGGAACTTTCCTAAGTTCCGCTCTTATCCGTTTTCCTATCCATGACCCTCTCCATCCTGAGGGAAACAACCCGGGAAACGCCAGGTTCTTCCATGGTAACGCCGTAGAGGGACTCGCCAATATTCATGGTTTTTTTATTGTGGGAAACAACAACAAACTGGGTACTCCTGGCAAAATCTTTCATCATACGGATAAATCTGCCAATATTCTCCTCATCCAGAGGAGCGTCGATCTCGTCCAGAAAGCAGAACGGAGAGGGTTTTACCATATAGGTGGCAAAAAGAAGGGCGATAGCAGTAAGAGCACGCTCCCCCCCTGAGAGGAGGTTGATATTTTTTAGTTTTTTTCCCGGAGGCCGAACCAGGATGTCGATACCGCATTCAAGGACATTTTCCAGGTCTGCCAGTTCAACAGAAGCCTCTCCGCCTTCGAAGAGCTGCTTAAAAATATTGGAAAAATTCTTCTGGATTTCCTGGAACGTATCAAGGAACATTTCCAGGGATGTACGGTTAATTTCGTCGATGACCGAAAGAATATCGCCCCTGGCTTTTTCAATGTCCATCTTCTGTTTAACATAATATTCAAACCTTTTTTTCAGGTCTTTATATTCTTCAATAGCCAGGTTGTTAATGGGCCCCAGGTTCTGGATCTTTTTCTTTACTTCCTGCATTTCGGCATTAATGGAATCATACTGAGCGGGGTCCAGTTTCAGGTTTTGAAAATCACCAACCTTTTTCTCGTACTCAACCCAGAGATAATCTTCAATGGTATTTTTCCGGAACATCATCTCAACCAGGTTCTTGTCAAGAGAACTGATCCTTTCCACAACCTTTGTGAGCTCTTCTTCATCTTTTTTTGAATCGTCTTTCCGGTCGTGAACCTTTTTTTCAAGATCGCTTCTTTTTTCCGTAAGGTCATTGATATTTTTAACCAGGGACTCGCTTCTTTCATTAAATTCAATGAGACGCGCTTCCCATTCGGAGATCTCTTTTTTAAGGCCTGCAATAATGGTTTCGGACCGGGAAATGTCTTCCCGGTAATTGTCTATCTGTTTCTGTACATCTTCGATCTGGCGGGCAAGTGACTGAAGATGTTTTTCAATCCAGTCACGTTCATTTTCATTCCTGGACAGGTCTTTCTCTACCCTGGTAATCATGGAATTGACATCTTCAAGCTCAAGCTGTTCCCGCTGAATTTGTTCATCGAGCATGGAATTCTCAGCTCTTAGCTGTTCGATAGCAGACACATGGAGCTTTATCTGCTGATCGATCTCTTCTTTTTCAGCGTGAATACCGGTTTTGTCAAAGAGAAGTGACCGGAAACCATCCTCATAACTTTCAAATTTTTCTATCTCTTCCCGCAGGGCAACAATCTCAATCTTATTAAGATGATCCATAGCCTCTTCAACGATGCCCAGATTAAGAGAGCTCTGAGCATCCCGGATGGAATGATCTATGGCGTTGATCGATTCCCGGATATTTCTCCGGACCTCTTCACGCTCCCCTTCCGATTCCTGCAGTTCGGCCTTTCTTTTGTCAATGGCATCAACAAGCCGTTTGATAACAACTTCAAGCGCTTCGCGTAATTTTTTTAGTCCCGATTCATTATCTTTAATGTTCTTTTTATTTTCTTCAATTTTGTCCCTGGATTTATGAATGGATTCGATCTTGCTTTTCCGCTTTTCGAAATAGGAGGCAAGGTTTTCCTTATCCTCTTCGATCTTTTTACGGATATCAATCCCCGATTGCTCGGTTTTTCCTTTTTCATCGATAAGGCGGGAATAATTATTGCTCCGCTCTTCAATTTTTTTGTCGATATTCTCTTTCCGGGACTCCTGCTCCTCAATAAGATTCCTGTTTTTTTCGGTCTTAAGATCTATATCTTCCAGCCTGATCTTATAGGCATGAAGCCGTTTTTCAAGATCAAAAAGCTGGAGCTGAATATCATTCTTCCTCTTTTCGTCCTTTTCATTCTCTGCTGAAATAGCGGAAACCCTGGCCGACGTAGTTTCACGCTCTTTTTTAAGGCGTTCAATATCACCCTGGAGTTTTTCCTGCTTTTTTGCCAGTTCATTATATTTAATAAAATTTAGTTTGATATCAAAATCAATCTGTTCTTTCCGGAACCCCAGGTACTGACTGGTCCTTTCCGCCTGTTTGCCCTTAAGATCCTTTTCCCGCTCGATCTCTTTAATAATGTCATTGATCCTGTCAAGGTTATCGCTGGTATCCTTAAGCTTTTTCAATGACTCTTTTTTCTGAAGTTTATACCGGGAAATACCCGCGGCCTCTTCAAAAAGATAGCGCCGGTCTTCGGCTTTTGTGGACAGGATAAGGTCCATTTTACCCTGCTCCATAACAGAGTAGGCGGACTTGCCAATTCCCGTGTCCATAAAAAGTTTTTCAATGTCCTTAAGCCGTACAGGAGATTTATTAATCAGATACTCCGACTCACCATCACGGAAGACCCGTCTGCCGATTGTAATTGTTTCGGAGTCGATATCGAGGACTCGATTGGTATTATCAATGGCAATGCTAACCTCTGAAAGGGAGAGCGGCTTACGGTTGTCGGTACCGGAGAATATAATATCCTCCATAGTGTCGCCCCGGATATTCCGGGCATTTTTTTCGCCCAGGACCCATTTAATCGCGTCAACTACGTTCGATTTGCCGCACCCGTTTGGGCCTACAATTACCGTAATTCCGGGTTCAAATTCCACAAGGGTTCTGTCGGCAAAGGACTTAAACCCGAACATTTCCATAGATTTTAGGAACATATATTGTTTATATCTCTATTCTTCTTAATGTTTTGTATTGTTTTCTATTAAATATGCTTTACACAAGATTTTGTGCCACAAAGGAATACTTAAAATTATTATATCAACTTTAAGCAAGGATATTTTTTCCGGGATGGAAAAAAAGTAGCAATGGGGGGTTGAGGTGTGCGTTGTCGTAAACTTAAGACGTTGGGCTATTCGATAACGCTGGTTACAAGCCCCCACCCCTACTCGGGGAGAAGGGGGCCGGGGGGATGAGGGGGTATCAGGGCGAAGCCCCCGCTCTGGTCAGGGTCCGAAACTTTTAAAAAAACTTGACCTGGAAACTGTTTTTAGCTTCTTTATATAGTATAATATAGTATATAAGTTAAAAAATAGACAAGGCTGGCGAAATGTACAAGAAAAAGAAAGTTCATTCAATAATGGCAAATATCTGCGTATATTCGTTCTTATTTTTCCTGCTAAGCTGTTCATCAGGTACCCTGAGGCAGTCCCAATTTGATACAAGGAACACCCATAAGGGGACCAGTTCAAAAAGCACGCTGTCAAAGGACACAATTGACAATGAAAAGACTTATGAAGTTTATTTCAGGATAAAAAAAGCTGTTGATTGCATTAAGATCAATATTCACTCTTCCACATTACCCAACAAACTGACAAAAAAGACAAAAGTGTTAAAATCCTATTTTGTCATTGATAAGGCAATTGACATATCGCACTTCAATAGAGCCTCGGGCAGTGAAAAAAAAGTGTATGCCTTTACCAAAATAACGGCAAATTTTGATGATAAATGGTCAAGAAAGCGGGACATTGTTATCTGCTCGTCTCCCGAAGACCTGCTCAAAAAACTCGATTCCAGCTCTCTCTTCCGCCTCCGGTTCTCCGTTCTCTTGCGCCAGAATTTCAATTACACAATCAACATCCGGGCAGACGGACCGGTGGAGTATAAAACAGGAGAGTAAGGTAATCGGTTAGTAAAAAAACTTTAAACTTTAAACGATCCTGGTCAATCCCAAATCATGTTGATTTTGACGAGACAGGTGCGGGAAAATTTACTATATTCGTTTTATTATGATAAATTTGTATCATAATAAAACCTCTATTTAGTTGTTTTCTTCATCAGGGGCTTCCACATTTTCAGGAAGTTCCTGGTGACTATTTTCTTCCTTCTTTTTTCCAACTTTAAAGAAATCGACCTTTCTCCTGAGAAGTTCCGCCATGGTTGCGACGCTTTCCGCTACTCCGGCCATTTCCAGCGATCCCGAGGCATTCAGCTGCATCAGGTCATTGATACTTGATACCGAATTTACAATCTCAGAGGCTTCGGACTTTTGCTGCTGTGTAGCTCTTTGTATATCTTCCGATTTTTTTAGAACCGTGCCTGTTTCTTCGTTTACTTCCCGGTTGCTTCGAAGCTGTTTTTCCATATTCTCGCCGATTTTATTCATCATCCCCGTAATGGCCGTTACTCCGTCAATGATCTCGTTTGTTGAGGATATTGAATCATCAACATTGCCAATCCCTTTTTCTATTTCAAGGTTGTTTTCATTGATGAGCTGTGCTATTTCACTGGTGCTTTCGGAGGTTTGTATAGCCAGTTTGGCAATTTCATCGGCAACAACTGCGAATCCCCTTCCCGATTCACCTGCCCTGGCTGCTTCAATTGCCGCGTTAAGGGAGAGAAGATTAATTTTATCGGAAATTTCATTGATCATGGAAATAATATTCAGCATATCCTTTGAGCTTTCGGTAATTTTTCCCATACTGCTGTTCATATACTTCATTGATTCTTCGCCTTTTTTAGCGGCCAGGGACATGCCGTCGGCTTTTTCAAGGGTTTGCGTGGTAATGTCACCCATTTCATCTACCAGCCCTGAAAGCTCCTCAATTTTTACCAGGAGGTTGTTTAAACTTGAATTCTGGGATTCAGCTATATTCGCCACTGTATCTTCTCCCTCGGAGATATGGCCAATGGCTGCTAAGATCTCTTCCGTAGCTGCTGACTGGTTCCGTACATTATCGGAAAAATTGATCGTTGTTACGGACATCTCCTCTGAGGAGGCGGCCAGGTTTATTGAAATACTTTTTACATCACTTATAACTTCCTGAATCCTGGCGGTAAATACATTGAACTTCATGGACATATTGCCCACTTCATCCTCAGAATCGACCGAGACCCGGTAGTCCAGGCTCCCTTCGGAAATAGTAACAAAGCCTTTAACAACCTGTTTTATCGACATAATTATTGAGCGGGAACCAAAGAAAAAGAGAAACACTACCAGGATAATGGCCATAATTGCCGATACCGCTGTACTGATGCCGATAAAATTCAAGGATGAAGTCATTACCGACCGGGGTACAACATAAACCGCTATCCACTGTGCCGATTCGACCTTATTGGTAGACCGCACTGGTGAATGAGCAAGGAACATTCTTCCATCCCGGGGATCGGTATATTCCAGGACATCTGTTTTGTTAAAATTTTTAATAATCTTTGCGGCATTATCCTTTCCGATAATTACGGAAATATTCTTTTTCTTTTTTACTTTCTTATCATCCTTATTCTCTTTTTCCTTTTCCCGGGCTTCCTCTTTTGCGATCTGGATCTCTCCTTTCCTGTTGATCATCCAGCTTCTTCCCTGGTAGCGGTCAATAGAGGTAAACTCATCGGCAAGGGTGGTAATATTTACCCCCACTCCGGCAATCCCTGCCGGATCATTGGGGTCGCCCATGAGTACATTGGCATAAACCCTTGTTTTTCTCTCTTTACCTTTCTTTTTATTTGTCCCGATATTCAGATTGACCTTTATTTTTGAGGCCAGGGCTCTATAAAACCATCTATCCCTTGGATTATTTGGAGATTGTATATCATTAAGAGTATTATTCTCCTTCCAGTAATGGCCCGTATACCGGTTTACGGCAAATACCGTACTATAGTCATATGCTTTTTTTATTGAAGTGAGGCGTTCCTTTGTCATCCTGCCCAACCGGGCGTCTTTTTCCCCTTCTTTGAACCATGTTATAATCAGGGGATCATCGGAAAGTACGATTGAAGTTTCAATGGCACGGGCAATACGGGCATCCATTTTTTCAGCTTTTAACTGCACCAGGTTAACCAGGTCCGAAGTTTTCAGCTTCTCGATGAGAGAAGAACTTGCCGCGATATAACTGATTATCCCGGTTATGAGGGTTGCCGTAAAAATAGAAACCGCAGCCAGGGTAATAAATTTTATGCTGATAGACCTCTTTAAAAACTTTATCATAACAAATCCTTTTCCTGTATAAATCCCCAAATTTATTTATACAATACTGTATAGTTTCTGTCAAGTTATTCAATTATTTAATTATTTTCAAATAAAGAAGAAACAGGTGCAAGGCGCAAGGGGCAAGGCGCAAGGAGAGAAAAAAAAGAACTCTTCTCTCAAGAAACTCTTTTTAAATAGGGCCTGTTTCCGGGAAGAGAGACGTTGCATGCAGCGTCTTTACGGGTTGGTTTCCGGGGATGCGACCCCTGCGAGGGGATTTGTCCCGGGTCAACACCACAGAGGGGGAATCCCAAATAAACACCGTGAGGGCACGGCGCGATGCAGCGGATCATCCGCCCGTGCCCCTACACGTACCGAATCCCCTCGCAGGGGCCGCACTCCTTCCCGGAATCTCC
>JAAENB010001010.1 GCA_024224995.1 bacterium | reverse complement strand
GGAAGTGGTGGACAAAAGAGGGGATCATTATAAATGAAGAGGACTATGGAAAGACTCAAGAGATAAAAGGAAAGAAAATGATCTATAGCAATATAGATTCAGGCGACCTTATAAAAAAAAGAACCTATTTCAAAGACGGAGTTCTTGAACAGCAAATAGAATACAAAAACGGCAGAGAAAGCGTAAAAAAAACCTGGAACCAAAAGGGGGGTCTTATGGAAGAGATAACCTATAATGAATAGTATGCCGGACTACTCATTCAGCGCGGCTTCCCAGGCATGGAGCGCTTTTTTCCGCAGGGGCCCCCACCGGTAATTCCCAAAAACACCGGAATTACGGATCACGCGGTGGCATGGAATAAGAAATGACACGGGATTGCTTCCAACAGCATTCCCCACAGCCCTGGACGCGTTTGGGGAACCAATATCTTTTGCCAGGTCACCATAGGTCCGCAGCGCGCCCGAAGGAATCCGGAGCAGCGCTTCCCAAACCCGGACCTGGAAATTACTCCCTTTAATATGAAGGGTAAATTTTCCCGAACCCGAAAAAATCTGTTGTATAACAGGACCGGTTTTATCCTGATCCCGCAGCAGAACGGCTCCCGGCCATTCCGCACGGAGCAGAGGAGGCCCTTCTTCAGGAGAATTGACAAAATAAAAATCGCAAATTCTGCGGTTGGTGAGGGCAATAAAAGAAAAACCAAAAGGAGTAGGGTGATATCCATAGTGAATGGTTAAGCCTGTACCCAGAGCCCGGATCTCTCCCGGGGTCATGGCGTACATTGATATGGTAAGGTCGTGCAGGCGGCCGCCGCCTGAAAGGCCCACATTCGCGGCAGTATCTAAAATAGTTTGAGATTGCGCCAGCAGGGAACGGGCATGTTCCGCGGTCAAAAACTGCAAAAACCGTTTGGGACTAATGCCGGCCCATCGTTTAAAGAGCTTTTGGAAATGAAACTCCGAAAGGCCCACTTCATCGGCGATTTCTTTAAGATCCGGCTGCCGGAGCTTGTTCACTTCAATGAATTTAATAGCGGTTTCTATTAAATAATAGTCTTTGGTGTAATTGTCTGAATTGTTCATAAGCATAAAGTACTCCGGAAAAAGAGGAACGGCAACCCGGTTCTTGCGGTAGGAAACAACAAAATTCTAACTACCGGTAACGGGAAAGAGACTTTTTAATAAGACTTGGATCCAATATGCAAAGTACTCTCCGCTACCGATAATTATAATATAAAGTAGATTTATTTCTTTTTGATCTTGGCCTTAACTGATTTTTCTTTAAAATCTTTGGTAAAGCTGAATTTTGGAACTTTTGTTGCTTTTTTAGCAGCAATCATGATCTCTTCACCGGTTAAGGGATTTCTACCTTTTCTTGCTTTTGTAGCGGGCTTTACACGGACAAATGCCTTGCCGATTTTACCGATAGGTACTCTTTCGCCCTGTATAACTCCGGCTTCAATGACATCATACAGATCTTCAAGGATCTCTTTTGATTGTTTTTTAGGAAGTTCGTGCTTTTCTGAAATATAATCCGCGATTCCGTTAGCGGTAAATTTTTCCGGATATTTCACTTTTGCCTTTTTAGGTGCGGCTTTAACCTTTTTTGCTGTGGTCTTTTTGACTGCCATATAGTCTCCTTATGTAATTGCATAAAATAATAATATTTTTTGTGTAATAAATCAAAAAAGACAATCTTATTTGAAGTGTCAATTATTTTTTTAAAACCAGTCCCATTCCCATTAATATTAATCAATTTTAATGATAAAAATGGCAAAAAAGGCCTATTTTACGATAAAAATGCGATTCAATACTGTCAATAGTTGAAAAAAACCTTATTGAAGAATAACAGCCGTTAGATGATAATTTCTACTGAAAGGTGAGAAATAAATGGATTTCCGTGCAATAATTATTGACAGTAAATGATAATTTCCGCAAATAAAATTAATGAAGAGTTTTGAATCAACATATATCGAAATAACCAATATCTGCAATCTTTCCTGCGATTTTTGCCCAAAAACCGGGAGAGCTCCTGTTTTTATGAAAACGGATCTGTTTGAAAAGATCCTTATGGAGATCCGTGGACGGACGCGCTTTATTTTTTTTCATGTTATGGGCGAGCCTCTTATGCACCCGGACCTGGAGCAGTTCCTGGAGCTCTCTTTTCGCTACAATCAACAGGTAAATATCACAACAAATGGAACCCTTATTAGTAAAGCAGCACCGGTTTTACTCGGTTCGGCAGCTCTGCGGCAGGTAAATTTTTCCCTCCATAGCTTAAATAATCAAAATGAGTCTTATGTGCGGGATTATATGAAAGAAATATTTTCATTTATCCGGAAATCGCAGCTTGAGAGAACGGTTTATATCACCCTGCGTCTCTGGAACATGGATAATGCAGGCAGGAATAGCAGCAACCGGTTCATTACCGAAGCAATAGAGAAGGAATTCAATCTTAATTATTCTATTATTGAGAAGGATGCAACGTATAAAGGCATCAAACTGGCAAAAAACATTTTCCTTAACCAGGATACTGCCTTTTTATGGCCGAATATGGAACAGGGATTTACGGGCTCCAGAGATTTCTGCTCCGCTCTTCGAGACCAGGCTGCCCTGCTTGTTGACGGGACTGTTGTGCCCTGCTGTCTTGATTGTAACGGGACTATTGCCCTGGGGAATATCCGGGAAAATTCTTTCGATGAAATTTTGCAAAGCAAGCGCGCCCGGGCTCTTTATGAGGGGTTTTCCCGGAGGGAGGCTGTTGAAGAGCTGTGTAAGCATTGCGGGTTTCAAAGCCTTTTTAAAGATTAAGCCCGACAGGTTTCCCCGCCAGGCTATAACACTGTTTATTATGGATATGTCGTATAGAGTCCATTACTGATCTCAAGCTCATACATTTTATCCGTACCAACGATGGGCTCGTGTTGATACACTTCAATGACAAATGATGTATAATAATTTACCGACGAATGCAGAATATAACCACCTGGTTTCAATCCCCAGTCAAATTCACCGTATATTTCACTTCCAAAGGATTCACCATTACCAATCCGCCCGTCCCATACCCGTATACCATAGGCATTTTCCGGATTTTTCCTGAACTTTATTTTAACATGAAAATTCTTTGATCCCGCGAGCCCAAAATTCATTTGTCCTCCAATGATGTCAAGTGCCGTAAAGGAAAAATAATCCGCGTCATCAATTCCATCTGCGTTCTCATATATGAAACCGCTCACCGTAACCAATTTCTGCCCGTTTGTTCCGGTATAGTCCAGGATTCCCAGCTCAACTGCATCTGATATTTCATCGTTTCCATCATTCTCATCATCCGGATCATGAATGTCATAATTTTTTCCGACCTGGACCGCGACTACATTTCCGGCGCAATCCTCGAATTCTCCGTAAACAGGACGTTGTCCGGCCGAGTCAAGAGTCCAGGACCTTGATGTATTATACGCTTCCCAGCTGCTCCAACTTGCACCTTCATCATTACGAAAACGCATGTTAACAGCACCGCTAACAGATGAATTCAGCCCCACACTTGTGGCATTAATATCGCCGCCCGGATAATCGATTATCATGGAGAACATAGACGAATCGGCAACGGTAATACTGTCATTTAATAGAATAATGTTACCGGCGCTGTCCCGGAATTCTCCGTAAACAGTTCGAGTTCCGGAACCGGCAGCCATAGTCCAGGTTGTAGTCGTCTGGTACGGTTGCCAGGCCGCCGCCGCCCAGCTTTCAGTATCATTGCTATTGCTAAAACGCATCTCAGCAGAACCGGTTGCAGACAGGGTAAGTTCAACTTCGCTTGCAAAAACAATAGCCTCGTCATTTTCGATTACCATTGAGCATGTGTTCGCGCCAACAAGCATAATGGTATCGGACTTCCGGACAGCACTAACCCGTAGTCTGCGGCGAAACTCAGCAAAAACGATTTTCTCCCCGGTCCCTTCGGAGAGTTTCCATACTTTCGTATTCGTATATCCCTCCCAATCGGACCATAAACCATCGGAATTACTAAACCGCATCTCTTCTGCGTCTTCAACCTCCAGCTGCAGCGTAACATCACGAGAATAAGCGTAGGGCTGGTCATCATTAATAGTTATTTGCCCTTCATGAGTTATGGGCGTTTGAAACAAACCTTCTTCACACCCAACAGTAAAAACCAGAAGAATCAAAACAAATAAAAACGTATTAATTCTCCGGAATCTTGTAAAAAGACTAAAAAAGCCCGCATAAAATTTTTTTTTCATGGAATCCCCCCATTTAGTATAATTAAAAATATATGAACGTAAGCCTGCATAGGCAGACCAGGTTCTGCATAACTAATATTGTCATCGTAAACATTGACGGTTTTATCGAAGGATGAACAACTACCGGGAAAAAAAGAGTTGTTTGTAAAATATAAGAAATATTTGAGATTAATGTGTTCTTGAAAAAAAACACTGTTTTGGTTAACTGTTGTAAAATCAATATACAATTAAAATTTCAGATCGTCAATATAGAGTAAGAAAAAAAATCCAGACAAAATCTGTCTTGAACATCAGTCCGAAAGATGTACACTTTTTTTAAAGTGGTTAATAAATATTTATGACTTTGTATCAAAAAAAATAGATAGAATTTACTATTCGAAATCGTAGTAAACTTGACGATGCGGTAAAATAGTAGTTAGTGCTGACTATATCCGGTTAAAAAATTAGCTTTACAACAAGCAGGAGGGCAACAATGATACAACAAAGAATACCGGGCGGAATAGCCCCGGTTACAGGTGGGAAATATGCGAAAAGACAGATCAGATCAATTAAAAGATCAATTAAAAGAAAACCGATCGGAAAAAAATAAAGAGCTATTATTATACCGGTTTGAGTTATCAAAAGACTTCATTGATCAATACCCGGAATATGTACCGGGGTTAGTTGAACACGCGAATATTTTACTTTTGTTGTTTCGTTTTGATGAAGCAAAAACCTTTTTGCGAAAAGCTATAAAACTAAGTGATGGAGAAATTCTGGATCTTATTTATATGCATATGGCAACTTTATACGAAACCCGGGGGGATTTGCGAAAAGCGATTCGATGGTTAAAAAAAATAATTAAACTAAAACCCAATGACTCATTCGGTTATACTTTTTCAGGAATACAATACATGAAATTGGGTAAACTGAACACTGCGGAAAAATATCTCCAAAAGGCAGTTACCTGTTATGAAGGAAGTGTTGCTGAAGCATATCAACAAGCACTGGAATTTATTCCTGGTTATTATGAAGCACAACGTGCTATAGAAGATATCCAGGCTGTAAAAAAGCAAAAAATCTGGAAGAAAATTAATTTGACCACAGGTCAAAAATAATGGGAAGCCATGAAGGCTCCCCAATGAACGAGACGTACTTAATAAAAATACATATAAACAGCGCCCGTATCTTCAAAGGCTTCATAAGCCCCAATCAAAACATATTCATCCATTAGAGCAAAAGCCCTGCCGAATTCATCACTTTTCGAAGCATCCGGAGAAATAAGTTTGATAACAGGTTCCCAGGAGTCTCCATTCTTTCCATAGAGATAGGCAGCTCCTGCCAGGTCGAGGTTATTCCCTGTACCGTTATAACTGCCTGCGATAGCATAGGAATCATTTATGGAAACAGCCGCGCCAAAGGCGAATTCAAACCTTGAGGCTTCCGAAAGCTGTGCGACCTGTACCCAGGAATCACTTCCGTTATATTTATAGATGAACGCAGCACCTGTCGTATCGTCACTTACTTTAAGAGCCGGAGCTCCAACAATAGCATACTCCCCATAAATATCAACGGCAACACCAAATTTACTCTTTTCTGTTAAACCGGAAGGGATAACTTCGTTTACCAGGTTCCAGGAATCTCCGGAACGGGAATAAAAATAAACAGCGCCGGCCCAGTCACCAGCCTGGTTATTGCCGTAGGCACCCACAATAAGATTATTCCCGTCCATGGCAACTGCATGGCCAAAACAGCCCCACTCATTCGCATCGGCAGCGGTAATTTTTTGGATCAAGTCCCATGAAGAGCCGTTTCGTTTATAGCAGTAAACAGCGCCGCCCTGGTCAGCGGCTTCGTCATTACTTTTCGCGCCAACAACAGCATAATCGCCAACAAGAGCAACGGAAACCCCAAACTTATCGTGCTCTCCCGCATCAGGAGCAAGCAGCTTTTGGGAAAAATCCCAGTTATTAGCGCTGCTTCGAACATAAATATACGCTGAACCTGAGTTGTCCCCGGCAGCTTCGGTATCTCCATAAGCGCCAACAATGGCATAATCACCGCTAATGGCAACTGAAGTGCCAAAGTAGTCTTTTTCATCGGCTTCGGAACCGGGTGCAGTAACCCGGGAAACCGCGCCCGGCAGAACAATACCGTCTCTTTCATAAATATAAGCTGCGCCAATACCGTTTCCTCTTCCGCCAGAATCAGTAGCACCAACAATTACATAGTTTCCATCGGCAGCAACAGACCTGCCGTAAAATTTATCGGTTTCGGAACCGGCAGAGAGTTTTTGCCATTTATCAGCGGTATAACCGGAAACTTTGAGAATATATTCCCCGGGCCACACACTGTGTCTAATACTTAAACTCCCGGAAAAATTTCCGGAAACAGACGGTTTAAACGTAACGGAAAAACCGGTCGTTTCATCGGGTTCCAGGGTCTTGTTCACGGAACCGGTGTTAAGAGTAAACTGACCGTCATTTGATACAGTGGTCCATGAGATACTTTCAATAGTGGTATCGAGCGTACCGCTGTTCTTGATAGTAAACTCCACACTTTTTTCCTCACCAATATCGTTTATGCCAAAAGAATAATCAAAACCGCTGGATTGAGAAAAGCCCTGGTACAGCAGGTCAAACCCCGCTTCAGGTTTTTCCTCATCACAGGAAAATAAAATAGATGCCGATAACATACCGGCAAGCAGTATTATACTAAAAGGAATACGCCTTTTTATACGATTCATTGAACCCTCCATAGGTACATTTTTCTTTATTTAAGAAGATGAACATATGGAGAAAAAATGAAATTTCTGTCAAGGTTGAAAAAAGAAAAAGTACAAACCGGTTGGACAGACTGGGGGAGGTAATCGGTGATCGGTCAAGAACAACACCGGTAGGGCCGGGAAAAATAGGTCAGAAACTGATTAGAAAGAGGATTGGGAATAAAAAGAGACTGGTTGCCGGAACTCTGTCAACCGTCAACCGATCCCCGCACCAGCTTCCTCAAGCATGGTATGCAGCTTACCGCTTCGGACAAAGCTCTCGACTCCTTGGCCTTCCTTGTTTTTGATAGAAACATCGGCTCCCGCGTCTATCAAGATCTTCGCAATGGGCTCCGCGACATTGGAGAAATGGGAAGCAACAACGAGCAATAAAGCAGAATATCCTTCTTTGTCAAGGGCATTGACCTCTGCTCCTTTCTCTATCAATAATGAAAGAACACCCCGGCTGCAATAAAGGGCAGCTTCCATAAGGGCTGTTCTTCCGGCAAGGTTCCCGGTATTGAGGCCGGCCCCGGCTTTTACCAGGATTTTGGCGGCATCAAGGTTATTGTTCTGGGCAGCATAATGCAATGGGGTGCTTCCGGAGCTGTCGGCAGAATCAATAAAAGCGCCGTTTTCAAGAAGCAGGTGAACCAGTTCATTATTCTCGGAACGGACCGCGTGGTGCAGGGGAGACAGTTCCTGTTTATCAAGAGCATTGACATCGGCACCCGATTCCAAAAAAAGCCTGGTGATTTCCGGAACATCCCAGCGGCATGCCAGAAAAATCAGGGGTTCCTGAAAAAATGAAGACAATTCATTAACATCAGCCTCGTTTTGTATAAGCAGCGAAACAATATCGATATTTTTGTTCATAATGGCAATTGCCAGAACCGAAATACCGTCATCATTAACAGTATTGGTGTTTGCACCGGCGCTAATAAGGATTTGAGCAAGGTCCGGGTCCCCCCGGCTAATTGAAGCCGAAAGCGGGGTTAAACCAAATTTTTCCTTAATATCTATATCGGCACCGGCATCTATGAGAAGTTTCGCGGTTTCTTTTTGTTTAAGCATGGCAGCTAAAAAGAGCGCCGTAGTCCCTTTGTTGGACCGGGCATTAACCTCAGCTCCCGATTCAATAAGCAGTTTAACCAGTTCACTGTCCCGGCCAACAGCTCTCATTAAGGCAGTGCGGCCCCTGCTGTCGCTGATATTGACCTCAGCTCCATTTTCTATTAGTAAGCGGGCAATATTTCCCTGACCGCCCGATATAGCCTCAAGCAGCGCGTACCGGCCCCGCCGGTAGAACCCGGTTGACCTGTTATTAATAGCAGTACCGGTGTTAAGCAGTTTTTTTACCAGGTCTATCTTACCTTTCC
Organism: bacterium; assembly: GCA_024224995.1. The sequence goes on along the minus strand of JAAENB010001010.1, from coordinate 28,185 downwards.
TGGATGCTTTAATTAACCTGTTTTCTTTATATGACATAGCTTCTTTATAGGTAATTCTCAACAATTTAGCAACTACTTTTTTTGTACACGCTAATAGCAATTTTTTTCCCCTTGACATAACAAAAAACCCATATATTTAATGGTACGATAGAGAAACAGTACGAGGTATTCAATGAGATATTACCTGGTTGACAGGGTGGAAGAAATATGCTACGGCAAGTTTATAACCGGGGTAAAGTGTGTAACCCTGGCAGATGATGTTTTTGACGAGCATTTTCCGGGGTACCCGATTTTTCCCGGAAGCCTTATGATGGAAGGAATGGCCCAGCTGGCAGGCTCTTTTTTTGAAATAATGATGAAAGAGCAGGATTTGCCCTTGAGGCAGTCGATACTTTCAATTGTAAACAAGCTCAAATTTAAAAAGCCGGCAGAACCCGGGGACCGTATCCTTTACCGGGCCGATATTGTGGCAATGCGGGACGACTTTGGTGTGGCAAAGGTAAGTGCTGAGATTGACGGGGCAACGAGCGCTACAGGAGAGTTGACCTTTATTTTTGTCGATATCAATGATGAAAAACTCCATAATTCCAGGAAAGAGATCTATGAGATCTGCATGAAGAATACCCGGGTTATTAAAGAGTAACATGAAAATAGTATTTGATTCATATTCACTGGACGACAAAATCCCGGTACGGGAATATATTAAAAACAGGAAACTTGCCAAGTATTTCAGCAGGGAAACCGCGGCAGCAGTAGTTAGCGCGGGCAAATTGCTGCAAAATTCCCCTCTCTCCCCGGATACGGCGGTTTATTATGCTATGGGAATTGTTGAATACGAGGATTTCGGCCTTGAACATATCTACCAGGCCTGTACCGATGAAGATGGAGAATTTTCCCAGCGTTTATTTATTGAAAAAGGGATGTCCAGTATTTCTCCTCTTGCCCAGTTTAAGGTTTTGTACAATATGGCGCTCTCATTTATTTCAATCGAACATAACTTAAAAGGAGAGAATGCTTCTGTTTATTCATCAGCCTCGGGTCTTCTCAGCTATGCCTTATATTCTCCACAGGAAAACCCGCTGCTTTTGGGAGCGGGAAAGGTACATAAAGACGGTATGGTCGAAAGCGGTTTTGCCCTTGCCACAAAACAAGAAATCAAAGATTCTCCGTTTTTAAACTCAACAGAAGAAGCCATTAATATATTCCGTCATTGGCATGAACAGGAGGATGTATAAATGGCTAAAGTTGTTATTACGGGAGCCGGAGTAGCTTCTCCCATTGGAACAGGCATGGATGAGTTTATGTCGGGTATTCGTGAGGGAAGAAAGGGGATCGATCGTATTAAGAATTTCGATACGGAGTATTTTGCCACCAATTATGGCGCTGAAGTGCGAAAAGGGGGCGAAATTGTAAAAACCGGGCAGGGAACAGACCGGAAGGAACTTTTTATACAAACGGCAATGAAAGAGCTCTTTGAAAGCTCATCTGCAATAAAGAAATACGCTCCTGCTGACCGTATTCTTAATATGGGAACAGGAATAGATTATTTCGATATTGTGGGCTGCGTGGGAAGCAGGCAGGATGTAAAAAATATCGACTGGGCAAGTTATACCCGGCGGTCTTACAGCGTTGTAGAGGAACTGGCCCGGGACTTCAATATAGAGGGAAATTTTACGGTTAACGCGGCTGCCTGTGTCGCTTCAACCCAGGCAATGGGACTATCGTACCGGATGCTTAAAGAGAACAAAGGCACAGCCTGTATTACGGGCGGGTTCGATTCCATGCTCTCCCATATTCATTATATGGGTTTTTATAAACTGGGAGCTCTTTCCGATTGGGAAGGAGAACCGGGAGAGGCCTGCCGTCCCTTTGACAAAAAAAGACGGGGCCTGGTCCTGGGAGAAGGAGGAGTGGCGTACCTGCTCCAGAATGAAGAAGAGGCAAATCCCGAAGATATCTTAGCTGAAATTGCCGGGTACAGCACTACAACTGACTCCTATCTGGTAACGGACCCTGATCCCACAGGCAGCGCCCTTGCAAAGGCTGCCGGGGAAGCAATAGCAGACGCGGGGCTTGCCCCTGCGGACATTGACTGCGTTCACCTTCATGGAACCGGAACTGAAAAGAACGAGCTTGCCGAAACAAAAGCCATGGAACTGGTCTTTCAAGAGAGATACACTGAAATACCGGCCTTCTCCCTGAAAGGACAGATCGGGCATCTCATTGGAGCCTGCGGAGCCATGGAAATTCTGGGAGCAATATACTCTCTCAAAAACCAGGAAGTGCCCCCAACGGTCAATTTCGAAGAAGCCGACCCCAGGGCACCGCTGCGCATAATCAAAGACAAACCGTTAAAAACAGAAATAACAAATATATTGAAATTAAATGCCGCTTTCGGCGGGCAGAATACAGCGTTTGTGTTGAGGAGATATGAAAAAAGGTGATCGGTGGCCCTGCGGGCCTGGTTATCGGTAATCGGTCAAGAATGGTACCTGCGAAGCAGGGAAAAATACGGAAGAAACTGTGTTGATACCGGGGTCTGTTTTGCGAAGGTGCTCCGGGCAAGGGTTGGGTTCTGAGAGACGTTGCAGTGCAACGCCTTTATTGGCTGGTTTCAGGTCAGGGCTATGGAGATTCCGGGAAGGAGTGCGGCCCCTGCGAGGGGATTCGGTACGTGTAGGGGCACGGCGCGCCGTGCCCCTACACAAGAGATTTAAAAAAGAAAAACCCGACGTTATAAAAGGGTTAAACCAGGGGGTAAATAATGGATCCAAAAAAAATGGAAAGAATTAGAAACATTAGTGAGCTGATAAAGACCTGTGCCTGGTGCGGTATGAGGAATACCGGAGAAATAATATCTCTGGGATGCAAAAAAAAACCGGGGCTTGATATATCTCAATATGAAGGCGAAATCATACCCCTGGAAATAATATCCTATAAAAGAACGGTTTGGGCTTTTGTTCCGGGACCGGGTTCACCGGCATTCGAAGACGGAAAAGATTTTCTTTTCACCTTATGTTCCAATGAGTGTGTTTCTCAGCTTCGGGAAGCACTCAAAATGGGTGCGGAAATTGTAGAAGAATTCCGGCTATCGGAAACGGATGAGTGATTTAGTTAATCCCCGGTCATCACAAAAAGCGGCACCACCGTAACCCCGGACTCCTTCTCCGAATATTCCGCTTCATACTTCTTCCGGTTCTCTTCACCCACCTGCTCAACAAAAAACAGGAGAAAAATGGTTTTTATTCCCAGCTGCGTGCCATAGGACGCGGCTTTGTTTAACGCCTTGGAATACCCGCTGGCGTCGGTATAGCTTTTTAACTCAAGGGCATAGGTCTTTCCTTTGTACGTAATCACCAGGCTTGTGGTGAGCGAAGCCGAACTGTCAATTTTCCCGTTTCCTGTGGGAAATTCCGGATACACCATAGCACTGCGGGGAGTTAAAAAATCATAGAGATATCGATACAGGTTAAAATGATATACTGCTTCGAAGATCCGCAGGTCTTTTCTCCGGGGCGCGTCTTTCAGGAGCCAGTCCTTATTCCGGATTAAATAGTCCTGGTAGCGCCTCACCAGTTTGATAATATCCAGTCCCGAGTCCGAAATAACCGGGGAAAGATCTTCAAGGGGCTCAAACAGTTTGCCCATATACTCAAAGATCTCATCACTAAAACGGTTGAATATCTTCTTCTGCACAAAGGGCGAAGCGAAGCGCACAAAGGTGCGGGAACCGGATTGTTCCAGGTCAATGACCCCGTTCATATAGAGAAAATTGAGCTCCTCTTTTTCGAATTTGAATTCTATCTTTTCACCGGTACGGAACAATTCCAGGGCAACTTCCTTGTACGGAAGCTGTTTTGTTTTGCTTAAAATATTCAGGATATTATTGTTAGGAAGCACATTACCGGCCTGGTAATATACCCGGTTAAAAGCGTCAATGGAAATGGGCTCTTCAGGTTTCTCATTAAGCGTTTCAGTCAATAATTCACCAAACCAGCAGGTAAGCCCGGGCTGCCCCCTGGTCTCGTAAAAAAGTCGTTGAATAACCGCATCGTCCATATCCTGGCTGCTTTCTTTTTTATACCACTCAAAAATTCCCAGAACCTCTTCAAGGGAAAGATTGGGGATATGCAGACTGCGCTGCACATTAAAAGGAGAGCCCGTAACATTCTCAATTCCCAGAACACTTCTAACGCCAATTAACGCAAGCCCATGAAGCAGGCAGGTCTTTTCACCCGATTTTTTCCCGCTTTCATTTAGCCTGGCCGTATAAAACCTGCTGCATAACCCAGGTTTTCCCGGTTTGCCGGGGAGCCCAGACCGTAATAAAGGAACCGCTTTCTTCCGGGTCTTCTCCCAGGAGCCGCTTATACGCGGAATTAATTAGATCTTTCCGTGGAGCGTAATAATGGAGCCTGGTGTTAACCGAACCGTAGGAGGTGAATGTGCGCATTATTGAGCCTGTCCTGTTTTCAAGTATGGGAATTTTTTATAAGAAGTCTATCCTGTTGTCAAGAGTTTATTCCGACGAGTCATCAACCACACTCAACCCACCTTCAATATCAGGGTCCGCCATACTCAGCCCTCCCTCTTTTTCCGAAGGCTCATTTACCGAAAGCCAGCCTTTCTCCCCGGTATTGTTGCGGACCTGGATTTGGAGAATAGCTCTTCTAACGGCTTCATTAACATGAGGATTATTGACCGATTTACCAAACCGGAACAGGAGCTCAACGTCATTGAGTGAACCGAGGTCACTAAGCATTTTTATAATAAGAAGCCGGAATTCCGGGTTGTTTTCCTGAAGCTGTTCCTTTAGAAACGGATTGAAAACCGGTGAATAGAGTGCTCTCATCAAATCCAGAGCTTTATGTTTAATCATAGTCCTGGAGGATTGGGTAAAAACGTTTTGTAAAACAGCGGCATCCACAGGATATATATTTTCTCTCAGGGGGATGAGAATGGAAATTATTTCATCGTCAGTACAATGGGAGGAGGATCCCAGCATCGCGGCAAGGTGATCCAGCCCTTTCTTACCCAGGTATTTTGCGGCAAGTATTTGAATGGATTTATCTTTTTCCGAAAGAACACTTTCAAGGAAATCGCTTGTTTCGCTGTCAAGGGGAAAGCGGGAATAGAGTGTCTGTATGATCTTTTTACGAATGGCCGGGATTGTTTCGGATTTAAAAGAATCAATAAGTCTTTTTTGGAGATGGTCTTTTACGGCAAGTTCCCGGCATATTGAAATAATAAGCTGGGTAGCGGTTTTGGTATTGCCCCGGAGAGCAAGGGACTTCAAAGGAGCATGATACTGAAAATGGCCGCTGGTAATTTCAAAGAAGCTGCACCCGGGTATGGACTCCAACAGGGAAAGAATATCCTTGCGGATAGTCTTGTTTAACAGGGGAAGCAGGTCTTCCTCCTCTGTGCTGATTAATAATTGCGAATCAAAGTCTTTGTCTTCCGTAAGGGCATCATTTTCGCCAAAGACTTTTTTCATTTTGGTCGATACGGTTTCCCGGGAGATATGGAGGGAATCCATATCATACATCTTGTATGAAGCGTTAAACAAAATGTCGTCAATTTGTTCATTGTGGACCCGGCTTATGGAAATATCAACATTATTGACGGAATCATACACACTGTTGGTTTTACTTTTGAAATGTATCCCGGGAAATGGGGACTCTTTTTGCGTATAATGTTTAATCCTGGTGAGGATATTGGTGAATTCTAAAGACTCTTGAAAAGTTTTAAGTTTATTACCTTTTTGGGGGAGTAATAGAGCGGCAGATCCCTGGTAAATCAGTATAATTATTAATAAACAAACAAAAAACAAAAAAATAATAGATGCAGCTGTCATAATACCCCTCAATCTATCACAGTATCAAAAGCGCGGGAATGATGCAAGGATTTTATTCATCAATACTCAGCGCTCCCTCTACCATGTCGTCTGCCAAACTAAGTCCTCCCTCTTTCTCCGAAGGCTCATTTCCCGAAAGCCAGCCTTTTTCACCGGAACCGGAACGGGATTTGATTTGAAAAATGGCTTTTTTCACCGCGTTTTTAACAAGGGGATTAAGGGTTTTTTTACTAACCCGCAGCAGTTTATCAATGTCATCAACAGAACCGCATTCACCAAGCGTTTCAATAAGTTGAAACCGGATACTCAGATCCTTTTCTTTAAGCTGCTCAATTAAAAATTCCGGGATTTCCGGGATATTCAGAACCCTGATGGTGTCCAGAATTTCCAGCTTAATCGTGGAATTTGTCGATTGAATATACAGGTTTTGTAAAATTACCGCACTAATAGGATAGGAATTATCTCTCAGGATAGTGATAATAGAAATGATAATCCTGTCCGAGAGATTAAAAGGAAACTGGATCATGGAAGCAAGGTGCTCCATCCCTTTTTCTTCAAGATGCCCGGCAGCTTCAATTTGAATACCCGGTTCATTATCCTTGAGCGCGTTTTCAAGAAAATCATTAATGAAGGCATCCCGGGGAAAGCGGACAGCCAGGGTCGAAATTATATTTTTACGGATTCCCGGAATGGTTTCCATTTCAAAAGACTTGATGAGTCTTTTTTGAGGCTCATCTTTTTCCGTAAGTTCCCGGCATATTGAAAGGAGCAGACCAAGAACAGTTTCAAGGGTCTCTTCGCGGGAAAGGGATTCCATGGGAGCATGGAAAATAAAATCGCTTTCAGTCATCTCAAACCGGGAACAGCCGGGAATAGAATCAAGCAGGGTAAGAATATTGTTCCGGATGCTGCAGTTTACCAGGGGAAGCAGGTGATCATTTGAAGACCGGGTTGAAAATTGGGAATCAAAGTCAAGATCCCCGGTATGGGCCTCGGTAAAACCGGGTTCGAACTCTTCTTCGATAATCGATTCCGGGCAAAGAGCCTTGAACTTCGAAGATCGAACATCGAACTTTTTTAAGAGGTGAAGAGACCCAATATTGAGTATTTTAAAGGAGATATTAAATTGCAGCTCATCGAGTACGTCACCCCGGTCTCTCTTTATGGAAATAACAACATCATTACCGGGATCATAAATTTTATTGGACCGGCTAATGAACCGGACCCCGGGAAAGGGGGATTTCTTTTGTATATACTCTTCAATCCTGCCCCGGATATCGCTGAATGTTGCTGATTCCCGGTTTTCTTTTTTCTTCTTCTTTTTAAATAGCATTATAATTTCCCCTTAAGACTTAGCGCACCGGCTTCTGCCTGGTCCGAAATACTCAGTGAGCCTTCCTTTTTTGAAGACTTGTTAATTGAAAGCCAGCCTTTATCCACGGTGCCTGCGCGTGATTGAATTTTAAAAATGGACTTTTGTACGGCATTTTTTGTAAAAGGATTTACTGTTTCTTTACCAATACAATAGAGTTTTTCAACGGAGTCAACAGTGCCGCATTCGCCAAGCGTTTCAATGAGCTGAAACCTGGTATCCCGGGTACTTCCTTCAAGAAGATCCGTTAAAAACCCGGGAATTAGCGGATCGCGCAGGATCTTGAAAAAGTTAAGAATTTCCATTTTAACGGCAGCGTTGGATGTTTTGGTGTAAATATTGATTAAGTAAGAAGCCTCAACCTGGTGATGGTTCTTCCTTAAAATCGTAATAATAGAAAGCAGGTCCCTGTCAGAAATATCGTCGGCCCATTGCAGCATGGAGCCCAGGTGCCGCATTCCTTTTTCTTTAAGATGCAGAGCCGCTTCAATTTGAATTTCCCGGTCAACATCGTTGAGCGCGCGGGCAAGTAAAGCGGTGGTTTCTTCATCACCGGGGAAGCGGTGAGCCAGGATGGTGATAATATTTTTTCGAATAGCCGGGATTGTTTCGGAGTCATAAGAACCAATGAGATTTTTTTGGTGATCCAGGCTTAACTCCCCGGAAATAGAAAAAACCGATTCCAGCAGGGACTCAAGTTTGTGTTGATCCGAAAGAGATACATATGAAGCTTCCAGGATTATTTGTTTTTCCGTAATCTCAAAATTCTTATAGTTTGATATCAGGGTAGACAGGTTTGTGATGTTGCTCCGGATCTTTGAATTGAGCAGGTGAACAAGCGAATCGTTCGTGGAGTGAACAAGGAACAGGGAATCAAAATCCCTATCGCCGGTTGCGTAGTCTTCTAAATTCCGAATTATTTTCTCAAGGGCCCATGCCCTGTCCCTGGTGATACGCAGCAAACCTTCGCCGGGAGTTTCGTAACTTACGGTAATCCTGATATCATCGAAATCGTTTTCTTTTATTCGTTCCAATTCAATGCCGGTGCCATTAAAGTTACCGTAAATTTTATTATAGGAACGATTGAATGTTTTACCGGTGAAGAAAACCTGTTTCTTGAGAGATTGGTTCATCACTTTATAGATTCTTTTAAGACCGTCCTTGTTTCTCATAATCCCGATCTTAAGAGTGTTTTTACGCCTTTTTTTCTTATGCGCTTTAATAGAGTGTCGTATTCCGGCATAGATCAACAAAAGGGAAAAGACCAGGGTTCCTACAGTGACGAAAAAGCTTTCCATAACGGGTTTTGTTTCTTCCTTAATACTAATCATAATCAAAATAATAAATAAGTATTACATTAATTTTTCTATCACCTTATTTTGTAAATGAATTTATAAAAAAAGAGTGGGGACAGATCTGTCCCGGTTTTTCGGTTTTTATCAAAAAAACAGTAAAAATCAATAAAAAATAGAGTGAAAACTTGACGTTTTTAGTATTTTATCATATATTATATATATAACCAAACGTTTGGTTATATATAAATGGTTGGGAGGACTCATGAAGTATCTTTATATCAGCATAATAGCGTTTGTCATGTTTACGGGACAGGGGTTTCTTTTTGCAGAGGAGACAGCTGTTTCTAATTCCGTACATCCTTTTAGTAATATCGGGCAGAATACTCTGGACAGTTTTACCGGGGTAAATATCATTTTTCATACGGTTGGAATAGCTTCTACTGCCGGGTTTGTATACTCAGGTGTTGATTACCGGGTTCATAATTATTTTGCCCAAAACGATACCTTTGAAACTTTTTCCGCGCCCGCGGCATACCTGGGTTATACCTTTCCGGTGATCCTGGGGGGCGGCTTATTTCTGTGGGGCTATTTGGGGGACGAGTCAAAAATATATACTGCCGCTTGTGCTGTTATTCAGTCAATGCTCATTTCCGTTGTCTATAACACCCTGCTTAAGACCATAACCGGTCGGCCCGGTCCTCCCGATTACTCCGGTCATCAGGTTAAACAGGACAGCCGTAATTTCCGGTTCGGTTTTATGCGCGGCGGCATCCACTGGGGATGGCCTTCCGGTCACACCACAGTTAATACAGCCGCACTCGTAAGCCTGGCCTATGTATATCACGACAGCTGGGTTATAAAAATTTTAAGCGGTCTCTATGTTGGGTATATGTTCTTTGGCGTCATCGCCCATGAAGGCAATACCATGCACTGGTTTTCCGATGCCTTTTCCGGCACACTCATGGGGTTTGCCATTGGCTCCACTGTGGGCAAAAATTTCAGCAGCCGTTTCCAAACCGAAACCGTATCTCTTGCACCCATGCTGTCGCCCTGGTATTCCGGAGTTGCTGTTGCGTTTTCGTTTTAACCGGGCGTTGAAACCGAATAATTGCGTTATTACACCCGTGAACCGCTGGCCGAGGGCCTCCTCTTCAAGAGGGTAAAAATATTCTTGTTTCACCCTCTTGAAGAGGAGGCCCTCGCCCAGGGGCCAGCGGTTCACGAATAGTGGTTGATTATTTTTTTATCGAGAATATATTGTTATAAGGAGAAAAACAATGAATTTATTACAAAAAAGATATTGGGTATACGCGGTGATGATGGTGTGTGTGACTTTTTTTAGCTGTCTTTGTGCTTCGGCTCCGGAGAGTTTTAATGAGTCTGCTATAAGTGAAGATAAGGAATCGAAGGATGTAGTGCCTTTTCTGGAGTTAACCGGGGGAGAGGCTGTTGCCGATCTTGGCGCGGGGGGCGGTTATTTCGCGGTTAAACTGGCGAAGGCTGTGGGGGAGAAAGGGAGAGTATATGCGATTGATATCAGTAGTGAAAGTCTTGTCTATATTAAAAAATATTGTACAGCCAGGGGCATTAACAATGTTACAACTGTTAAGGGGACTTTTGAGGAATCAGGGCTCAAAGACGGCAGCGTTGATATGGTTTTTATCAGGAATACCTATCATGATATTGGAGACCGGGCTGCTTATTTTTCCCGGCTGAAGTCTGTTCTTAAACCCGGGGGCAGGGTGGTTATTATTGACTATGACCCGGTAAAACTCGGGGCTTTCAGAAAACTGCATGGGCACTATTTAAAAGAAAGCATGATTATTGATGAAATGAAAAAAGCCGGGTACGGGGTTCTTAAAAGATATGATATGCTGAAGCAGCAGTCGTTTAATATATTTGTTGTGCAAAAAGACAGTTGATGTCAGTTGTTTGTTTCCCTACAGGTAGCGTTCATTCTTGAATAACGCTGCACAATCATATCAGCCCGGGGTTTTAACCCTATAGGGCAGCAGAGCAAAACTCCGGATAATATCTTCCGGGAACAGGCTCTGTTTATAAATTATTTCACCAGGGAGATTGGTATTTCTCATAGCGTGGGGCTTCCAGCCCCACGTTATGAAGAAAAAGGCCCTGGCCGATTCGAAAGAAACAGTTTTTTAATATATTTGTTGTACAAAGCAGCAACTAATGTTTTTTTTGGAAAGGTGGTATAAAAGTGTTGTTGTTCGTTGCTCTACAGGTAGCGTTCATTCCATAAATGCTGACGAATCTGTAAATTTTTTGTATCTTATCCATAACAATCCAACAAATAAAATAATAACTAACATTCAGGAGAAGTTATGAAAAAATATTACAGATAAGTATGGCCGTAGTTTCCTTATTCACCGTTCTTGCAATTACAGGATGTGAAGCCGGTCTTCAGAGTTCAAGTAGTTCCGAATCGGAAGATTTTAGTTTTTCTGAAATGTATTCCAAAATAGAGACACTTGAAGCACAGATTGCGTCTTTGAACGCGTCTCAATCGGGCATGGCAGACGGCAGCATTGTTGATGTGGTAAATTCGCAGGCACAGCAGATCGCCGCACTTGAAAGCATCGTAGTTCCCGTGGGAACAATTATGGCATGGCATAAGAACCTGGGAGGAATGCCTTCTCTTCCCGATAACTTTGTAGAATGCGACGGAACCCAAATTTCCGATAGTGATAGTCCATTAAACGGAGAATATACTCCAAACCTGAATAACGCCGCCCAATCATATCATGAAGGAGGTGTTTTCTTACGAGGCAGCACAACTTCTTCAAATACGCTTCAGGATGATGGTTTCCAGGGACACCGGCATGATATCAAATATTCAAATGGTGCTGCTGCACTTGTTCCTTATAATCCGGGAGGGGTCTCTACAACCGCACCTAATAATGGATCTAATCCCTGGGTATATCTGCAAGTGAAAGATCCCACTAGTGACGGGGTAAATGGAACTCCAAGAACAGAGTCGGAAACCCGTCCGGTTAATATGCCTGTTGTGTGGGTAATGAGAATAAAGTAATGTAACATACCCTGCCTCCTGATCTTACAGGCGGCGGGGATTTTCACCTCAAATTTTGCCCCATAAAATGACACCCTCCTACCCCCTTGTACCTCTTTACTTCTTATCTTTTTTAACCTGTTTATTATCCTTCCAAACACCGGTAATCTTCTTGCCTGAAGCAAGCGTCATGGTACCGTTCCCGTTCATTTTGCTGTCTTTCCAGTCCCCGGTATAGGAGCCGCCCTTCCATCTTCCGGCAGCATAGCTAAAGGTCCCTTTCCCGTTCATCATGTTATTGCTCCACTGGCCAACGTACTTGTCGCCGTTAGCATAGAAAAAAGTCCCTTTCCCGTGAATCTCGTTTTCTTCAAACTGCCCGGTATACTTGTCGCCGTTGGCATAAGAAAACGTACCCGTACCATGGAGCTCGTTCTCTTGAAATTGGCCTTCGTATTTATCGCCGTTGGCATAATAAAAGGTGCCCGAGCCGTGCATCTCATTACTTTTCCAGTTGCCCACGTATTTACTCCCTTTCAGGGCACCGGAATTAAAATAAAATGTCCCTTTCCCGTTCAGCCGGTAGCCGTCCCATTGGCCCTCGTACTTGTTGCCGTTATTGTACGCGTAGGTTCCCTGCCCGGTCTTGCAGTCACCCACTACGCAGTTCCCCAGGAAACTGCAAGCTCCGTACGATACAACCAATAATAATAGAACAATGATATTTAGCGTTTTCATATGCCTGTTCCTTAATATTTTTTTGGATAATTTTAAAAGTTTAATAGTATCCAAACGAAATATCAAGCAAAATTTACAATGTATGTTCATACATCAAACTGAGAGAAATATTTCTACCGGGGTGAGGAACTTTGTCTACAACCCCGGCAAGATCCTTTACCGGCGGAGAATAATTCTTAATATCAAAAATATTATTTATTTTTAGTCGTAAACCCAGGCCCTTGACCAGCATATGGGGCCATAAAAAGGAGGTATCGATTAAATACGCGGCGTCGATCCTTTCCTTTGCCTGGTTATTTGAGGGGCTCACATACTTCCCCGCGAATGACCACGTCATTTTTTTATACAGGGGAACCCGTACTTTAACATATCCCAGCACTTCCGACAGCCCGTAGAGGTTCGAATTTACACCGGTATTCGCGTCTTTTTCCGTGGCCATGGAATAACTGATTCCCAGCCATAACGATATATCCAGAGGGAATATAACCCGGCCCTGCCATTCTATCCCTTTGGACGTTCTCACGTTAGCGGAGTTATACGCGTAACTTCCCGAACCATCGCTGCTGCCGCTGTCGTATATATCTCTGGCGTCTTTAATGCTCATATAAAATAACGATAAAGAAGAGGAAATGAAATCGCTAATAATCCAGTCGAAAACCGTTTCAAAGGAATCATTGATTTCGGGTTTCAGGCTTATCGCGGAACCGGTATAGGCGGAAACTTTGTCTGCCACATCAAGCTCCCAGATGCTGGGAGCCAAAAAAGCCCTTCCGTAAATGATCTTAAAAACCGTTTCGTCAAAAGGTTTTAGTAAAATCGATGCCCTGGGAATAAAGACCGGTTCATCTTCATATGAAAATTTTTCAATACGAATACCGGCATGGGTAAGGAGCCATTTCGTGACCGTGTAATCTACAACACTATAAAACGAAAAATTATAAAAGGACCGTTCTATTTGAACGGACCGGATATTGTGATTATAGGTAAATTCAAAGCAATTGCCCAGGGAAAGATCCTTTATTGGAATAAAGCGCAGCTCCAGTTCCGAGCCGTAGTTTTTTCCGCCATAGACTGCTTCCGCGCCTCCGGGCCCGGTCCATAAGACCCCGTTATACAGTCCGTGCCAGGTCTGTTCGTAAAAATTGCCATAGGAGCGGTTGCTGAGGAACAGTTTGTCGGAAAAAGAGTGTTTATATTTTCCCTGGACAAGCGTTGTAATATGATTGCCGTAATTCTCATGATTATTAAAATCAACCCAATAGGTAGACGCAGCCCATCCAATTTTTGTTCTGCTGTGATACACATGAATAGAAAGAGTATCATAAGATAACTGCATAGAGCCTTTCACATCCCGGAGCGTGTTATAGCCATCAGCGGTACCGTCACTTTGAGTATACCCCGGCGGGGCACCAGAGGGAAAGTGCAGGCCGATATCATGTCCCCCGGAGTAGACACCGGAGCCCGAAACCCGCAGCATTAAATCCCCAATATTTTTAGCGATGGAAACAAACCCGCCACTGGGGCCAATGGCATTTTCGGAAACCGGGCGCATGATGGAACTCCCGGCCTGTACCACAAGCTCTTCCGTACCGGGACTTTTGGAAATAACATTTACCACTCCTAAAAACGCGCCGCTACCGTATATGGCAGAACCCGGACCGCGAATAATCTCAATTCGTTCCACGTTTCGAATGTCAATGGGGGCGGCATACCCGTAAATTGTAGAATTGTCGGATTTTGATGTTGTGGCCTGGCCGTCCACAAGAAAGAGCAGTCTTTCGTTAAAACCGGAATAAAATCCGCGTACTACCGTGGGGTTCCAGCGATAATCGACCAGGACGTTAAATCCCGGCACTGTGTTTAACGCCTCTATTATTGTGGAATATCCCATTTCATTAATTTCTTTACTCGTAATAACATAAACGGAATACGGAACATCCCCGGATTTTTGCTCCCGTTTTCCCGGTGTTGTAATCTTTACTTCCAGCAGCTCCTGAATACTTATTTTAAATAAATTGTCAAGATTTTCATTATTATTATTCTCAGGTTCATTTTCCCTGGAAAAGAGGAGGGACGTGTTTACGCATAATAATAGTATTAATAATTTTGAAACAGTATTTAATTTTACCACTGCTGTACTTCCTTGCGTCTTTTGTAATTATAATACCATTCTTCTTTGAAGAAATCAATAAAAAAAAGCATTTATTTTCAACAATAAACTGCTTGCGTTTTAAATAAAACGGTTTTAGTTTTGTACCTGTTATGAAAATGAAACCGGAAGTGAAAAAACTTTTTAAGGTATTGCCGCTCCTCATAACGGTGTTTGTTCATTGTGGAGAAAAAAGCAGTGAAACGGTTCCTCAAAACCGGCATACTTCGCCGGTACTCTCACAACCCGTGCCGGAAGACCAGGTACTGCATTTAACCGGAGATGTGTGGCCTCCTTTTAATGAAGGAGTTGAGGGAAAAGAGCCAACAGGGGGATACGCCGTTGCCGTAACCAGGAAAGTATTTACCCGTGCGGGAGTGCCTTTTGAAATGACCCTGTATCCCTGGAAGCGCTGCCTTGCTCAAATGAAAACCGGGGGAAAAGACGCTATCTGGCTTATAACAAAAAATAAAGAGCGTGAAGAATATATGGTCTTTTCCGAGCCCCTGTTTGTTGATCCCTATCTTGTTTATTATTCCGTTGAGCGGATGAAAAAATTTACCTGGACCAGGTGGGAGGAGCTTAAAACATACCGGGTAGGAATAATCGCGGGCTTCAATTACGGGGACTCCTTTTGGAAAGCCGCGAAGAAGTACCGGTATAAAACTGATGAGGTGAAAACGGATATACAGAATGTACGGAAACTGGTCTATAACAGGGTTGATATAATTATAATCAACAAAACCGTTGCTGAACATATCATACTAAAAAATCCGGAGTTCCGGGGGAAGATCGCCCCTGCCAGGGGTGCGACTCCTGCGGCAAAAGCGGTGAAGAATGCTGTTTGTTATATGGCCTTTTCAAAAAAATCCGCCCGGGTCGCGCTCTTGCCGAAGATAAATGCAGCCATACGAAGCATGAAGGCCGACGGAACAATCACGCGGATCTTAAATAAGCCCGGGAATCAATAGTCCGCTAAAGAGCCTTTATTTTTGAGTTTGCCGCTCTTCCGGCACCAGGTCAATTACGGTAATTTCCGGGGGAGCAAGGAATCTGAAGGGAGGCCCCCAGGTGCCCGTACCCCGGTTAACATAGAGCTTTGTGTTGTCGTCGATCTCGTATAAGCCGCAAAGGTAGGGGAATACCAGCTTTACGATGAGGGTAAAGGGGAAAATCTGCCCGGCATGAGTATGGCCCGAGAGCTGCAAGTCGAAAAGGGCCCGGCTTTCACTGTCGATCCGGGGCTGGTGTTTTAAGAGAATGGTATATTTGCCGGAATCGAGGGGGGAGAGGATTTCTTTTTCCGGGAGCGGCCGGGTTCCCGGCAGGGTTTCCAGGAGCGTTCGTTTCGCAGCAGGGTCATCCACACCGGCAATATTCAGGATGCCGGAAATAGTTATGGCTTCATTTCTGAGCATGGTAAATCCGGCCTTTTTGGTGAATTCCGTGCTGTTTTTTATACCGGCAAAAAATTCATGGTTCCCGGGAACGGCTATTTTTCCCAGGGGAGCCTTGAGGGATTTCATTACGGCGTTTACCTGTTCCCCTTCCAGAATTCCGCGGTCCAGAAGATCTCCTGTAGACACAATAATATCGGGCATTTCTTTCAGGGTTATTTCTTTTATTTGTTGGGCGGTTTCAACACTAATGACCGGGCTAAAATGAATATCGGAAAGCTGCAGGATCCGGATCGGTTTTGCCTCGGGCGGCAGTTTCGTTGTTTTAATCGTAAGCCGTTCTACCCGGATCTGCCGGGCTTCATGATAGCCGAAAACCAGGACCGCGATACTCAAGAGCATTGTTACAATAAAGATACGGCGCGCCAGGTGGGCAGGGGGAGAAACACCGGCTTTTTCTACTATAAAAAGGATAATATCGGCAGTGCCGTGGATCATGAGAAACAGGAAGAGGAAGGCTATCCAGCTGTACCCGGGAAAACCGGTAAAGGCGGCCATTACGGGAATATTGTTCCAGCTGAAAATTATCGTAAGAATGGGGGTAAGGATAATGGTAATAAGGACCAGCCTAAACAGGATACGGGGAAGAGATTTAAGGGTGATAATATTTTTATGCTTTCGAATAAAATAGTAGTTCAGTAAGCTGTATATGGTAATGGCAGTGCTGATAAAAACCAGAAACATCACAATCTTCATTGTTCTTTCCCACCTGTTTTATTATCGTTTTTTGTAATAATACCGCTTCTCCGTATTGTTGTCAAGAAATAGATATCAACCCGGAATGTAAATTTTGCCGGGAGTAATACCTCCGCAGAACGTTCGGAACTCGCTTCGCTCAAACAGCCTCACAACCTGCCGAGGCATCACTCCCGGCATAATTTACATTCCGAATTACGGATAAGACACGACCGAACTTTATTTAAGCGGAAGTGGTATTATGCTGTGATGTTCGTGGTATTGAAGATGCAATTCATTTGACTGAATATATGCGGCGATTCCATCGAGAAAATCGGGAGGACCGATATCTTCATGCCTGAGACCAAAATAGTATTCCCGCAGCAGCATGATGTTCCAGTCATGAGATATATATATTGATGAACCGGTCTCGTTTTTCAGGTGATCAATTAGTACCCGGAGCTGGATCAGCGCGGCCTGCTCCGGCGGCAGCAGCACCGTATCCGGAAGTTCTCCGTTAAACCATTTTCTAACAATAACATCCATATCAAATTGAAGCGCCAGTTTTTTAAATGAATCGACTGCTCCCACAAAGTATGGAGTTCCTACATCGTCATTTCTTCCGGCGATTTCAACGGAATTGTGCTCGTTTTTTAAGCCCGTATACAGGTGTTCCGCAGTCTCCTGGCACCGGGGAATGGGACTATGATATATTTGCACGGGGTTCGCGCTAATGGGAGGAAATTCCGCCAGCTCCCGGCCAAGTTCACGCGCGTCCTTTTGCCCCTGCGGGGTAAGCATGGCAGTAATGATACTTTTAAAATCGATTACCGGGTCCCGTTCCGCGTGTCTCATGATTATGGCAACTCTTCCTTCCTGCGGGAGAAGTTCCATGGGAATGTAGTTCATAGTTGTGTGCCCCGGTGATTTAATTAAATTTTGCCAATAATAACGGTTTATATACCTGTGGTCAAGATGTTTTATTGGTTTTTTGATTCTTCGCCTGCAAAAGTAGGTACAAATTTGTCCCTACACATTTTTTTTAAAAGACTTTACCGTTTTCCTTCCCTGCGTTTATTGTTCCACCTAATATGAAAAAAATAATTATCATCATATCTATTCTTATCTTCTCAATATTCTATATGCAGCAGGAAGGGTTTTGCCGTGGCGATTCGTTCAGCCTGAATATTGATGGCGGTTATGGAGTATCGGATTCCGTTGGAGAACTTAAAGGGGGAGAGTCTCAACCAAATAGTGGGTATTTAGTAGGAGTCCAACTGGGGATTTTTATTGCCGGTAAACCCTGGGGGGCGAAATTGTCTTCTCAAATCCTTCTTGGAGTCGAATATGTTTCCAAGCCTATTGAGTTTAACCTGGGAGAAAGGTATATCAATACAATTAATCTTAGTTTTAAAAATTTTACTCTCAGGTATCGAGGTCTCTATAAACTATTATACTTCGATGTAGGCGGATTCTACGGGCTCATTAACAAAGATTCAAAGTGGTATATCGATGACAAATATTCAGCTACTACCTCAATACATATTGAAGATGTTAAAAAAAGAGGCATTATATATGACTATAATAATGATTATGGTCTCCTGACCGGAGTGGGATTATCCATTCCCCTATCTAAAGATCTCAGATTAAATGCCGGACTAGAGTTTCAGATAGGATTTCCCAATCTAATACAATTGGATGATGATGAATATTTATCCTCTTTCTGCCTCATGATTAATGCCGGGATAACGGTTTTTTATTAATATAGAAGGAATGAGTATGAAGCTAAAGCTAATAATTATATGTATATTCTCGATATTTATCTGCAATGAACTATCGGCTCAAACCGGTTCTCTTGCCCGGAAAAGCAAAAAAAATGGAACATCCGTTAATCTCGAACTGGGAGTAGACCGGTTTTTTGGATATGCTCTATACCGGATTGGGGGAACTGTTGTCGATAATAATAATGGGGCAATCGGTCAGAGCGTAGATCCCATAAGTCAACTTGAATTTCCGCTTAATGTATTTATGGCATCCCTTGATGTGGAATTGACCTTCTCAGACACCGTACGGCTTCACGTAAACGGAAAGAAAAGTATTAATAGTTCTTCCGGAAAAATGGAAGATTCCGATTGGGGGATCTGGTTTAGTGCAGGTAATTACTGGGCAGATTCCAAATCTCTGGATGTTTTCTCCGAGAGTGATTCAAGTCTTAATTCATTTATGATAGACGGCGATGTGCAATTTAATATAATCCACCGGAGAAAAGTCTCATGCTATTTTGGTGCCGGCCTGTTCTATCAAAATATGCAGTTTGATATTAGCAACCTTGACCAGAGCTATCCATCTTACAGCAGGTATTCCGGGAATCTTTCCAGTCAGTATTCCGGTCATACGTATATTAGCGGAACCGGTATAACCTATGATGTGGAATATTTTATTCCCTACCTGGTACTTTCACCGGAGGTTTCTATTACGAATGATTTTATCGTCTCCGGAAGACTGGGGTTTTCTCCGTATGTTATTGCCAATGATGTGGACGATCATATCCTGCGGTCGAAAAAAATGACCGGTAAAAGTTCGGGGACTGCTTTTCTAATTAATCTCCGGGCGCAGTATTATTTCTCTTCTTATTTCTATATCAAACTATACCTCGATTCTCTTCTTGTCGACACTGTTGGAGAACAAACGCAGGTATACTACGCAACAACCTCCGAAGCGAACCTGGGAGACAGCGCAACGATTGATAATGAACTCTCCGGCAGGCAGTTCTCAGCAGGGATCTACTGCGGAATTTTCTTTTAAGAAAAAAATTCTTTATAAATAATAAGCTCCGGAAATATGCCGATAATAACCAGGCAGGGTTTTGAATTTAATAAAGGAGTTTTTTCGTATGAAAAAGCAATCGGCTCTAACAGGAGTGCTTCTTTTTCTGTTGGTATCCTGTTCACTGGAGAGCAGCCGGGAACAGACAATAAAGATCATGCCCCTGGGGGATTCAATCACTCACGGCAGTAAGAAGCATAACACCTACAGGCGGGTTTTATATCATAAACTAAAAGAAAGCGGGTTCCGGGTGAATTTCATCGGATCGCAAACGACAAATTATGAGGGCGGACCGCCGAAAAAGGATTTTGATTTTGATCATGAAGGGCACGGAGGCAGCAGGGCCGATCAGCTCCTGGCAGGGCTGCCCCGGTGGCTGAAATTTAACAGGCCCGATATTGTGCTGCTGCAAGTTGGAACAAATGATATCCTGAACAGGCAGAGCAACAGAGAAACGATACAGGATATAAAAGGGATAATCGCGAAACTCCGCAAAGTCAATCCCGAGGTAAAGATCTTTTTATCAACAGTAACTCCAAACAAATATAAAGGAGTACAGGAAACGATCAAAGATCTTAATAAAAAAATAAAAAAACTGCCTCAAAAACTGAACAAGAAGAATTCACCGCTTGTTATTGTGGATCAGTACAGGGGATTTTACACCAGCATGGATACCTATGACGGGATCCATCCCAATGAGAACGGCGAAGAGAAACTGGCGGTAAAGTGGTTTAAAGCCCTGAAAAAGAGACTGGACCGGGGGTAAAATGTTTGACAAATGACCGGTATCTTTCATGCTTATCCCATGAAAATCCGGGTATTATATCTTATATTTATTTTTGGTCTTTTATCCTGTTTGACCGCGCAAAAACCGGTCTCCTTGCCCGGGTACCAGTACCCGGTATTAACCGTCTTAAACACTGATATATATGAATATCCAATCATCGATTTTCGGTTTTCACCGGACGATACATACTTTACCAGGGTCAATATAAAGGGAGATGTGGAAGTTGTCACAATACCGGAACTGGAAAAGTATATGGTCATGGAAGGGTATTCCATAAAGTCGGGAGAGTCTTTTTACGGAGTACGGGAGTGGCCGTTCAAATTAGCCTATTCACCCGACAGCAGCAGGCTGGTTCGATACAGCAGTGATCAAAAAGCCCTGACCCTGTGGGATTTTAACAGTAAGAATAAGATCCTGTCGCTGCCCGCGTATGATCATGATGTACTGAATGTGGCATTGAATTCCAACAAAATGATATTTTCATATTTTTTTGAAGATGTCGTAAAAACGAGAATAATAGACGATGAAACGGAAGAGAAAAAATACGCTTTTTCCGAAGCTTCAATTAAAACAACAACAATAAGTCCCCTGGCAATTCACCATGAGCTTGATTTCGCGGCAGCAGCGCTTAGCACTGATGAAGAAGGCGATACAACAATAGCATTATTCGCAATTAAAGAGAACATTGAACTCCTGCAAACCCGGACGGTTGACAAAAAAGTAGAAGACCTGGTATTTGCTGAAGAGGATGATTGTTTGTATGCCCTTGGAGAAGACGGAGAAGTCCGGAAATGGTCCACCGTGGCTCCCTATGAAAGCAAAATAATCTGTACTGTTCCGGAGGGGTATAATCTCTTTAAAAGCCGGATATATAAAAACCGCAAAGGCTGCCAGGTAGTATATTCCAATAATGAACGGTTTATTAGTAAAAATATTGAAACCGGGAAAGAAGAATTTTATATCATTCCGGCATTTAAATCATTAAAAATAATCTCATCCACACTGAAATATGCTTTTTTTAGCGATTCCGACACTGCCAGATGGCAGCTCCACAGTCTGGAATTCTATAAGCAAAAAATCAAAAAATAGCATTCAAATCCCTGAACCCCCATTTATTTGTAAAAAAATTAAACATTTTTAAAAAAATTGGTTTATTTACTTGACTAGAATCATATTCTAGAATATATTTCTAGTATGAAGAAAACAAAATCTACGCATTCCCGTACCGGGGAGCGGAAGCGGAGTATAATAGAGGCAGCGCTGGAGTGTTTTACGGAAATTGGTTATGACGAGACCGGCATAGCCGATATATGTGAGCGCTCAAAAGCCAGTGTTGGGAGTTTGTATCATCATTTTGGCAGTAAGGAGCAGATTGCGGCAGCAGTTTACCTGGAAGGGATCAAAGTCTTCCAGACCGGGCTGCTTGAAGTTTTTAAGCAGGATTCGGAGCCTTTACAGGGGATTACTGATATTGTACGATTTCATCTTACCTGGGTGTCGGAACATATGAGCTGGTCACAATTTTTATTCCAGCGCCGCCGTGATTCTTTTATGAGCGGGACCGATGAGGAGTTAGATGAGCTTAATAAGGAATTTATAAAGGGGCTGTCCGCGTGGTTTATGCGGCATATTCAGTCCGGAAAGATCAGGAAAATGGGCTGGGATATCTATGTCTCCATACTTCTTGGCCCCTGTCAGGAGTTTTCCCGGATTCATATGACGGGAAGAACCATATCATCAATTGATGACGCAGTACGGGATATATCTTTCAGTGTTTGGCGTGCGCTGGAAGAAAGGTAATTCAAACTTTAAACTTTCTTTTAAGGAGGACGATATGGAAATGATGCAGGAAATGTCTTTTACCGCGGATCCTTCAACGATGATTACTTTTTTGAAGGCTTTCCGGACCCGGAAGAGCAGGTATCATGGGAAGGAAGTGGTTCCTTCTATAAACGCGGAACGGAACGGTTTCAGGATCAATAAAAAACATCTGGAAACATTTAATGAGATTTGCGGTCTTGGAGACCGCTCTTCGATCAATGGTATTTATTTTTTTACCCTGGCTTATCCTTATATTATGCGTATCCTTACCTCTCGGGAGATGCCTTTTTCCATGTTCCGGGTACTGAATACCAGGAACAGTATTATTATCCACCGGGAAGTCCGCGTTGATGAAGTTGTCAATATCCGCTGTTTTAATTCCGATATACGGGTTCTGGAAAAAGGACTTGAAGTCGACCTGTCTTCCCGCATCTTTGTTGGAAGTGAACTGGTCTGGGAGAACGTAACAACATACTTTGTAAAGGGAAGGTTTCACGGTATAGACGCGGGTTTTAAGCCGCCAGTACTGGACGTCATTCCTGAAGCGCCAAAAATCGGTGAATGGTATTTACCCGCGCGGAACCGGTTCAAATTCGGCCTCGTTTCCGGGGATACCAATGGGATTCATTACTGGAAGATGTGGGCTCGTATTTCCGGTTTCGAACGGGATTTCGCCCAGCCAATCCGGGTCGTGGCCAAATGCCTCGACATGCTGCCGCTGCTTGAGACCGATGGCGCGGTAAAACTCGATTTTTTTCTGAAAGGCCCTGTTTATTACAACCATATGCTCTACGTGAAAAACGTTTATTCCCTCAGGAGCAATCGTTTTGACCTGTATTGCCGCGGTAATGAACGGCCCTGTATTTGCGGGAAAATGTATGAAATATAAAACAATAAATCCCGCCTCTGTAAAGCGAAGCGGAGGCGGGATTAGTATGATATATGTTTATTGAGCTCTTTTCTCCACAACATAATCTCCAATAACCATGTAATCCATCTCACACCGGTTAAAGCAGTCTATTGCGTCATCGGGAGTACAAACGATGGGGTCGCCTTTCAGGTTCAAAGAAGTATTGATAACCATTGGTACCCCGCTTATTTTTTCAAACTCTTTTATTACCTTCCAGAAACGCGGGTTTGTTTTTTTATTCACGGTCTGAATTCGTGCTGTTCCATCGACGTGCGTTATTGCCGGAACCAGCTTTTGCTTCTCTTTTTTTACCCGCGCCGCCAGCGTCATAAAAGGAGAGGCTGTTTTTAATTCAAAAAAATCATTCGCGTTTTCTTCCAGTACTGCCGGAGCAAATGGCCTGAATGATTCTCTGAATTTTATTTTTAAATTCAAAATATCCTTCATGTCCGGACTGCAAGGGTTGCCCAGTATTGAGCGGTTCCCCAGAGCCCTGGGGCCAAATTCCATCCGTCCCTGGGCCCAGCCGATAGTTTTATTCTCGGCCAATTTTTTCGCGACAAACTTTACCAGTTTCTCTTCCGTGTATTTTTCCGATTTTAGCTCGGGAGAATTAACCAGGCTCCTTCGAGCGATATCTTCCGTAATAGCCGGCCCATGATAGGGATGATCCATTACGAAATTTCTCGGATTATTGAAGATAACATTGTTGGCATACACCGCCACCCCAAGCGCTCCTCCCGTATCTCCCGCGGCGGGCTGAACATAGATATTTTTAAACGGTGTCTGTTCCAGTATTTTGTGATTGGCGACACAATTTAAAAATACTCCGCCCGCGAGGCAAAGGTTTTCCATTTTGGTTTCCTCGTAAATATGTCCGGCCATTTTGACAATGATTTCTTCCACGATCATTTGTAAAGAAGCCGCAATATCCTCATGTCTTTTTTCAATAGTGCTTCTTGCCTTTCGTGGTTCTCCAAACGTTTTAACGAATTTTTTACTGAACAGCCTTCGGCCTTCAATGAAGTTGAAATATGAAGTATCCAGTTTATAACTCCCGTCCGGTTTTACCTCTATAATTTTTCGAAACTGGTCAATATAGACCGGTTCGCCATACGAAGAAAGCCCCATTACCGTACCTTCTCCGCGGTTTGCCTCAAACCCCAGAAAGGTGGTTACTGCGGAATATAACAGCCCCAGTGAATGCGGATAATGGATCTCTTTTAAAATTTTTATATCATTCCCGCGCCCGTATCCGCAGGCGGTTGTTGCCCATTCTCCCACGCCGTCGGCAGTAAGGATTGCCGCTTCTTCAAACGGTGAAACCAGGAAGGCGCTTGCCGCGTGTGACATATGGTGCTTGACGAATAAGACCTCTCCTTCATATCCCAATTCTTTTTTGAGAAGAAGGGGAACCGAAAGCCGGTCATCGAGCCACGCGGGCATGGAATCCAAAAAACGTTTTAAAGAAAATGGAAATGACTTCAGGTGGTCAATAATAACCCTGGAAAATTTCAAATAAGGTTTTTCATAGAGAAAAACATAATCAATATCGTTGAAAGAAATATTCGCTTCCTGAACGCAATAATTTATCGCGTGTATTGGAAAAGTCGAAGTATTTTTAGCGCGAATAAACCGCTCTTCTTCCACTGCTGCTACAACCTTGCCGTCCTGCACCAGGCATGCTGCGGAATCATGGAAAAAGCAAGATAAACCTAATATATTCATTGTAATATCCTCGTTATTTATTTTATTTGATTTTTTAAAATTATCTAAATTCCCGCGTACATAAAAGAAACAATAACCGATGTTTCCATATTGATCACGAGCAGCGCGATCAACGCGAGGGTGAAAAATACCGGTGCTAAAATGTGCAGCCGGTGATGCCTTACCAAAAACGACATTTCTTTTAACATAAATTTTGTTTTTTTCATTATTATACCTTTTTAATTTTTAATTTTTAATTTTTTATGATTGATGAACATAGTTTTCCATCTTATTTTCATATTCATCCGCATTTATCCAATACGAGCCTTTTGACTCATAATCTTTCTTAAAAACTCCTCTGAAAAATATCGTTAAGGCGCTGGTTATTCCAACGCCAATGATATAAACAATTGACAAAAAGAAAAAAATCAATGTTTTCTGAGTATACCTGCCGCAATTTATAAAAAAGTTTTTCATTTTAAGTTTTTCCTCATTATTATTTTATTTTTAATTAATTTAATTCGCAATTCAGCGTTGATAGCACTTCATCAACAGTCTGCTTGTCGAAGTTTAATTCAATACATTTTAACGCTTCGTCCCGGCTAATATCCCCTGACCGGATCTGCTTACTCATTTCAATATCGTAATGAGTGTACCCGTAGTTTTGCAGCGATAAATATACGCTAACAAAATTCATCATACAATTCGTTGAACCTGCGGGATAACTCTTTTCCTGAAGTTCCCAATTCAATTCATTTTTTAATATTTCTCTCATTTCATCGGGATCCCAGTTCATATACCAATGAGGAGAAACCATTTCTGTTTTGAATCTTTTTTGAGCTTTTTTGAGCGCTTCCCCTATGGTAAGCGGAAAATCCTTATACGCCGGTTTTTTATGTAGATAATTTTTAATGAAATCAGTGGACGCTGATGATATTGGTTCATATGGATTCCCGGATTCCTTGCCAACAGCAAGCTGTCCTTTTGTCCAACCGGCAATGATTAAGGGAATTTGGTAGCGGGCCGCGAAGGCGTAACTGAAATCAATGTACCAGATAGAGCAAATATGGCAGATTGTCGCTTTTGTTTTACTTTTAATAATTTCAGAAAAGACCTCTTTCATAAAGTCTGTTTTGTAATAGACCCAATCAACGCCCAGGTTATGGCAGGCGTTTTTTACGTTATTCAGCGCGGTTTCATTTTCGAAGCCATGATCAAAGGTGAGTACCAATGGATTCATGTTATATCGTTTCTTCATGTGATAAAGGGCCATTGTGCTGTCCTTGCCCCCGCTGCACATAATTAAACAATCATATTTAATTCCATCGCGTCTTTTCTCTGCCTTCTTTTTGTATTTGTTGAGTGTTTTAATTAAGTCGGTTTCCAGCATTGTTTTTCTTTGTTCCAGAGTTTTATTCTCCGTAAACTCAGAACAAACATTGCATACCCCGTCTTCATTCAGAACAATTTCTTCCCCGTATTCGGGCAAGATGCATTTTTTGCACCTGCTTGCTGTGCTCATAGTTTGTACCCCTCTTTTATTAATTTTATAAATTTTTAACCATCAATATAAGCGTCAAAAAGGGGGATATCGGCACAAATTTTTTTTGAAAAAAATGTAATTAGTGAGTGCGCTCGGGAATTAGTCCTGTCTTTCCTCCACCCTTGTGATAATACTTCCTGTATTACACAAGGGCGTCGCCATCCGTGGCTCCTGTTCCGGAAAGACAGGACTAATTCCCTGACACAGTTTTAATTGTTGACATCTTTAAGAAACCAGGGGGAGATAGACTCATGAGGAAAAAAAGTTTCGCTGCTGGGATTATCATACTGATTATTTTTGTTTTTTTTAGCTGTTGTTCCGGGGGCCGGTTGCAGAATAACGCAAAACGGTTTTATGGGGGCAGGGTTTGAAGTGGATCATTACTCTTGAAGCCGCGCGGTCGGGAAGGGTTTCCCTCCTAAAGACCCGGGCGGTTTATAGCTATACGATGTATGAATAAAGGATTAGTGTCATGAAAATTATCGATCCAAAAGAATTCGGCCTGCCGTCCCGCACCATGATCGTTTCCCTGGGGAAAAATCATATCGGTATTGTTAAGGACCGCAAGAGCCGCATTATTATGAAAGACGGAGAAAAACTCCTTGAACTGGCCGAACAGATCCGCAGCTCCAACCCCGGACTAAAGGTTAGCATACTAACCACTGCCCCCGTTTGCAGCAAAACCACGGCCTTTCTCAAAGAACAGGGGATCGCGGTAAAAGATCTTCCTGAGAAATAACAGCAGTGATGTCAATAGGATAGAAACATCTTCATCCAAAGTATAAATGTTGCGAACTACTCTAATTCTGACTAACTGTATCCAGCCGGTAGGAATGCCTCTTCTGAATGTGAGGACTGTTTGAGCGGAGCGAGTTCCGCAGCATTCAGAAGAGGCATTCCTACCGGCTATACTGATAACCAACATCAAGCTGCGCGTACAAACCCCTACCGAAATCCCCCGCAAAAAGCATCCACATGTTTTCCCAGATCAGGATGATGATATCCCCCTTCAAAGATAGCGTATCTCCGGCCGCTGCACAGCTCTTCCGAGTACTCTTTCATGAGTTCGCCTATCCGCAAATAATCTTCTTCATGGAGCAGGTTTCCCCAGTCATTAATTCCCTGGTCGAAACCGGCAGAGGCCGCAAAGATATCCACATCTTCGAGATTTCCCATAAATCGCGCGACCTCAGATAGATAATCCCCGCGCTCATGGGAATCGGGATTGTGTATGGTTACGGCAAATCCGTCGTCCCTCTCTTCAAGTATATTGATATTCCCGTCCCCGGTATGGAGATCGAAATCGAGAACAAAGGCCGATTTGATTTTTTTCTCTGCGAAAAGTTTTAGCAGGCTAACGCTCATATTATTAAAATAGCAGAATCCCCAGCACGATCCGCCTGAGGCGTGATGTCCCGGCGGGCGAATTACGGCAAAAGCCGGGCTGCCCTCGTAAGCCTCTTCCGCGGCCATTATTGCTCCGCCTGCGGCAAGGGATGCCAGTTCATACAGGAGCGGGTTCTCCTGAACATAATTAACGTGGCTCCGGGAATGAGCCCGTAAAATATCCTCCTCTGACGCGGGTTCCGGCACCAGTATATCATATTCATCCTGTTTTCGGTGAATGGTTTCCATAATGTTTTCCAGGCGGCCGGGAGCTGCTGCCGGGTCGCCCGCGTATCGTGAATTATAATACCGTTCATGAAATATAATTTTCATAGTTTCTTCCTTATAATAGAGGACGCACAGCGGAAGCTGCGCCTTTCCCGGTCTGTTTTGCTCTAAAGTTAGCGCATATGGTGCTTGCTGTCAAGGAGTTGGTGGTTTTTTAGCAGTTGTGATCTCAGAGCTCTTTAAAAGAGCTCTGAGATCACACCAAAAAAGGGCGCCAGATTAAAGAGGGGGCTTTTCAAAACAAGCTCCTTGCCGCAAAAGAACGCTTCGAAAGTGAAAACTTCTCAGAGCTCTTTATAAGAGCTCTGAGATCATACCAAAAAGGGCGCCAGATTAAAGAGGGGGC
>JAAENB010001009.1 GCA_024224995.1 bacterium | reverse complement strand
TCCGGCGGTATCGCTCACAATCCCATTGAAAAGCTGAATAAAAAAATAGACTACCTGGAAGAAAAAGCAGAGCAGGTATGGCATCTTCACAAAAAAGGGATGGATAATTTATCTATTGCCGGAACACTCTTTAACAATGATCTTGCCATGAGGATATTTACCGGCGGGCACTATTCCGCCATAAACCTGGTAAATTCTTTGCTCGAAAGAGAGATATAAAACCCCATCCCGGTACATGTTGATAACTATCGTTAAGGAATCTAAAAAATCAAATGAAATTGTGTCTTTTCAAGGAATCAATGAGGAATAGAGTTAGATATACAGGTTTGCCACGGGTCTTTTGCCTGAATTTGCCGGTTTTGACCATGATTTTGACTTGTTTTGCTTATACCAGGCCATTTTTTAAAGGAGTCTATATCACTTCGGGCATACCTTGCCCTTCTCCTGAGCTTGGCGAAGGCAGATTGAGGTACGATTAGGGTTTTATTTATAGTATAAATATAATAATTTTGTCTATAACAGGAACACTTCGGCTTCGCTCAGCACAAGCTTTTGCAGGGTCTCCTGAATGTTAAAGTTTGGAGTAGAAACAAAACCCCTCATTAATAGGACGAATGGGAAGGCCTTTTGATGAAATTTTTTTTTAATTTTTGCGATTTTTTTTTAATTTTTTCCCCTGTAAAGGAATGCTGGCTATAATTACCCTGAATACTGATTTTTTTTGTAAAATTGACTTGACATATTTACTACGTATACGTATATTATTTATACATATTATACGATACCCAATATTACGCAAAAGGATATTTCTTATATGAAAGAATTCGACATGACCGACCCCACAAATTGCCCGTATTATTTGCTCTACAGGGTATCACTCACTTCAACAAGTCTTTTAAAGAAGGAACTGGCAGCAGCAGGCATGGGGGATGTCAAACCCGCGTACCTGGGAACTCTCATGAGTCTCTGGCAGGAAGAGGCTATTGAAAATTCCACTTCCGGCCGTGTAGGAACCAAAGGCGGGCTCAAGCTCAATGAGCTCGGAAAAAAAGCCGGTCTTGAGCCTTCTACAATGACCGGGCTCATTGACCGGATGGAACGGGACGGGCTGGTTTGCCGCACGAATGATCCCAATGACAGAAGAGCCCATCTCGTCTCTCTCACTGAAAAAGGGCTGAATATTCATCAAACCGCAATGACTGTGGTTAACGAAACCATGAATGATATATTTGAGGGAATTCCGGAGGAAGAGATTGAACGCACCAAGAATTTTTTACGCCAGGTACTCATCAATGTAAATAAG
>JAAENB010001008.1 GCA_024224995.1 bacterium | reverse complement strand
GTACGCAGGCATGGAAGCATGGGCTCTTTGGATTGCTGCGGAACTCGCTCCGCTCAAACAGTCCTCACAACCCAAAGAGCCCATACTTCCACGCCATATGCAGCTCGCAATTCTATTTAGTTTCTAACTTATTTTTTCTCTGCTTCGCAGGTGTCATTCTTGACCGATCACCGGTTACCCGGCCCGAAGGGCCACCGATTACCTTCCCCCGCAGGAACCGCACTCTCAAAAAAATGGTTTTCAGTGGTCAGTGGTTCATGGTTAGTTAAGGAGTCACTATTCTTTATTCTACGATAACTGCTCTAATGAAAAATTCCTGCCGATACGAATATCACCAAAAGCGGTATACTGAAACAATTTGACCATCTTTGTCTTTGCCATTTCCAAAATTGCCAAAAACGAAGCAACTATTTCCTCACGTTTTGGTCTTTTACTAAAAATCTCAACAAAAAGTATCACTTCTTTTTCTTTTAATAGACCGGCAATAAAATCAATCCTGTCACTAACAAGTATTTCGTCAAATACTATTTCCTCACGCTCAACAGTAGTCTGCGACTCCAATACATCCGCAAAAGCCTTAAGAAGATCAAATAATGAAACTTCCAGGTACTCCTCATCTTCCCCCAGGCTGCTGAGATCATCACTTCGGGAATAGGCATTTGCCTGCACATCAAATTCATTTCGCAAATCTGCTGCTGCTTGCTGGTATTTCTTATATTCCAGCAGCTTCTGAATAAGTTCGGGAGGCAATGGAGGAGTAAAATATTCATCCTCCATCTCCGCTGAAGGGAGCAGCGCCTTACTTTTATAATACAATAATTCCGAAGCCATCCAGATGAACTCAGAAGCAATTCGAACATTCAAATTTTCCATCATTTTCAAAAATTCAATATATTGCTCTGTAATGCTGGAAATAGAAATTTCAGTTATGTCTATCTTTGCCTTTTTTATTAGCCCCCATAATATATCCAGAGGCCCGTCAAAGTTGTCTATATGAATAACATAGGCATCCGCTTTCTCCGGCACCTCTTCTTCTTCATTATTTATTTCTTGTTCCTGCATTATTAACAAACCACCGGGAATCGGCCGGGATCACCCAATCCCCAAAAAAACACGCTCCCTGGCATAAATTGTCCCTTTTTACAAAAATTTATAAAAAAATACCCCTCATTATTCCCTGTAATAACAGTTGAGGGGTTCTCTCTATACGACAAACAGAGAGATCGAACAAATTCCATGTTCGATCTCTTCATATTTTCAGGTCATAATTAGTCAAGTGCTTTTTCAGCAGCTTTTTGCAGTCTCTCCGGAGGAAACGGCTTTACGACAAAATCCTTAACTCCTAATTTAATAGCTTTAGTTAACAAATTCTCCTGCCCAAGAGCGGTTACCATTATTATCTTAGCTGCCGGGTCCATTGCCAGAATTTCCTCAGCAGCCTCAATGCCATCCTTCTCTCGCATCGTTATATCCATTGTCGTAAGGTCCGGTTTAAGCTTTTTATAAAGCTCCACCGCCTCATTTCCGTTTTCAGCTTCACCAACAATCTCATGTCCAGCTGGTGTCAAAGCATCTTTCACTAACGTTCTCATAAACTTTGCGTCATCAACTATTAAAACTCTCGCCATTTCGACACCCCATACATATTTATAGTTTCTCAAAGAGTGTACAAAGGTCTATAATTAGGACTGTAGACCTTTTTGAGTAAACACATTATTCAAAATCATAATGCCACTCTACAGTTATTTCAAATAAAAATCAATTAAAATATGACTATAGCAGCAAATTATTTTATACTGCTCCATTCTAAATAACGGCCTGTCATAGTATACTGTTTTCTTAAATATGTTCAACTATTTTTTTTGTAATTTCATCCAGAGAGACAACTTCTTTTATTGCTCCCTTTTCAACCGCAACCCGGTTCATCCCATATACTACTGATGTCTCCTCATTCTGTGCCAGGGTATATCCCCCTGTTTCCCGTATTTTATTGATCCCTTCAGCTCCATCACGTCCCATACCGGTCATAATAACCGCTACAGTGTCACTTTGACTGGTCCTGGCCAGGGAATCAAACAATACATCAATAGAAGGCCTGTGTCCCGAGACCTTTTCTCCTTTATCTAAGCGGATAAACCATCCATTCGCGTCCCTTTCTACAATTATATGTGAATGCCCCGGCGCAATATAACCACATCCGGGGCTTAATTTATCACCATCTTCCGCTTCTTTTACGTTTAAACTCGAACTACTGTCCAGGCGCTCGGAAAAAGCCCTGGTAAACCCTTCCGGCATATGCTGTACCACCACAATTGGTGAAGGGAAATTCTCCGGTATCTTTTTAAAAACATTTAATAGTGCCGAAGGCCCCCCGGTTGACGTTCCAATACCTACGATCTTGGAACTCGCCCTCTTAACCTCAGGTATTTTCTCCTCACGGACCTCTGCTTCTCTCACCGGGCTGGATTCAGGGAATTCACTCTTCCGCAAAAGCTGTGCAGGCGTAAGAACCCTTCTGTTAAGGTTGACCCGGGACCGGCAAACAGCTTTGACCTTTGTTCGAAGCAGCTCTCCAATCTCATCTACCGACAGCGACAGCACCGATGACGGTTTGGGGATAAAATCCACTGCTCCATAATCAAGCGCCTTAAAGGTTGCCTCTGCTCCATGCTGAGTTAAAACACTCATCATAATCACCGGCTTGGGATTATTCTCCATTATATCTTTTAAAGCTTCAAGCCCGTTGAGAATCGGCATCTCAATATCGAGGGTAATTACATCCGGGTTCAATTCCCTGTTCTTAAAAATAGCGGTTTTGCCGTTATTGGCAGTTCCCACCACCTTGATAACAGGGTCTTTTTCCAGGATATCGGTTACAATCTTTCTAACAAGAGATGAATCATCAACCACTAATACTTTAATTCGATCCAACATTAGTCCTCAGTCGACCTACGACATTTTTTAAAGATTCTGTCTCCGGTAACAAAAGCAAGGTTCCTATTATTTTATCATTCTCAAAGAAAAAAGCCGTATCCATAACAACAGAATAATCATTCGACATATTGTGCATTACCAATATAGAATCAATAATTGACTGCATATAATCATGGACAATGGTGGGCACACTGGGCTTAATCGCAAGCTCAGTTTTTTCTGCTATTACATTGACCAGGGACGATCCTACAATATTAGTAATTTCTTTTAATGCGGACTCTCCATCTTCATCCAGTTCTTTCTTATCCACTTTATGAGAGCCATATAAGGTTTCAATCAATTCAAAACCCACATCCTCATGAAGAATAAAAAGCAAGGTTCCTTTTGCTTCTCCAAGTATGGGCAGAATTACTCCTATATAAATACTGTCAATATTACCAATGTACTCCGGTATATTCTCCGTTGGCCTGATACTTATCTCCGGGATAGATAAATCTATCCTTTTTTGCAATATCTGGGAAAGAGACGTTGCCGCATTAGCCGCGCCCACATTAGCCACTGTCTGAAACTCATTCAAATCTTCCTTTGAAATATCAAGCGATAACTCCATATGATCACCTGGACCGCCCGTACCAAGAGCCGTTTGGATATTCCCCTTTAATTCCTTTTTGAATTCCTGCAGTGCTTCATGAACCCTTTCATCAACCTCTGTTTCTCCGGCTTCGGCTACGGGGGTTGTTTCTTTATCTAAAAGAGTCCCCATCTCTTCTTTAATATCATTTTCTTCAACAATTTCATCTTCAATTTCATCTTTAATCACCGGCTCCACTTTTTCCGCAGGAGCCGCAGCCTCTTCCCGAACCGCCGGTTTTTCCACAAATTCTTCTTTTAGCGGCTCATCCTCAACAACTCTTACGTTCTCTACAACAGGGGGCCTCTCAATTCTCTCTTGTTTTACCGGCGTTTCGGCCTTTTTGGGCGCCTCTTTCGGTTCCTCTCTCTTCTCTTCTTCCCTGTCGAAAATAATCGATTCCTCTCTTCCGGTTACAACACTCTCATGAATTTCGGGCTTTGAAGGTTTCTCCACATCTTCCCGGATCTTTTTGGCTTCATAATCTTCCAGGTCCTCAAGTTTCTCTACCGATGAGGCCTTGACCTCTACAACAGTCTCCTTTTCATACCTGGTCAACCGGTCCTGCTCCGCAATAACCTTGTTGATCATGGAATTTATATCCAAAATCAGGGCAATGCTTCCATCTCCGAGAATTGAAGCCCCTGCCAGCCCTTCTACTGTTTTATAATTCTGTTCCAGCGACTTTATTACAATTTCCAGCTTCCCTTCCAGCTGGTCAACAATAAGCCCAATCTTCCTGTTGCCGAAACCAACAACAACAACCGGGATTTTCTGCTTTTCCGTAAGTCCGCTTCTCTCCCCAATAAAATGACTAAGCCGCAATAAGGATAATATTTCACCACGAAGGTTTATAACCTCATGCCCTTCAATCGTTGTTACATCCAGCTGAGATATCTTTATAGTCTCAATAACATCCGACAATGGAATAGCATACATCTGGTCTGTAACCTTTACCATAATCGCGGGAATTATTGCCAATGTTAACGGGAAGGTTAGTACAAACCTGGTTCCCATACCAACCTCTGTCTCTATACTGACATTTCCATTGAGCTCACTCACAATCTCTTTTACCACATTCATTCCCACGCCACGGCCAGAAATATCCGTTATTTCTTTCGCGGTTGAAAACCCCGGAGCAAAAATGAAATCAAATATATCATTGGAATCCATACTGCCAAGTGCTTCCGGCGTGGTAAGCCCTTTCTCAATAACCTTCCGCTTAATCTGCTCAATATCAAGTCCGCGGCCGTCATCACTTACTTCAACAAAAATCTGGTTTCCTCCCTGGTGGGCATTAAGCGTTACATGCGCCACATCGGATTTCCCCAGCCTTTTCCGCTCTTCAGGTGTTTCTATCCCGTGATCAACTCCGTTCCGGATCAAATGAAGAAGAGGCTCTCCAATTACATCAATCACCTTCTTGTCCAGCTCCGTATCCTCACCTTTTATGATCAGTTCTATATTTTTCTCTCTTTCTTTGGCAAGATCCCGTACCAGCCGGTTATACCGGGTAAAGACCTGGCCAATGGGAACCATTCGAGTCTTCATAATCCCGGTTTGCAGATCTTTCGCGATCATCGACATCTGGTCCATTCGATTCTTGAATTCATTAACAATCGATTTATCCCCGGTTAGCTTTCTAATTTCTTCATACAATCTAAAAAAACCTGAATTAGCAATTACCAGTTCCGCGACATTATTTAACAATTGATCCAGTTTATCAACCGACACCTTTACTGTTTTTAATACCGGGGCTTTTTTTCTATCCTGATCCAGACCAACTTCTTCTACTACTTCAACTTTTTCTTCATCAAGATCCTGCTCTTCCAGGCCTACTTCTACAGAAATTTCCTCTTCATCTATCTCAACCTCAATAGTATCAACAGGCTCATTTTCCTGCTCTTCTACTTCCGGTTCTGCCGCTACTACCTGTTTTTTCTTTTCAACCTCTCCTCCAACCATAAAAACTTCACTTTCATTAAAACGGATAACCGTTTTACCGCTTTTTTTGGCCAGGTTGATAGTTTTAATCTCGATTTTAACAATAAGATCTACATCACATGCCTTCTTTATGGCATTTATTGAACTATCACTTACGAGGATCATTTTACAGGCATCGACTTCCCGCTCTTCGGAAATCTCTTCCAGCGGCGGATAGGTTCTTACAACTGTTCCAATCTTCTCAAGGTTCCCCGTAACCAGGTGAACTTTTACCCATTTCATCTGGGCAGATTCTTCGATATAAATTACTATTTCATAACAGCCCTTTCCCGTATCAATACCGTTCCGTATCTCAGAAATATCATCCGGTCCAAACTCAGCTTTTGGCACTTCTATATTGTCTGCGAGCCCCGTCGGATCGCTCTCTTTTGGTTCCGGGGGACCGCTTGCTTCCGCCTGCTCACTAATGGCAAGAATTCTTTCTATAATTGGATTTAAATTCTGAGTTGGCTCTTCACCTGATGCAACCGATTCAATAACCGCATTAATCTCATCAAAACACTTAAAAATAACATCAACAATCTCAGAGGTGATCTCCATTGTTTTATCACGGATGCCCTGAAGAAGATTTTCCATTTTATGGGCCAGGTCACTAAGGTCATTTAACCCAACAAAGGCCGCAGAACTTTTTAGCGAGTGAGCCGCTCTGAAGATATTATTAATAATCTCTTCGTCATCAGGATTCTTTTCCAGTTCAAGCAGGTTTTGATTTAACTCTTGCAGCTGCTCATCTGCTTCTTCAAGAAATATATCCTGGTATTCACCTAAAGAAAATGCCATACTTAATCTCCAAAATGTTACTCGATTTCCTGCCGGAATTAACCGGCATCTATATCCTCTTCATCTTCTAAAAACAGAACATTGGTCATATTTAAAATAACTATCAGCCTGTTACGCAACCGCCCAATTCCGCTAATAAACTCCTGGGAAACCCCTTCAAGCAACTCCGAAGGCGGATCTATATTACTATCCGGAATCCTTACCACCTGGTAAACATTGTCAACCAGGAGCCCTACCTGCTTTCCACCTGTTTCAATTACTATAATCCGTGTTAAATCGGTATACTCAGCATCGGGAAATCCAAAACGATTCCTTACATCAACAACAGGAATAACATTTCCCCTGAGATTAATAACACCTTTTATAAATTCAGGGGTATTCGGCAGCCGGGTCATATTCTGCATCCGCAAAATCTCATGAACAGAAAGAATATCAACACCGTATTCGACTTCATCCAGAAGAAAACTGACTAATTGGATGATAGTGCCTTCCGCCATCATCTCTTCATTATCAACCTCACCCTTCCGCCGTTCTAACTCCTCGTTTAAATCACCCTGTCTATTCATCAATTCATTCACGTTCATTTTTCTTTAACCCACATAGAAGTTATATTCATCTTAATATTAACTGAGAAGATACGCTGCTCCGGGCACCGGTCTTCCTCATAAAAAAGACACATACAGTCTTTTTATAGTAACAAAAAAAAGCTCCACATTTCAAGCACTTTTTAAGACAGTTTCCAAAAATGTAGCAGGACAAATTTCGTCAACAAAAAAATCAAAACTTTTCCTACTGTTTTGCAAATCTTACAATATGTTCAGAAAAAAAAAGAATAATAGTTTGATATATACACATGGGGGGACAAAACAAAAGCAGTATTGCTCAAATCAGCTCTTCTTATTTGCTGATACCATTTACCCTGGAGAAAATGTCTCCGATTAAGCCTTCATCAAGCATCGAAATAAGCGTCCTGGTCTTCTCTTCCAGGTCATTTTCCGCTCCGGCTTTTATTTTCTTCATCTGGAAGTATTCATCCGCAATATTCAACGCCACAAGGATCGCAACCTGGCCCGGGTTGCTGTTAGTGATATTTACACTAACCTCCTCCATCTTCTCATTCACATAATCAGCAAGCTGAAGCATATATTCAGGAGGAGCGTCACCATTAATGGTATAGGTTTGCCCAAATATCGTAACTTTTACCCTGTTGCTCTCCACCTGCAGCCTCCCAACACTTAAATGCTCTTATATGGTTATGATCATCAATCGATTTGCGGATTTCCAGGGGCATAAATTGGACGTTTATCTCCTCAGGCAATTCCGTACATTTTAAATACACAACAAAGGTCTCCCTCCGGAAGACCTTTGTTACAAAATTTTACAACAACCTGTCTACTTGTCGTCTTCCTCTACAATAAGAAATTCATCATCGTCGTCTTCCAACGCGTCAACTTTCTTTTCTGACGGTTCGGACTCATCAAGAATGACGGTTTCTTCATCAACATCATCAATAATGATCTCTTCATCGTCATCATCCAGAAGAATAATCTCATCTTCATCATCTTCATCTTCGGAAACAGTCTCAATTACAACATCCTCACCTTCCATCTCCGATTCATCATCTATAATAATTATATCTTCATCTTCATCATCATCATCATCAAGATCAACCGTTTCATCAAAATCCACCACTTCCACGGTCACATCATCATCGTCGTCATCAATAGATGCTACTTCCGGTTCGTCTTCTATATCCAGCTCTATTTCCGGCTCTTCCTCAATGATCAACTCCGGTTCCGGCTCTTCTTCAACGATTAAATCGGGCTCAGGCTCTATTTCCGGTTCGGGCTCTGCCACTGCCGGCTCAGGCTCTGACACTGCCGCTCCGCCGCCGGAAGATGTTCCGGAAGGCATTATTCCCGAATGAAGAACATCAAGTTTGCCAAGAAGGCCAATAATCTTCTTCTCAAGAACATCCTCTCTGTCTTTTATCTCCTGAAGCTCTCTGGCTGTTTCAGCAAGCTCCTTCTTAATTCTTTCTATCTCTTGTTCTTTCTCTTCAAGGGTTAACTTGCTCTCTTCTAAGTCGCTCTTTAATACGTCATTATCATTTTCTAATTTGGAATTTTCCGACCTCAGGTCTCCTATCAGCTGCAGAGCCTTTACTACCCTGTTTTCGAGTTCTTCAAGTTGCTGCATTGAAATCATTTTTCTACCTCCGCCATAAATGGCCCACACACCAATAATGGGTTTATATTCTCTATTCTATTTTCGGTCGCTATACTAATTCTCATTAACAGTTATTCACAAATTATTCATTAAGTCAAGAATATATTTTAAATAAAATGGCAGGGAAAGTAAGTTCTTATCTTTCGGGGGGAAAGGAATCCAATGCGATGTAGTTGGCGTGCCCGGGAATGAGCCCCTGCGGGATGCGGCCCCCTGCTTTCCTCCACCCTGGTGAAAATCCGTCCTGGATTGCACCAGGGCAGGACCATCCGTGGTCCCTGTTCCGGAAAGCAGGGGGC
>JAAENB010001007.1 GCA_024224995.1 bacterium | reverse complement strand
TTTTTTCATATATTCAACCGTGGTTTTGAAAAAACCGCTTATGGAAAAAACAAACAGCACGGCTTTGCTGATATTCTCGATTTTCATGAGCGCTTCGGCTTTTTTCACAAACTCTTCCGCATCTTTTTTACTGAATTTCGCTTTACGGTTTTTTATCTCCCATATCAGTGAATACTCGCTGTCCCCTGCCCTGGCGAATATGTCGATCTGGAATTCCGGCTCGTGCAGGGGGGAATTATATGACCATACTGTTTTGTATCCGGTGAATTCAAAATCATCCGGCAGATTCCGCACTGCTGATCTGAACTGTTCACTGTTTTTTAAAACATCGTGCCTGAGATGATCACAAACTCGGCGAATGCTCCTTTGTAACGGCCGTATTCTCCCCGGAGCCGTTTATTGTTCTTCTGTAATTTTTTGGAAAGTGCGTAGTATTCCTTTGTTATATCTTTCGGATCAAAGGTTTCGATCTCGCTTGCATACACGCCCCTGAACACCTTGTCGAATATGTTGTCGGGAACTCCCCGGTAGTCGAGATTGCCGGTGCCCTGCTCGATAATATCGGCTCCCACCAGGATTTTCAGTTTCTCCTCAAGTTTTGAATCGCTCATGCCGAGGTTCAGTTTTTCCAGCAGTTCTGTCCGGGTGACTTCCCTTTCCCGGTGTTTGGACAGGTAAAGCAC
>JAAENB010001006.1 GCA_024224995.1 bacterium | reverse complement strand
GTGTTTGTTCCTGAAGTTGAGTTGTTTCCTGACTCCGTTGGCCGGAAACCGCTCCTTCGGGGGGGAGGACCTCAGAGCTCTTTTAAAGATCGCTGAGAACGCAGCCTTTGTAAAGCGAGCCCTAAGCCCGCCCGGCATTGCTTTGCCCTTATGAGAGAACTATTCCCCTGATTATGTCTCCTGAGCTCTTTCCTGAAGATGAACCTGTTTATTTACCGGATGTTTTTGGTGTTTGTTCCTGAAGTTGAGTTGTTTCCTGACTCCGTTGGCCGGAAACCGATCCTTCGGGGGGGTAAAACCTCAGAGCTCTTTATAAAACCAGCATATGTTTTATACCGTAACGAAGATGCCCATGGAGCGCCACAAAGACGCCCATAAAAAGAACCATTACCATTGGCATTACCTGGTTTAACAACAAATTCTCGGATGCTCCAAGAATGACCTGCATCACAGCGTAACCCGCAATCAATAAAATTGCCGCCGTATTATATCTTTTATTTTGCATATTCCATGCCTCCTTTTTCGCTCAATAATTTATAAGAAAATTTTCTAAATTCTGTCTTTATACTTTCCGTTTTTCAAAATAAGCAGCCAGGTTATTCGCGGCCTTTTGGATATCATTTTTAAAAGCAGATCTCATAATTTTATGGACCATACGGATCAATAGAGTCGGCTCGTAATAGATCCGCCATTGCAAGCGGCATTCACCATCTGAAATTGTGGTAATTATATAATCTTCCATGAACCGTTTAAAAAAGGGTTTTGAACATTCGGAAACGGTAAAACAAAAGTGTGTTCCTCTATCCCAGATAAGAAAATGTTCAATAAGGCGTATTGATTCCGTACGGTAATCCCTCACACTTCCCACTCCCTGAGGCTCGTCACTTAACCAGTGATACTCCAGAAAGCCGGGAAACCATTCCTTTTCATCTTTCCCGGCAATAACATCAAACAGATCTTCAGCACCAGCAGGCACGGTTATTATATTTTCAACATAAAATCTTGCTTTTTTCCCCCACTCCGGGGTGCATGGTGTTAACTTAAACATTGTGGCCTCCGATCTAATCTAGTTTGAACCCGGCAGAGGCATCTGTCAATGATAATTTATTTTTAAGAGATATCTCCGGCCGTCCGGTTTTTATTGTCAAATGTTACCACTGTATACTTTTGTGCTAAAAAAAATCCCGTAAATTTATTGACAAATTATCCATATGAAAAACATTGACAACCTTGAAAAAATCAATCATAAAAAAGGAGCAAACTTTAATGAAAAAGCATTTTAGTTTCAAACACCTATTCTCTTTGTTCATTCTGGCAGCAGCAGTTTCACTTTCCATGGGATGTGATACTCCTCCGGCTGAGGATGGCACTATTTCAGCGTTTGGTTTTTACGCGAACCAAAACAGTGAGCTTCAGGCAGACCTGGAAGGAATTGTCGATCAGGCTTCACACACTATTACTGCGGAAATTCCTAACGGTACTGATGTTGCCTCCTTGACGGCTTCGTTTCAGTCTAACGGGACAGTAGAAATAAACGGAGCTGCGCAGTCCAGCGGTTCTTCAGTAAACGATTTTTCCAATTCTGTTGTTTATACTGTTACCTCATCAACAGGATCTGTTCAGGATTACACGGTGACCATCGTTGTTACTGCTGCCGAGTGGC
Organism: bacterium; assembly: GCA_024224995.1. The sequence continues at coordinate 5,757 of JAAENB010001006.1, read as the reverse complement.
AGGGAACACAACTTCTGGGTACGGACATGACCGACAAAGGCCAGGGCCTTGCTATGGACAGTAACGGTAATATCTATGTTAGCGGGTACACAAAAGGAAACCTTAACGGCAATACCAACGCGGGCTCCTGGGATGTTATCCTGGTAAAATATAATAAATTCGGCCAGATGCTGTGGACCCGCCAGGTTGGCGCTCAAGGAGTTGATGAGGGCAATGCCATTGCCATAGACAGCAAAAACAATATTTATATTGCCGGTAATACTCTTACCAGCCTCGACGGAAGCGAAAAAATTGGTCAGGGTGATATATTTTTAATGAAGTTTAACGCTTCCGGTGAAAAGCAATGGACCAGACTCTATGGAACAATTCAGGTCGATGAAGCTTATGATATTGGTATTGACAGTGATGATAATATTTTCATTACCGGTAAAACCAACGGCGACCTTGACGGCAATGCCCAGCAGGGACACCAGGATGTTTTTCTTATGAAATTAAACACGAGCGGTACAAAACAATGGACCCAAACCCTTGGTTCTCAAAACTCGGACTTTGGTTTTGGTGTCGCTTTTGACAGCGCCAACAATATTTATGTCGCGGGACTTACTGCTGGTATCCTGGCGGGAAACACTACCCTGGATGAACCGGTTCTCCTGGCAAAATTCAACCAGGCCGGTTCTGTTCAGTGGATCAAGCAGAGCAGCATCAATTCCCATCTCGACAGGGCTCTTGACGTAGCTGTTGACAGTTCCGACAACGTTTACATTACTGGATACAGCGTTATTTATCCTGAAGTGGGAGGCGCTCATCGCGATATTTTTATCGCCAAATATAATTCCTCCGGGGTTTTGATCTGGACACGGGAAATGGGTTCAACAAATGATCTTTATTCTCATAGAATAGATGATGAAGCTCATGCCATTACGATTGACAGCAATGACAATATTTATATTTCCGGTAATACCGAAGGCAGCCTCGACGCTAACCCGCTGCTTGGTTCTTACGATTTCTTTCTTAGCAAATATACCTCTGACGGTGAAAAGCTATACACAAAGCAATTGGGATCTGTCAAAAACGATTATGCTCTTGACATGATAACTGACAGCTTCGGCTCTGTATATCTTACGGGGTGTACTGAGGGAGATATGGGTGAATATACCCAGGCCGGTGTTGGCGATATGTTCCTTATGAGAGAAAACCAGGCCTATTAAAAATAATCCCGGTCCATGGTGACCGGGATTATAATTCTCCAAACCCATATTCATTAATTAACTCATCCAAATAGGATTCATTTTTTGTACGGAATAAAATCATATCGGTCAATTGACCTTCTTCATCAAGTAAATACGACAGGATGCTGCCTTCTTTCCAAAAAATAGAAATCCCGCTTCCTTTGACTGTCTGTTCCCACTCCTTACTCAAATTGGAAATAAACAGTTTCGCTGTATCATTTTGCTCGTACTCTTCAATGTCCAGAGAAGCACAATATTCAAATCCCCCGGAAGTTTTTTGATGATAACTCTCGTCTCCCATTACACATTGAAAATAGATCATAAGCTCGATAAATTTATGAAGCCCCAGGTCTTCTTCATACCATTCAGTTTTCCCGGTTTCTTCAAGATTGGAAGTCTGATAAACTTTTTCATGATTCTGTATATCAACAGCCCAAAACAAAACCGATTGATTTTCTTCCAAAAATATCAACTTATTGTCTTCTATATATAACTCACCGGGTCGTGCGAAATGCTCAAAACCATCGGTAAATAAATCAATTCTTCCAACCCTTAAATAAAACTCCTTTAATGATGGGGGAATTGGCAACCCCAGCTCTAATTCAACCGTTTCAATTTCGGCAATAGAGATCCCTTCTTCATTCTTAATTCGTCTTCCAAGAATTTTTTCAGCTGTTTCTTTTACAGTAGTATTCACAAAATGCCCCCTCGACAGTCGACATTGGTGCATTACTTTATTTTTCCATAGTCACATCTCAAAGTTCTCTCAAATGCAGCAAATAAACAGTAGCTGCAATTTATGCACTTTGATTTGTATTCTGAATTTTCTTTAAATTTATTTACGATTCCCGGTTCAATTATAAATGGTCTGCTCAGTGAAACAAAGTCTGCTTTACCATTGCTTATTATTTCATTGATATCATTTGCGTTTCTAATGCCACCGACAACAATAACTGGTATATCTACATTTTTTTTAATAATCTTTGCTGCCGGGATATTATAATTAAATAAAGGCTTTGGATTTTTCATCAAAAATCTAGTAATTAACTTCACTATATTTTTTTTCAACGGAGGTAGAGATTTTAATTCAGCGTTGAATTCTACTATTGCTTGAATTGGTTTATTTTTACCTCTCACTGTACAAAGGCCGCTTCTCATACCGCCGCAGGAAACTTCGATTGCGTCAAAACCACTATCCTGAATCATTTTTGCAACCTCAATACCTTCATTTAATCGCATGCCATTTTTATCATAATCATAAGCACTTATCTTTATCAGGATAGGATAATCTCCCACAAGTTTTCTTGCTCTTTCTATTATTTCTTTTATTATTCTGAATCTATTTTCTAAAGATCCTCCCCATGTATCTTTTCTTTTATTAATATGGGGCGATAAAAATTGTGCCAGAAGATATATATGAGCACCATGAAGCTGTACTCCGCTAAAACCTGATTTTTGTGCACGAGTTATAGCGTTTACAAAACTTTCAATTACTTCTTCTATTTCATCTTCAGACATTTCTCTTGCATTATGTCCAAGTGGTGACTTATAATCAGATGGGGCAAGTGTTTTTGTACCGGTACCAGTTTTTTTACTATTTGCACCACAATGTGCTAATTGGGCAATAACTGGTGTTCCAAATTGGTTTAATTCATCATTTAATTGTTTATAAGATTCAATATATTTATCATCATCAATCATGCACATTTTCTGTGAGCACATCCCCAGTTTATGAACACCGATGAAGCCTGTAATAATTGCTCCGACACCACCTTTAGCAAACTTTGTGAATAATTTATTTAAATTTTCTTCCGGAAATCCTTTTTCATCTCCCATGCCTTCATACGTGGCAGATCTTATTATTCTATTTTTTAAATTGATCGAGCTGATGTTTGTTTCTGCAAATATATTCATCTGGTTCTCCCTTGAAAAATCATTTAATCGTTTAGAAACTTCTGTTTATTGCTAATTGATCCCTGTCCCCTGGCAATAGCATTAGACAGGATATCATGAATACTATCAATATTTTCTTTAGATGATAACGCTTGATTGACAATTAACCAATCATCAATATTTTCACCACAGATATATTTCCTGAATAAATTATAAATTGAATAATAAGCGAATTCAACAGGTTCCGGAAATTCCAGGTCATCGTCCTGCATGGCAACTATTGGTTCGGAATACCTGCGTTCAACACTTAAATCATCAACGCCTCTTTTTGAAGATTCAAGCGCGTCAGCCGGAAGGTTTTTATCAACCTGCTGTTTGGTGCCGCATACCGATTCAGTATACTGCATCTCTTCAAAATTTGAAATATACTCATTCCAATTTTTTAAAGAGTATTCACACAGGATAACATGAACTTTTTTCTTTTCTTCAGCCGATAAACTAAAAAATGTTTCAGCAATTTTTTTCATTTCGTCCTATTTTTATGATAATGACAATAATTTGCAAGGAAATTTTTAATTTCATTAAACAAAAAACACCTTGATTATTATTATTTGTTTGATATTATTTTCATAGAATTAAATGGAATTTAATGGAGGCGTTTTATGAGATCCGGATTAATAATCATCGTTATAGCAATTTCATTGGTTTCTCTTTATTCCTGCAAAAACCAGGCTGCAGTTGATGAAAAAAAACCAGGTAATACCGTTAAAATAAAACAGCTTTATATCAATGCAAAGGACGGTCTGAGAATGAGAAATAATCCCGATGTAACGGGAACTAAAACCGGGCTCATTCCATTTGGAACAAAGGTTGAAGTGACCGAGGAGAAGAGTGACGAAATTACTCTTGCCGGAGCAAAAGGGAAATGGAGTAAAATTAAATGGAATAAAAAAACCGGTTGGGTCTTTGGTGGATTTCTTCAGGAGAATAAACCGGTCGCGCTATCCGATGCCCAGTGTATACAGAGGCTTCAGGATTGCGTTGGCAATGAAACAGATATTGAAAAATGTTTAATAAATGAAACCACAATCCTCTGTTATGATAATAAGAAATATTCCGAAGGAATGAAAACAGGGCTTGATAAATTAAAAGGCAAAAATTACGACTACATGGTTGATAACTGCCAGGGTGCTAATAAGATGGATTTATGTGAATATGCCTGCTACCTGAAGTTTAAATAATATTTCTAAGTTCTTCAGGCACAGCAGGAAGGAGATTTCCATTAGCGCTGACAATTGGTATAGGAATAAACCCTTCATTATTTCTATACCAGTAAACGGTCGTATCCAGTCCTTCATACGCCACAGTGTTTTTATTATACATTTTTTCAGATAAGTCGTGTATCTGTAAAATAAAAGGATTTATTTTCTGTCCGGCAGCAAGTTCAAGCATAAACGCGTGGTGCCAGGTTGGCATTGAGATGAGTATTCCTGAGGGGGAATCCATTTTTTTTAACATCTCAAGTAGATTAGCTATTAAGTAAAATCCATTACTGGAAGTTGTGAAGATTTTTCCCCCGGGGGAGTCAATTTCAAAAAGTTCTACCATATTCGCTTCGGCTTGTACCGCGTTTTTCTGTCCCTCTTTAAACGCCTCTTCCGAGGAAATATTTAATAATTTTAATTCATCATACGTTATTGTTTTTTCCGCTTCCCCCTGCCCTGAATCCTGAACAAGTATTCCGTAGATAGAATCGGTAATATTATAATGAACCAAATCCTCAATTGAGATATTTATTTTGCTAATGTAATCCCTGCTCATAGCCTGGAGCCGCAGAGTTTGAAGAGCCGGGTTCTTTTTCACCTCATTATTTTTCTTGTTTGCCGGTTTCTTATTAACAAACTCTTCAATGCGCCTGGTTATTCTTTCTTCCCAGTTTTGTTCCCGTAGAGACGCGCATTCCCTTGCAATACCGCTGAGCTTCCAGCGCTCGCCACTATAGTGCGCCCGTTCCAGGTAAATTTCACCTGTTTCAATGATCCTTCTTGTGGTTTCATAGCCGCGCTTTGTCTGTATGGATTCAACAAGCCCGATAAATTCTTTATATTGTGAATATTTCTTAAATGGAGCCCATTGAGGGATTTTTTTCTTCAGGAACATGTTTATAATCCGGCAAAAAATGGTTTATTAATGATTTCTAACGTAATAACAGGAAAAAGAAGGATAATTTGCAAGGAAATTTTTTAAAATTTCCGGTTAAATACTTTTCATAAACTTTTCAAACTCTCTGGTTTTTCTTATTTTGTTAAAGTCCTTATCTCTTTTAACTTTTTTAAGATATTTTCGAGCGGCTTTTGTTTTTAAGCGTTTCAACTGAGAGAGATTTTTTACTGAATCAGCAGCCTCTCCCAGGAGCCCGTTCATGCAGGCACTGTTAAAGATGGCGGTTGCGTTTTTTGGATTACAGGAGATGGCATTTTCAAAAAAGCTTAAAGCCTCTCTGTACGATTTCTTTTTATAGTATTCAAACCCTACGGAGTTATAGAAATACGATAAATTAAAGCGGTTGATTATAAGAGCGCCATCTAACCCGGCATCAAATTCCATGACCGGGTGTTCCCCGTAAGAGACCACC
>JAAENB010001005.1 GCA_024224995.1 bacterium | reverse complement strand
TACCGGTAAAACAGCAATATGATAATATATATTCATTGTTAAGTTTAACCATAAAAAACTTATATGCAAACTGAAATAAAAAACTTGACATGGCAATAGGTCGGATCTATCATACTAAATATACAACTGATATATCACAGAAATATTAGAGAGGTTACCTATAGTGATTAAAGAGATCAGATGGCACGGCCGTGGAGGCCAGGGTAGTTTTACCGGTGCCAAATTATTGGGAATAGCCGCATCAATCCACGATGGTCGTTATGCCCAGGCTTTTCCCTCCTTCGGCCCGGAAAGAAGAGGGGCTCCCGTTCTGGGGTTCAACAGGATAAGCGATGAGAAAATAAGGGATAGAAGTGAAATCGGTAAATGCGACTATATTATCATCCTCGACGACACCCTCTGGAACAATAAATATCTGGATGATCTGAATGAGAACGCCCTTGTCCTTATTAATACCAACAAGGATATAAATCTGGATGAGAGGATAAAAACCATAGACGCGACAGGTATGGCCCTGGATATTCTGGGAATGCCAATAGCCAACACAGCCATGCTCGGGTTTCTTGTAGCCCATTCCAATGGGGTTGTTTCCTATTCAGCCTGTGAGAAAGCCCTGAAAGAGGCGTTAAAACCCTCCATCGTGGCCAAAAACCTTGAGTTGCTTAAAAAAGCATTCAGCTTTGGAGAGGAGAAAAATTTATGAAAGATTTTCAAATGAGCCCCAAGCCCCAACTCAGGTCACTTGACGACCTACCAATGGGTTCAAGTTGTAAAAGTTTCCATATAACCGATATCAATGCCGGATGGAGAGTCTACAAACCTGTGCTGGATAAAGAGAAATGTATTGGTTGCTACCGCTGTTATTTCGTTTGCCCGGACGGAGCGATCCATATGGTGGAAAACAAGAAATTCGAAATCGACTACGACTTCTGCAAGGGATGCGGGATCTGCTCCCATGAGTGCAAACCCAAAGCCATAGATATGGTCAAGGAGGAGAAATGATGGAGGAATATGCTTTTTTAAACGGCAATGAGGCCATAGCCTATGGTGTAAAGCTCTCACGTCCCCATGTAATCGCAGCCTACCCCATTACTCCCCAGACAAAGGCGGTGGAAAAACTGTCCAGTTTTGTCCAGAACGGGGAAATGGAATGCAAATACCTCCATGTTGAGTCGGAACATAGTGCAATGGCCTGCTCCATTGGTTCAAGTTCTGTGGGTGCTAGGACTTTTACAGCAACATCCTCACAGGGGCTGTTATACATGTCGGAATGCCTTCCATATGCCTCAGGGGCTCGGCTGCCAATAGTTATGATGAATGCAAACAGGTCAATTGCAACCCCATGGAATATCTATGGGGACCAGATGGATTCCATGCATGTAATTAATTCAGGATGGATCCAGATATATGTGGAGGATGCCCAGGAGGCTATGGATATGGTTATCCAATCCTACAAACTTGCGGAAAACCATGAAATCCTTGCTCCGGTAATGATTAATGTGGATGGATTTGTCCTGACCCATACCTATGAGAAGGTTCTGATTCCCTCCCAGGAGAAAGTCGACGCCTTTCTACCGCCAATCGTCGCGGCACCCCATCTTATGTCCGATGAGAACAAAATGAGTATGTGCATCTCTGCCGGGAACCAGCATTACATGGAATTCAAGGTTAAGCAGCATAAGGATATGTTTAAAGTTTTTGATGAGCTAAAAAGTGTTGATGAGGAGTTCGCCACGGCTTTCGGGAGAAAATACAACGGGGCCATTGATGGCTACAAACATGAGGATGCTGAAGTTCTCCTTGTTACAACAGGATCGGTTACCGGAACAGTACGGGTTGTTGTGGATGAGATGAGGGCTCGGGGTAAAAAAGTGGGTGTGCTTAAATTGAGAATGCTCAGGCCATTCCCTGTGGAGGATCTTGTGGCTAAGGTTTCAGGAGCCAGGGCTATCGGAGTTCTCGATAAAAACATCTCCTTCGGATATGAGGGGACAGTTTTCACAAATGTCAATTCGGCTCTATTAAGAAAAGGTTGTTCTGCCAAGACTGCCAATTTCATCGCCGGCCTGGGTGGAAAGGATATCACAAAGGAGAATATCATAGAGATGTTTGAATCCCTTCTTAGTGGAAACAGCGAAACAGTAGAATATTATAATATGGGATGTCCAGTATGAGTACAGCAACAAAACTGAATGCAAGGAATATAGACAACAACGAATATTTTTATGGCCACAAAGCCTGTGGAGGATGTGGTGAGAGCCTTGCCCTGCGACTGGCACTGAAAGTGCTGGGGGATGATGCATATCTATCTCTTCCCGCCGGATGCATGGCCGCAGTATCATTTATCTACCCCAACATGGCATTTAAAAACAACGCCATAATAACTCCCTTCGCCTCTACAGCAGCCGTTACAACCGGAATTGCAGCGGGACTGGAAGCATTGGGAAAGGAGAAGCCCCTCTCAGTGGGATTTGCCGGAGATGGGGGAACCGCCGATATTGGAATCCAGGCTCTGTCCGGAGCTATAGACAGGGGAGATAAATTCATATATATCTGCACCGATAATGAGGCATATATGAACACCGGGATTCAGAAAAGTGGGTTGACCCCCTTCGGTGCAAGCACCACTACCACCCCTGTTGGAAAGGCGATCAGGGGAAATATAACTGAAAAAAAGAACATGTTCGAAATTGTTGTAGCCCATGGTATTAAGTATGCCGCAACAGCCAGCATTGGCTACCTGGAAGATTTTGTCAATAAAGTCCGAAAAGCAAAAGAATGTGACGGCCCCTCATATATCCACGTCTACAGCCCCTGCCCTACAGGATGGGGCCATGGCTCGGAAATATCCGTTGACCTTGGGAAGGAGGTTGTAGATACAGGGCTGTGGTACCTGGCTGAATATGAGAATGGTGAATATAAAGTAAACAAGACGCCATCTGAGTTCAAACCGATAAAAGACCACATTAAGCGACAAGGAAGATTCAAGCATATAACCGATGAGGAGATCGTCCATATTGAAGCCATGAGGGATGAAAAATGGGAGAAAATACGAAAAAGCTGGAATAGTTAAAGCAGAGGTTTGTATCATTGAAATTAGCCAATATACATATATTTGAAATTTTAAAAAAGAGAATAATAAATCTCGAAATGAAGCCTGGAGATCCGATACAGGAGAAGGATCTAATAGAGGAATTCGGAGTCAGCAGGACTCCCGTAAGGGAAGCTCTGATTAAGCTGGCCCAGATTGGCCTTATTGAAACCAGGCCGAGAGTGGGAACTTTTGTAACCCAGATAGACCTGAAATCCGTAAAAAATGCCTACGAGGTAAAGAAAAATCTGGAGGGACTGGCGGCTGAACTGGCAGCGAAACGGGCAAGCGACAAGGAGATTGACGAGTTGTTTGAAATTATCACCCGGTTCGCCAAGTACGATATTGTCAGAGATTACAAGCTCTGTATTAATGACGACCAGAGATTTCACCAGATTATAAGACAGGCATCGGGAAACGAGATGCTTATAGAGATACTGGATCAGCTCAATACAAAAACCGCAAGGTTTCTACAGTCAATTGAATATGTTATCGATGATTTCGACTGGTTTTACGAAACCCTGAAAAATATGGCCAGTGCCATTAAAGCAAGGGATACCGAGAAAGCCAGAATTGAAACTGAAGAACATACCCTAAAATTTGTAAACCTGATGTCTCGTCGATTCTTCGGGTATATAAAATGACTCAGGCAACAAAAACATGTTGTCTGAATGGAAAAAAAATGTAAAAAGGTGGTAGAATGATGTTTTCTGACCGAGTTAAAGATGTAAAAGCTTCAGAGATAAGGGAAATATTAAAACTGGCAACCATAGAGGGGCTGATATCATTTGCCGGAGGCCTTCCGGCTCCCGAGCTTTTCCCTATTGAGGAAATGAAAAAGGTCAGCTGCAAAGTACTGGATGAGATGGGACAGGAAGCCCTGCAGTACAGTCCAACAGAAGGGTATGATCCCTTAAGGGAAAAAATCGCCGATAGAATGAAACCAATCGGAATAAATGTCTCAAAAGATGAGATCCTTATTACAAGCGGATCCCAGCAGGGACTGGATTTTTCTGGAAAAATATTCATTAATCCAGGAGATGTGGTTTTATGCGAAAGCCCCAGTTATCTTGGTGCTATTAATGCCTTCCAATCTTATGAAGCAAAATTTAAAGAGATTGAAACTGACGAAAATGGGATGGTCATGGATGATCTTGAAAAGGCTTTATCTGAAACTAAGAACGTAAAGATGATATATGTAATCCCAGATTTCCAGAATCCATCAGGTAGAACATGGAATCTGGAAAGAAGACATAAATTGATTGAACTGGCCAATAAATTCAATATACCAGTAGTGGAGGATAATCCCTATGGAGACCTGGTATTCGAGGGGGAGAGGATGCCCTCCATCAAATCCATGGACACAAAAGGGCTGGTCATTTTTCTTGGAACATTTTCCAAAACATTCTGTCCGGGACTCAGGATAGGATGGGTTTGTGCTGATCCCCAAATAATAAATAAGTATATAATGGTTAAACAGAGTGCGGATCTCCAATCAAATTCCATGAGCCAGAGGGAACTTGATACATATATGGAGATGTATAATCTGGACAAGCATGTGGAAAAGATTAAAGTTGTCTATAAGAAGAGAAGGGATCTTATGATGGAAAGTATGGAAAAATATTTTCCTAAAGAGGTAAAATACACATATCCCAGAGGGGGATTATTCACCTGGGTCGAGGTTCCGGATTTTATCGATACAAAAAAATTGATGGTTAAGGCCCTTGAAAAAAAGGTGGCTTTTGTCCCCGGAGCATCATTTTTCCCCAACGGAGGGGTTAACAACGCGATGAGGGTCAATTATTCCACAATGCCCGAAGATAAAATTGTCGAGGGGATAAAACGGTTGGGGGAACTGCTAAAGGAAGAGATCAATAGTAAATAGAATTATTTATCTTATGGAAAAGATTAAAACATAACCTTCATTCAACAAATGATGGATGTTTTAGTCTTTTCTTGAGATCTCACTGACAAGAACTTCCATTTTTATCTTTTGCATTTTTATCTTTTGAACAGAGAGAATTCCTGTGATAATATACATATAGTCAGGGATCTCAGAACCTTTCCATTGGAGATTATCATTAAAATAATCCCTTAGTAAATCTGAGATTTTGACTCCCAGTGATTCCAGGGAGTACCTCTGCCTGGATGGCACAGTACAGGTTTTTCCAATCTGTCTTGAACAGATATCACACACATGACAATGCCCCGAAATAAGAACTTCCGAACCTGGAAATAATTGTTCTCGGTTGATCAGTCTTATATTAAAGTCTTTTTTAGTAACATGGTAATATTCCAGGGGATCAGATTGACCAGATACCTTGTTGGGAAAAACCTTCATACCCAGGATATAAACCCATTTGTATTGACTTAAATATTTGGGGACTGAGAAACTATGAGGAGGGCATGACCAGTAACTACCATAATTGGGGCATCTACTGCAATAACCGAGGATCTCTTCCGGTTTGTAATATTCCATTAACTTATCCAGAGAGAGTTCTTTTACAGATGTTTCCGGACTGAAATTATAACACTTCATGGTTGTTCATGATAATAATTCCCGCTAAAAAATTCCAGCCTGAATTATCAATTTACAATAGGGAAATCCAACTAATTGTTATTAAATACTACCACTCAATATTCTCTATTTAAACATGTAATGAATCTAAAAAGATATGCCCTGATTACTCCGTATCTGGTACCAGGGCATTTATATAACTTTTATTTATGGATTAATTTCCAATCCATCCCTGGCTTCTATAACTTCACCAATAAATCCGGCTGCACTAAACTGCTCCCTGATCCTATCCATATTAAGTGGTTTAGCAGCCAAATGGGTAATCACAACTTTTTTAACATTTGCTCCTGCCGCAGTCTTTGCCACATCTTCAATTCCCATATGAGGTGCAACATTGAAATCCCCACTATAATCATAAACTGGTACCGGTTTTACAATAGCTTCATCTGTGAACACATTTTCTTCGGCACCAGTCTCGGCAACCGGCATTGTACTTGTATCAATGACAAGAATATCTGCATTTTTTGAGAGAATGACAAGATCATCATTGTAGGAAGTATCACCTGATATGACAATAGATTTTCCATCCACATCAAACCTGTATGCAAGATTATATTGTGTATGTATCATTTTGGAGGTATTAATTATCATACCGTCCAGTTCAAATTCATTCTTGCCGGTTAACTCTTTAATATTAACCCCGGAAAACATCCCAATATCGGAAACACCTGTTTTATTTCCCCTGAATTTACGGTAAATTAAATCATCGGCAAAAAAGCTGAGCATAAATTTGTGGTAATCACCTGACCGGGGAGGCCCTATCACCTCCAGCTCCTTCCCCCCGGTCATCCATCTGTTAATCATAATATCAATATAGTCTGTAGTATGATCGGCATGAAGATGGGAGAAGAAAATTGCTTTTATATCTGAAAAAGCATATCCATTTATTGCCATCGAATTATTCGAACCATTGCCAGTATCAACCAGATAATACTTTCCCTTGTACTGTACCATGGTACAGGCACTTGCCCTATTTTTATTAGGTATGGGATTTCCTGTTCCAATTGTTATAACACTAAACTCCTGCTCATGACTATAACTTGGAGGTGGCCCTACCGGTCCTGTCATCTCTTTTTCCTTTTTAGGCATTGGCTGGTTTTTTGATTGAGTTTCATCTTCTTTATTTGAAGCGGAAATTGTCGAGCATACTACCAAAGATAATAATAACATGCCAATAGTAAGAGATAATTGTCCTGGAATCTTCATTTTTTACCACCTGATTTTTTTATTTTTCCATCTTCTTTAAACCCACAAGCCCTCAATCCCAAGGATGCATTCTATTACCCACAAATAATAGAATACTCATTTTCCCTTTTCCTAAAATCCTGACCCCTCTCGATCTCCCCGGAGGGGAGAGGTTAAGATAAACAGGGTCTTATACTCCTCTTTGGAGAGGCTGGGAGAGGTCTCTAGTTGATATGGGCAACATTCCGCCCTTATCAAACTCTCCTATGACTGAGGCCAACATAGTTTAAGACTTGAGGGTAATATATGAGAGCTCCGAAACTACTTAAACTGAACCATAATTGTATGTTCTCTCCGGTGCGTCGTTTAAATCATCTTCATCAATTTCCGCTGCACAACGAAGCATGGAACCATCACCCATATGCCATCGAAGAGGAAAAGACATAAACTTGAATCTTTTGTTGACAACTTTTTCCAAATCACCACCCAGGTTTTCGATTCCGACAATTCCATGGCCCAACAAGTACTTGTGACACGGCTCCCATGTTCCCTCAAGATGGTGTTCTTCAAGGAAACCGAATTTTTCTGTGTATCTCTCCATACCGAATTGTTCAATATAGGTTTCCTTATTAAACTCGGCAAAGGCTTCAATACCAAATTCCTCGATATACTCTTCTGTTATAGGCTTACCTGAGTAGCCATTCAGGTTCATACCCAAACCACCCCCATTTTTACCCATTGTTGTATGAAGAGGATGATCAAGAGCCTGCATGTCCATGGCAACACATTTTGGTTTATACCTGGCAAACCATTTACCAGTCTCAATTCCTGTTCCACATGAATAGTGGAAATATTCCTTGGAATCATCAAATTTCAGATGCATCCCTGTATGGAGGCAAAGAACCATTCCATCCAACTCCTCGGGCTTGATATTTGCCCTTTCACAGGCATCATACAAATGGTCAGGAGTTATTAGACCCCATCTTTCAACTTCAATATCCAGACATACGGCATCACCATAATAGGCATCGACAGGCATCTCATGGGTATATCTGGCTCTTTTACCGTTAAACTCATATTCCATTACATGCCTTGGCGCATCGCCATGGGTTCCACAATGCATTACTACATCAATTTTCTGTGTTAATACACCACTCTTTGACAAATTATGCATAGTATCAATCTTTGGTTTACTGAAATATGGCCAGAGAGGTATATCCGCACTAAACGGATGAGTTAAATCTACTACAACTTTTTTTCCCATTATTCTATATCTCCAATTACAATTTATTTATATTCAATCATGGATACCCGATTAGCCGGCCATGTACCCACCATCAGTATCTATGATGGCTCCTGTCAGAAAGTCCGATGCCCTGGATGACAGGAACAGAACAGGGCCTATAAAATCCTCCGGTTCGCCTAGCCTTCCGATGGGAATCCGCTTTAAAAAGTTTTTGTAAAAAGCGTCATCCTCAAACATCCACTGGGTCAGAGCTGTTCTGAAAACTGTGGGTGCTATGGAATTCACATTAATTCCATGCTGTCCCCATTCGCATGCCAGTGATTTTGTAAGAAGGTGAACAGCTCCCTTGGCTGGGCTGTATGCAGAATACCGTGCCATTCCCAAATGTCCTCGGGCGGAACCCACAAGAATGACCTTCCCCCTGGTTCCGGTTTTGATCATATTGTCCCCGACCTCTTTACAAAAAAGGTAGGTTCCCTTCACATTTGCATCCATGATCATTTCCCATTCCTCAACCGGTTGCTCTGTTATAAGCCCCGGTTTATTGGTTCCGGCGGAAGTGACAAGAATATCTATATTGCCAAACTCCTCTACAGTATCAGCCACATTCCTCAGGACATCGTCATGAACTGCCGGATCCCCTATGGAATAAGCGACTGATCCTCCCAAAGCCCGGATTTCCATAGCCAATGGAGCCAGCTTATCCTCAGATCGGCCAGTCATCATGACATTTGCACCGGCCAGGGCCAAGCCGGCAGCAATCATATGTCCTAATCCTCCGGAAGCTCCGGTTATTATTGCTGTTTTCCCTTTTACACTATGCAAGTCCTCCATAAATGAAGGAAGTTTTTTAAGATCCATATAATTATCCTTTTTTGATATTTGGCGAGTCAGAATCCTCCGGAGTTTTACCCCTGGATGATTTTATTTCGTACTGTATACAACAAGCATACTTACAGGATTATTGGTTTCATTCCTGATACGCCGGGATTCTCCCCTTCCGATTGCGATTGAATCCCATTTCCCCAGTCGGATTTCCTCATTGTTTTCCACATCGATAATGGTTATTTCACCTTCCAGAACAAAATAAACCTTTTCAAATGGCGAGTTGTCGACACCAGCTCCTCCTGTTGGAAGGAAATGGGAAAGTCCCATCCAGTAAGAATCCAGTCCGGTTTCCTCTTTACCATGCAGCTTCAAGGCAACCATATTTGTATGTTCTCCTGCTGCAGGAGTATAGGGCCTGACATCACTAAAACTAATTTTTTTCATATTTCCTCCAGATAACCTGTTTAGTAGCCAATGAAGGAGAGGGCAGCAACAAATTCCAATCCCTCTCCCTGATTTCCATTTCCATTTCCAGGATTTCTTTTAGTTTTCAGCCATTACAGCTTCTTTTTTCATTTTTTTATGCCCTTTTATTGGAAGAGCATTCTTCTTCTCCGGATCATAGGAAGTTCTGATAAGGGCGAAACATATAATTGAAACAACAGCCATGAAAATGAATGAAATATATGCTGCATTATAGGATCCGGTTCTTGTAAAAATCATACCCATATAGGCAAACGCCGATCCTCTGAAGACATTATGGATTACTCCGGTATATCTTCCGGTAGCAACAAATTCTTTTCTGCCATATACCCAGGCTTGCATGGATGGTTGCAGGTTGGGCATCCCTCCTGTTGTAAGGGCAATGGCAAATACACCTCCGAAGGCAACTATCATGTTGTCCGCGGAACCAAAAAGAAAGCAGACACTCCCAAGAATATAGGAAACGGCAAAGACTGCGGATGCCTTGGGAGTTCCGATTTTATCATCCAGCCAACCCCAGAAATAACTGAAGGGCATACCTAGAATCGCGGCAATTGAAAAGAACCACAAGGCTTTGTCTATAGGAATCCCCACATCAAGGAACCTTGGAATTGCCGAGGACATTATCCCGGTCATCATAAGAAATACAAGCCCCCAGCCAATTGATATAAGCCACATCTCCTTGTTTGCCATCATAGCGGTAAAAGACCATCTGCTTTTTCCTATCATTTGTTCATCCCTGACAAGTTCACCATCATCAATAGATGTACCGTCAATTCCGAACCCAATCTCCTCCGGCCGGTTTTTTACAAAAAATACTCCCAGAACAGCCAATACCAGAATAAGTATACCTACTCCCGTGTAAAAGACCTCATAACCATATGCCATGGATATTCTGCTTCCAAACATAACAAAAGTTGCGGAACTACATGGGGCACCAATAGTGACAATACCAAGAACCGTTCCCCTTTTTTTCCTGAACCAATTTGCACAAAGGGCAAAAGAACCGGTCATTAAAGCTATACATAGTACCTGAAGAAGGATCATGGCAACAGCGAATCCCTGAAAACTGGTTGTCCTGGACATGAAAATAATTACAAATCCAAGAACAGTCATGGCCGGCAGCATTATCCGCTTTATATTGAACTTCATCATTAGAGTCCCAATAATCACCCCTGCGATAATGGCAATATACACAGCAGCGGAAGTTGCCCCACCTAAAGCGCCTCTTGTCCAACCGAACTTGGCCTCCAGGGCAGGATAAAGGACATTCATACCATCAACAACCAATCCTATGTTTAAATACTGTAAAAGAAACGCAAAGACGATGATAATTATTGAAAATACTGTATACTTTCTTTTAATATCGTTCACTGTAAAATACCTCCATAGTTTTCACTTTTATTGTTTATTTTTTATTAAGACCAAATGCAAAACCTTCTCTAAACACCTCCTATACCAGTTTTCTAATTTAGTTATTAATACCTGCCAACTTTCTATTCTCATCCTCTCCCGGATATACCGCATGATACTTGTCTCTGTACCCCAATGATGGATCGGGCAACCATTTATCCGGAATTGAATGCTTTACAACTTCCATACGGCCATCTTTTTCCACGAGTTTTATCCACGCAAGCCAATTCCTGTCGTCCCGGAATGGAAAATCCTCACGGTAATGTGTCCCCCGACTCTCCTCTCTGGCAAGTCCGGCCCTCAATTTCATTTCCGCGTTAAGAAGCATATTCCTGGTTTCATGGGCAGACCGTAGATCATGAAAATCATCCACAACAAGCTTATTGCAGAATTTTTTCTGTAGATACATAATCTGGTTCAAGGCCCCTTCCAAACGGCTTTTCTCTTTTACATACATAATGAAATAGGGGAACATGGTATTCTGGAGGATTCTTGTAACCCATTCCGGGGAATAGCCTCTTATCCGGTTTATCGGGGCAAACATCTCATCCTTATACTCCTCCAACCTGTTTGGGGAAACCTTTGGAGGTTCTAAGAGTTTTGCAAATTCCGCTGCCGCTTTTCCAGCTCTGGATCCCTGTACAGCCGATCCTGAAGAGGATGACCCGAAACCGGCATAACCAGCTCCATTCTGCATGGAACAAAGTCCATCCCCCGCAGCCCAGAGGCCGGGAACATTGGATGCACCATTTAAATCCTGGGGGAAAACACCCTCCCCCTTATGGTTTGACATTCCCGCTGTGGAATATCCCACATGTCCCTCCCTTGGAGCTGGCCTTCCTACTTCAACACCTCCCGGGCCACGACAGTATTCAGGAGGTATGGGATTTCCCCCTTCGTTAAATCCGATGGCATGCTCTATACGCAAACCCATTACCGCGCCATCCATCTCTTTTACAGGACCATCCGCACTGGGAGGCCCACCCCCTAATTCCAGACATGATTTTGGATGGTTGCCATCACCGGAAATATTGTCGAGAGTGCTTTCATCAAGGGGATTAAAACCATGGGCCGGGTGAGCATCATTAAATTCCTTACCTGAAATTTCGACCCCAACCCTATAGGCCATGGCATCTCCATCCGCTGTGGTGGAGCTGCATGGATAGCCCATTCCCAACGGCTTGAAAGATGCAGGACCGGCACACATGACTGTGGATTTTGCAAGAACAGCATATGGCTTTCCACTTTCCATATGAAATCCAATTCCCCCCAAAACCTTACCATTTTCCTTAATCAGGCTGGTAATCATTACTCTTTCAATTATCCGGACACCACATTCAATTGTTTTTTTTCTCATGGCATCACCAGCGCCAACATACTCAATAGAACGGGAGACTGTTCCAGGCTGGTAATAATGGGATCTTCCGGGGATGGCACCCCAGGATTCCAGCTCAAGAAAACGGTCATAGGATTCATCAATTAAAATTTCCGAATAATCGAGATTGTTAAGATATTCCCCGGATAGCTTGAATTGCTGGATATATTGTTCCCTGGTTACCCCACGGGTATCATTGTATACAAACCATGAATTTGCCCAGGGGGTCAGGCCGGAACGACCGATACGCCCCTTAACTGCCATAACAACTTCAGCTCCAGTTTCCACAGCTTTGATTGCGGCAAAACAGCCGGCGAATCCCCCGCCGACTATAAATACATCTGTTTCGATTGTTGTTAATTTCATATTTGTCTTGTTGCTCATTGTTTTACTCCCTTAATGCCTTGCCGAGTTTGACAACATTGAAAAGGTGCAGAGAACCGAGTAACGCGCCATCTGTAATCCGGATAGCATCAGCCGGACAGTAGTGAGCACATAACCTGCATACCTGGCAGTCATCCATATAGGCAATTTTTGATCTGCTTCCACAGGTGAGGCAACGCTCCGCCTCGCTCATTACCTGGCTATCCCTCAGGGATTGTCTGGTTTCCCTGAAGTTTCCAGTACGTTGTCCAGGGGCTATAGAATCCCGGTTTATCCTTTGTGCCTGATATATTTCCCTGTCCTCCGATGGTTTCCCGGCCTTTACCGGTACCTCATCGAGTCCTATGGTCAACTCTTTACCTTTAATAAAACGGTCTATAACAAGAGCGGCTTTTTTCCCGGTTGCCAGAGCTTCCACCACCGTAGATGGACCTGTAACAACATCACCTGCTGCAAACATTTCTGAATCCACTTGAAGGGTTGCAGAATCCGCTGAAATTAATCCATTTTTATCCAGTGGAAAATCCCGGGGGACAAGAACTGGATCAACAGTCTGGCCAATGGCAATAATTACAGTAGCAGCTTCAATCAACCTATCCAAAGATTTTCCATATTCAGGGGAAAAACGCCCTTTCCCATCAGTGATACTGATACATTCGATACAGGAAACAGCGGAAATCCTATTCCCGTCAACGATAAAGGATTCAACTCCCATTTTCCCATGGATGATTACACCCTCCTCTTTGGCCTCCTTAATTTCTGAAGGATGAGCGGGCATACTGTCCTCTTTTCCACATTCAACCTGTTCCAGGCAAATAACATGAACTTCATCAGCCCCTAGCCTGATCGCGGACCTGGCAGCATCCAGGGCAACACTACCTCCACCGATTACAGCTACTTTTGAAGTTACTTCACTGATTTCACCTTTTTTTATTTTCTCCAGAAAGGAGATAGCATTAATAATTCCCTCAGCCTCACTCCCGGGAACTGTAATGGTTAAAGGTTTAGATGCCCCTGTAGCTGCGACAAAAGCCTTATACCCTTTGTTCTTCAGCTCCTCCCTCGTTACATCTATTCCAAAAACTGTATCCGTTTCAAAAGCAATCCCTATTTTTTCATATACTCCGATCTGCTTATCAAGAGTTTCCTCAGACAACCTGAATGAAGGAATTCCATAACGGAGCAAACCTCCGGGCTTGCTATCTTTTTCAAATACAGTTACCCCATATCCTGATAGGGTGAGATAATGTGCCGTACTTAATCCAGCCGGCCCGGATCCAATTACCGCTATCTTTACTCCATTTGCAACAGGCCGGGATAACTTTTCATTTTCCAGGGAATAATCTCCCAGATACTGTTCCAATCCATTAATATTGATTGATTCATCCACAAGTTTTCTGGAGCACTCCGACTCACAGGGGTGTGGACAGATTCTACCGGTTATCGAAGGCATGGGATGGTTTTTCTGTAAAAGCCCAGCTGCCTCATCCAGCAAATGAAGTTTAATTAGATTATGATATTCCCGCTGATTCAATCCAAGTGGACATTCAATACTGCATGGAGAAGTCTCAGGTCTTTTCTCTACAATTGTATCCAGTCTGAATACATCCATAGGACAAGATTCCACACAGGTTCCACAGCCTATACACTTGTCTATTTCCACCGATCTGACAGCCATGTTTTTTCTCTCCTGGTTTAATATTTGATTAAGGATTTAGGCAAAATATATGCCTTCCCCCCATCAAATATGCAATATCTGTGCCAGAGACTGTGATCCTGTTATATGTGGTTAAAAGGGGGGAAACGTGGCAAAACCGATCAAAACAGCATTACCAATAATGTAAATTTGCATTATTTAGCCAGATTTACCCGATAGAACCTTTCAGAAAACCTTTTTTTCCGGTAGGTAAATTGGTATGGATTTGCAGGTGTATCGTATTCTAATTACCCTGATATTTTTTATTCCACCTCTCCCACTGGGAGAGGCCAGATGAGGGAGCAACAAGAGTCGGAACCCTCATCCCCAACCCTTCTCCCAAGGGGAGAAGGGAGTAAGAGTATATTTGAAATAAATAACTGAAAGCTTTATTTGAAGTCACAACAATGGACAATAAGGGAATAATCCATATCCCTATTAGTAAAACTTATATTTTATGATCACCTTTCAATGATTCATGCCTCTAAAACTAATGTACGAATTTCCAGAAAGGCACAGTTTTTGCATATTCCTATTAGTAATAAAAAAAATCAGGAGGAACCCATGAGTTCATTATCACAGAAAACAATTATTACTGTTGCTCCCACAGGGGCATGGCCAGGTAAAAAAGATAATCCAGGAATCCCTCTAACACCGGTGGAAATTGCCGATGATGTATATCAATGCTGGAAATCAGGAGCAGCCATTGCACACCTTCATATGCGGGATGAAGAGGGGCGTGGTTCCATGGAAAAGGAAAGATTCAAGGAAACGGTTAACAGGATCCGGGACAAGTGCAACATTGTACTGAACCTGACAACTTCCGGCGACCTTAATGCAACCGATGAAACCCGGATGGCCCACCTTATAGAGATAAAACCCGAATTGGCTTCCTTCGATTGCGGTTCCATGAACTGGATGCATAACAGTCTGTTCATTAACCATCCCCAATTTCTTGAAACTCTGTCTATGACAATGAATGAAAATCATGTAAAACCGGAGATTGAGGTCTTTGATGCGGGAATGTTGTATAACGCACTTTACTATTTAAAAAAAGGATTTCTTCTAGCCCCGCTCCATTTTCAGTTTGTTCTGGGAGCAGCTGGAGGAACTGCGGCAACAGTCGAGAATCTGGTATATCTGAAAAGCCTTCTCCCACCTGGCTCCACATGGTCCGCACTTGGAATAGGAAAAGGGCATCTCCCCGTTCTACTTGCAACTGTGGCTCTGGGGGGACATGTCCGGGTCGGGATGGAGGACAATGTACTCTATGCCAAAAACAGGCTTGCCAAGTCCAATAGCGAGTTTGTGGAGAGGACTAAAAGGATTTTGGAGGAGGCCAACAAGGAAGCTGCCTCACCGGATGAAGCCAGGGAAATCCTCTCTTTAAGGAGACCGGATAATGCTTGAAAGAATCGGAATCCTCGGTGCGGGAACCATGGGTCATGGAATTGCTGAAGCTTTTGCGATTCATGGATATACTGTTCATCTTTATGAGCCTGATGATAAGATAAGGGATTCCGCCAAGGATCTTATCTCCCGGGAATTAAGGCTACTGGCAAAAGAGGATCTTATTCAGGAGAATAAGATCCAGGAGATACTGGAACGGATAATCCTGTTCAATGATCTTTCCGGGGCAATGAAAGATAGGGATTATGTTCTGGAGGCAACTCCTGAAGTTATGGAAATCAAACAGAGTGTTTTTTACCAGCTCGACCAGGTATGCCCCCCGGGGACAATAATCGCAACAAATACATCAAGTCTCAAACTTATGGAAATTGGGGTAAACTTGCCCCGGGAACGAAAAGAGAGGATTATGGTATGCCACTGGTACAATCCCGGACATATTATGCCTATCGCGGAACTTTCTTTCTTCGGGAATATGCCGGAAGCGGTATACATTCAGGTCCGGGACCTATATAAATCGATTGGTAAACATCCTGTAAAAGTCTTAAAGGATATACCCGGATTACTGGCCAACAGAATCCAGCAGGCAGTTGCGAGGGAGGGTTTCGCCCTAATCGAGATGGAGGCGGCTTCTCCGGAGGATATAGACAAAGCCCTTGTTTATGGCCCGGCATTCCGCTATGCAACAACCGGTCAACTGGAAATAGCCGATTTCGGGGGATTGGATATCTGGGGAACAGTGGGAGACAATCTTCTTTCGGTCATGGACAACAGCCGTCAGGCCAATGAACTCATAAAAACAAAAGTCAAAGAGAAAAAACTGGGT
>JAAENB010001004.1 GCA_024224995.1 bacterium | reverse complement strand
GGGAAGAGGTTTCAAGAGAAGGGGATTATTACCGCTTATGATAGATACTTATCTGGATTATATAAAGAATATACGAAAACTCTCTGATGCAACCGTTGTCTCTTATCGTAAGGATCTTTCTGTCTGGTTTGGATACCTTGAACGATGGGAGATTGATGAAGCTGAGATAGATAAGCAAATTGCCCGCTCTTTTGTCGGGGAGCTTTCCCGCCAGGGAATGGCCTCATCATCAATCAACAGAAAAATATCAGCTTTAAAGGGATTTTATGATTTCTTGATAAAGAGGGGAAAATCCCCCTATAATCCTTTTGCGGGTATTAAATCCATGAAACTGAATAGAACTCTGCCTGTTCATTTAACAGACCAGGAGATAGGAGTTTTAATCGGGCTGACAAAAAATGATTTTATCGGGCTTCGGGATTGTTTAATATTCGAGCTTCTCTATTCAACAGGTTGCAGGGTTAGTGAAATTTGTGGAATGAGTTGTAGTGATCTATTGAAATCCAATCCGGTGGTTAGGGGAAAAGGTGGGAAGGATCGTTGGATCTTTGTTGGCAGGGAAGCCAGAAAAGCCTTAAATGACTATCTCCCTATCCGGAAAGTCCGTTTAAGGAAAAAAGATGATGACTCTCTTTTATTGGATATTTTAGGAAAACCAATTACAGCAAGAGGAATTTATTATATAATTGAAAATTATATTAAAAAAGCCGGTTTTTCAAAAAAAGTAAGTCCCCATACTTTCAGGCATAGTTTTGCGACGGGTTTGGTAAACGAGGGAGCTGATATAAGAGTTGTTCAGGAATTACTGGGACATTCGAGTATTTCAACGACCCAGATTTATACACATACAGGAATTGAAAGACTTAAACAGGTTTATAGAAAATCCCATCCCCATGGGAAAAAGAAAAAGGAAGAAAAAAGTAAGGTGATTATAGGAGAGAATCTGTGAAAATAAAAGGAACTACAATACTTGCCGTAAGGAAGGATGGACATGTGGCCATTGCCGGTGACGGCCAGGTTACGATGGGCGAATCGGTGATAATGAAGGGAAATGCCAGAAAAGTCAGGACTTTGCTGAATGGGAAGGTTTTAACGGGATTTGCCGGCTCTACTGCAGATGCCTTTACACTGATGGAACGGTTTGAGGAGCGTCTGAAAGAGTTTGGAGGTGATTTAACCAGGGCTGCTGTGGAACTGGCAAAAGATTGGAGAACCGATAGGGCCCTGAGGAAACTGGAAGCCATGCTGCTTGTGGCTGATAGGGAAAAAACATTTGTACTTTCAGGAACAGGGGACGTCATTGAGCCGGAAACTGGTGCAATAGCCATTGGGTCAGGGGGAAGTTATGCATATGCCGCGGCCCTCGCCTATCTGGATTCATCAAAACTGAATGCCCGGGAAATTGCGGAACGTTCACTTGGGATTGCTGGAGATATCTGCGTATTTACAAATAAGAATATAATTGTTGAGGAATTGAAATAATGAAAATTGATTTGGATAAACTAACCCCAAAAGAGATAACGGCAGAGCTTGACAAGTATATAATTGGTCAGGATAAGGCTAAAAAATCGGTTGCTATCGCACTTCGAAACAGACTCAGGCGTTCAAGACTGCCTGAAGATATAAAAGATGAGGTTGCCCCGAAAAATATTATCATGATTGGACCCACCGGAGTCGGGAAAACTGAAATTGCCAGAAGGCTTTCAAAACTTTCCGGAGCTCCATTTTTAAAAGTGGAGGCGACTAAATTTACCGAAGTTGGTTATGTGGGGCGTGATGTTGAATCAATGATACGAGATCTAATGTCATCAGCGGTCTCCATGGTTAAAGCGGAATTACAGGAAGGTGTACAGGAGGAAGCTGAAAAAGCAACAGAAGAGGCACTTCTTGATTTTCTTCTTCCAAAGGTTAAACCTGCCCAGCAACCTGGATTCGATACCGCCGAAAATTCTGTTGTTATTCCGGAAAAAGGGGACTCAACAAGGGAGAAATTTCGTCAGATGCTCCGTGATGGGAAACTTGATGACAGGGTAATTGAGATTAATGTGCAGAAGCAGAAAGGGATGCCCTCCATCGAGATTTTTTCAGGTAATTCTTTCGAGGAGATGGATTTTAATCTTGGTTCGTTGTCCGGAATGTTCGGTGGTGGGAAAAAGAAGAAATCTGTTTCTGTAAAAAAAGCCAGGGAGATTCTTCTAAATGAAAATAAGGATAAATTAATTGACTCTGAAAACGCGGCTGATCTGGCCCGGGAAAGAGTTCAGAATATGGGTATTATTTTTATTGACGAAATAGACAAGATAGCTGTTCGGCAAAACCGTTCAGGGGGAGGGCAGGATGTTTCCCGTGAAGGAGTTCAGAGGGACATTCTACCAATAGTTGAAGGCTCAACTGTAAACACAAAGTTCGGGATGGTTGATACCTCACATATCCTTTTTATTGCAGCCGGGGCATTTAGTATGAGTAAACCATCTGACCTTATTCCCGAGCTTCAGGGACGTTTCCCATTGAGGGTTGAGCTTGAGGATCTTGATGCGGAAGCATTCAGGAGAATCTTGACTTCTCCCAAGAATGCCTTGACCCGACAGTATATCGAATTATTAAAAACAGAGGATGTTCATCTTGAATATACAGATGAAGCAGTTAAAAAACTGGCTGAAATCGCGGAGGAAGTAAACCAGAGAACCGAAAATATTGGTGCAAGAAGGTTGCATACAATAATGGAGTTGGTACTGGAGGATATCTCGTTTAACGCACCTGATTTAAAGGGGCAGAAAAAGATAATAACGGCGGAGTATGTCGAAGAGAGATTGGTTGATATTGTTGAGGATCGTGATCTAAGCCGGTATATTCTTTGATTCAGGCCTATTCCATTTTTTACTAATATGAAACCGGAAAAAGCCGATTTTTTAAATAAGGATCATTTTTGGGGAGTTTTTAAATGTTTACAAATACATCGTTTGGAAAAACAGTTGATATATTGCAGCGGACAATGGATGTTGGCCTTGTGCGGCGGGAGGTTATCGCCAACAATATCGCCAATTCGGAAACCCCGAATTTTAAACGGACCGATGTGAATTTTGAAGCTTCCCTTGCCAGGGCCCTGGCTTCGGAAAATGCACCAAAGGGGTTGGAGGCAAAGATGTCCAGCTCCAGGCATATTCCTTTTAACCGGTCTGTTAGCTATACAAGTGTAAAACCGCGGTTTGTTCTGGATTATCTTACACAAACCAAGAATAATGGAAATAATGTGGATATTGAGAAGGAGTCTATGGACGCTGTAAAAAACCAGATGATGTATGAATTAATGACAGAATCGGTATCCAGCCAGTTTAAACGAATTAATATGGTGTTAAGGTAGGGTAGAAAATGGGAATGTTCAGTTCTATAAATACAGCGGCTTCAGGATTAACAGCCGAAAGACTCAGGCTTGATGTTATTTCGGATAATATTGCCAATGCCAATACAACAAGAACCGCCGATGGAGGCCCTTTTAGAAGAAGCAGGGTTGTATTTCGTCCCAGGGTGGAACAACCATATTGGAGAAGCCCGTTTCTTCCTGACGCCCTTGATAATGGTATCGGGAAAGGGGTGAGGGTCGCTGAAATTGAAAAGGATATGGACGCTGAACTTCGCCTAGTTTATGATCCAACCCATCCGGATGCAATAAAAATTGGTCCCCGAAAGGGTTATGTCGAGTATTCCAATGTTAATACTGTAAGTGAGATGGTTGATATGATTTCCGCTTCAAGGGCGTATGAGGCAAATGTGGCGGTAATGGATGGTAGTAAAAGTATGTTTAGAAAAGCTCTGGATATCGGGAGGTAATGAATGAGCCTTATGAAACTTGTTGGACCTGAAAATGCTTTTGGTGATATGGTAAAGTTGAAAAGAAGTAGTCCACGACATTTTGATGAAACTGGTAAATTAGGACTTGATGCTGAAAAGAAAGGGGGATTTGGTGATATGTTGGTTGATGCAATGAATAGTGCCAATGATGCTGAAATGAATAGTGCAAGTCTTATGCAGCAGATGATAACCGATCCTGATTCGGTGAATGTTCACGATGTTACAATAGCAATGGCAAAAGCGGAGATGGCTGTAAACCTGACCAAATCTGTTATTGATGGTGCGGTAAAAGCTTATAAGGAGATTATATCTACCAGATAGAATATATTCTTGATATTTAAGTTTCTTTCTTGGGAGGGGAGAAATGAACGATTTTTTTAAACGGATTCTTGAACAGTTAAAAAAGTTCTGGATTAAATGGACAGTAATTCAAAAAATAATCTTTTTTGCCATTGTCGGTGTTT
>JAAENB010001003.1 GCA_024224995.1 bacterium | reverse complement strand
ATTAAAACAATGAAAACAAATATTTTAAAACAGCTTACGGGATTTATGATTGTTTCAATCCTGGTTGTATCCGGGTGTGAAGAGGGGCTGTATAAAAGTATTTCGCCAATAGAGGGAAGCTTTGTAATAAATGGCGGAGAATATAGCACCAGCTCAAAGACCGCAACCCTGAATATTAATATCGCCAATGCGGATGAGATGCGATTCAGCAATGTAGACGGCCATTGGCGGGAAGAGTGGGAAAGCTATTCCTCAAAGAGAGAGTGGACTCTTGCGGACGGGGCCGGAGAAAAAATAATATACGCCCAATTCCGCCGCCGCTTATCGCGAAAGACAATAATAAAAACGGCTCGGATTATACTTGAAGACGGTACTGTCTGCCGTCTGGCAATAAACAGCGGGTCTTATTATACGTTGTCAACAGCAGTTACTCTTAAAGTAAATACTACGGGAATAACAGAAACGCGGTTCAGGAATTACGGCCGGGCCTGGGAAGAATGGCGGGAATATAGTCCGGGCGGAGCAGCCTGGACCCTGCCCGCAGGGACAGGGGAAAAGGTTGTATATGGAGAGCTAAAAGACGCTTCAGGAAAAATAATTTCCGTAAGTGATACAATAATTATGGCCGGTGCCGAAACCCTGGTATTTATACTAAACGACGGAGTAAGCGGTACTTTCTCAAACAGTATAACCATAAACAGCCATATTCCAAACGCACAAAAAATGCGTTTAAGCAATGATGGTATTAACTGGACAGCCTGGGAGGATTATCTTTTTGCAAAGAAATATATGCTGCCCCGGGGAGTGGGAGGCAAGAACGTATACGCGGAGTTTAAAGATCCGAATGGAGATGTTACCGGGCAAAACGCGTCCATAACCGTAATTGATACTTCTGTTTATACGGTAACAATCAATAACGGGGAAACCAATACTCTGGGAAGTAATGCAGATGTTGGTATTTACGCGCCCGGAGCGTATCAAGTTTGTTTTCGTAATGAGAATACTACTGAATGGACAGAATGGGAAAATCTTACCTGGTCAACACAGTTGAAAGCCCGGCAATTGTCGGCCGGTTCAGGGGATAAAACCGTATATGCCCGGTTCAGGGATGCTGAGGGAAATGAAATTGTAATGAGTGACACTATAACCGTGAGCGCTCTTCCCGATCCATTTCCTCTCTCAGTTGAAAAGACTCTGCTTGATGACGAGTCAAACGGCAGCCTTGGCTCATGGATAACATTTATAAAAAAAGATTTTACCATAAATGAAACGGTTCCCGGTGCTGTTGAGATGCAATATAATGCAGACGACGGCAGTTGGTCCGCGTGGATGCCGTATTTATTACCGTTTAACTTTTCGGTAGTGGATGAAGAAACTTCCGGCATGCT
>JAAENB010001002.1 GCA_024224995.1 bacterium | reverse complement strand
TTTAAAAAGAGTTTCTTGAGAGAAGAGCGGTAATTTTTTACAAAAAAACCGGTAAAAAAACAATAAATACTTGACTCTGAAAATAAATTTATTATATTAGTTAATATCAATATTGTAATGATTACAAATTTAAAATAACAACATATTAGGAGGAGCCAGATGAGTATCAAAGGAACAAAAACAGAGCAGAATCTATTGAAATCATTTGCCGGGGAATCCCAGGCGAGAAATCGGTATGACTATTTCGCGAAACAGGCGAAAAAAGAAGGATACGAGAAAGTACGGCTTATATTTGAAGAAACAGCGCTTCAGGAGAAAGAACACGCCAAAAGGTTTTTTAAATTTCTGGAAGGCGGCGGCCTTGAAATAACAGCAACATATCCGGCCGGAAAAATTGGAACAACAGCGGAGAATCTAAAAGCTTCGGCAATGGGCGAAAATGAAGAGCATACGGAAATATACCCTGAATTCGCGAGGATCGCGGAAGAGGAAGGATTTTCTGAAATCGCTCTGTTATGGAAAAACGTGTCAATAGCGGAAAAGCATCATGAAGAGCGGTACGCGTCGCTTCTGGCGGAAGTTGAAGCAGGAACAGCCTTCAAAAATTCCGATAAAACAACATGGCGCTGCTTAAATTGCGGTTTTGTTCATGATGGAACCGAAGCGCCGGGCAAATGCCCCGCATGCGATCATCCCCAGGCATGGTTCGAAGAACTGGGAAAACACTGGTAGTAGTTAAACAATAATTTTTAATGTAAAACAGGAGTTCTAATGGAAGCAAGTGAAAAGAAAGTACTGGATGCCATGAAAAAAGAAGGGAAACCTTTGCGTCCGGGAGAAGTCGCGGAAGCGGCAAAAATGGAAAAGGATGACGTGTCGAAGCTCTTGAAGAAAATGAAAAATGATGGAGTGGTTCATAGTCCAAAAAGATGTTTTTACGAGCCGGTGTAGAGCACCGGGATTATAGATAAAGGAGGAAGCTATGGCTAAAATTTTAGAGATTTTTAAATGTGATCTTTGCGGAAGTATCGTAGAAGGAGTTCATGAAGGCGGCGGAGAACTGGTATGCTGCGGAAAGCCAATGGCGAAACAGGAAGAGCAAACAGCGGATTACAAGAATGAAAAGCATGTACCGGTAATAGAAAAGACTGCTGAAGGAATTAAAGTTGTAGTGGGATCGACTCCTCATCCAATGGCAGACGATCACTATATTGAATGGATTGAAGTAATAAACGGTGACTTTGTAAACCGTAAGTTTCTCAAGCCCGGCGATAAGCCCGAAGCGGAATTTCATGTAAAATACAGTGATTCCCTGATCGCGAGAGAATACTGCAATAAGCATAGTTTGTGGAAAACTAGTTGATTTCGCCGCACATTGTTTATATTTTGGCCTCTCTCTTTCTTACTTAAAACTGGTTAAAGAGTAAGAAGGAGGGAGAACAAGAAAAAAAGAGGTAGTAATATGAACGAGAAAATAGAAAGCATGATCAATGACCAGATGAATTTTGAGTTTTACTCAGCCTATATTTACATGGCAATGGCGGCATACAGTGATTCAATAGATCTCACAGGGATCGCGCACTGGTTTAAGATCCAGACCCAGGAAGAGATGTATCATTCTTCAAAAATGTATAATTACCTGGTAGAAAGAGGCGGCCGGCCCTTTTTTACGCAAATAACTGCCCCAACAAAAGAATGGGCATCGGTGAAAGCGGCGTTTGAGAACGCTCTTGAGCATGAAAAGCTGGTAACCGACAGGATTAACAAAATTATGACAGCGGCAATAGAGGAAAATGACCACGCGAGCCGTTCTTTTTTGAACTGGTTTGTAGATGAGCAGGTAGAAGAAGAAGCAAATGTTGATAGCATAATTAAGAAACTAAACCTTGTAAAAGATTCCGGAGAAGGGATCTATTTAATGGATAAAGAACTCGCGGCAAGAGTATTTGTAACTCCGCCGGATCTCAAATTATAAAAAATTTCCCGGAGATTTGAATGAAAGATTTGAAAGCAGTAAAGATTACCGATACCGTCTATTGGGTAGGAGCGGTAGACTGGGGAGTCCGGAATTTTCACGGATATACCACAGACCGCGGCACCACCTACAACGCGTACCTGGTAATGGCAGATAAAATAACACTCGTAGATTTCGTAAAAAAAGGATTTGAAGGAGAGCTTCTTTCCAGGATCTCTTCTGTCGTCGATCCCAAAAAGATCGACTATATTATTTCCAACCATTCGGAGCCCGATCACAGCGGAACACTCCCGGAGATAGTAAAAGAAGTAAGTCCCGAAAAGATATTCGCCTCCCCAATGGGAGTAAAAGCGCTGAAGGCTCATTTTGGCGATTATGATATAACACCGGTTAAAGACGGAGAAGAAATAAGCCTGGGAAACCGGACTGTAAAGTTCATGGAAACAAGAATGCTCCACTGGCCCGATAGTATGTTTTCTTATATCGTAGAGGAGAAATTTTTATTTTCACAGGATGCTTTTGGAATGCACCTGGCCTCATCGGAACGCTTTGATGATGAACTTCCCTGGGAACTGTTGCGAAAGCAGACAGAAGATTATTACGCGAATATTATCACCCTCTATTCTCCCCATGTGGCCAGGCTGCTGGAAAAAGTATCGGCATCGGGAATGGAGTTTAAGTATGTGGCTCCGGATCATGGACCGGTATGGAGAAATATGGAAAGTTTCGGTAAAATACTTTCCCTGTATAAAGAATGGTCTTCGAGAAAATTTTCGCAAAAGGTTGTTCTTATTTATGATACCATGTGGAAGAGCACTGAGCTCATGGCACGGTACATAGAAGACGGCGTCAAGGAAGCAGGCGTAAAGATCGAGGTAATGCCCCTGTATGCCTGCGAACGAAGTACGGTCGCATCGCAGATGTTGGACGCGGCAGCGGTGATTGTTGGAGCGCCCACGTTGAATAATAACATCTATCCTTCTATCGCCGATGTGCTTACTTATGTCCGGGGCCTGAAGTTCAAGACTCCGTTTGGCGCGGCGTTTGGCTCATATGGATGGAGCGGAGAAGGAAACAAGCAGATAAAAGAATATCTCAATTCCATGGACGTTGAGATTCTGGGTGAAGTAAAAGGAAAGTATGTGCCCGATGATGCTGTACGGGAAGCCTGTATGGAGCTCGGGAAAACCGTAGCAGGTAAGGTAAAAGAAACTATTAGTTAAAGAATAAATAACAACGAGTCGAGGCCGGCTCCATTAAATTAAAAAAATTTGGAGGAAGTTTTAATGAAGAAATATGTATGCGATGTTTGCGGATACGTCTATGATCCTGAAGAAGGAGATCCCGACAACGGAATAAAACCGGGAACATCATTTGAAGATCTTCCGGAAGACTGGGTTTGCCCAACTTGTGGAGTGGGAAAAGACAGCTTTTCTCCTGAGGATTAAAAAATAATTAAGCAAGCCCCTTTTTACAAAAGGGGCTTGCTTAATGAACCCGCGGCATGAGCCTCGAATTGATATGCGAAGGAAAAATTAATGAAGTCTGATAAAAAATTTTTAAATAAGAATTTAGTTGTTATAATAATCCTGTCGGCAGTAGTGATCATACCAATAACTACCTGCGTAAAAGCCGAACATCATAAACTCTCACAGTTCATCTCTCCCGACATCTGCGGTGATTGCCATACCGCGATTTTTGATCAATGGGAGAACTCCATGCATAGTCTCGCGCATGTAGATCCCCTCTATGTAAAAGTGTCGCATTTTTTACGGCAGGGACTAACCGACAAAGGCGAAATAAAAGAAGCCGAATCCTGCGTAAAGTGCCATACCCCCGTGGGTTTTGTCAGCGGGTATCCCCGCAAGGTTTCCGATGACCGGGAAAAAACAGCTCCAATCGCGCGCCGGGGAATTCAGTGTGATTACTGCCATTCCGCGACAGGGGCGAAAAAGATGTATAACAATGGTCTTACCCTGAAACCGGGAAATGGAGAAGAAAATCCCGGGGTAAAACGGGGGCCCTTTAAAGATTCGAAATCGGATTTTCATGACTCGGCCTACTCCGAGTTTCATACAAAGGCTGAAATATGCGGAACCTGCCATGATGTGCGTCATGTGGAATTCGGAACCAAACTGGAAACAACCTATGAAGAGTGGAAAAACGGACCGTATAATTCCAAAGATCCGGCAAAGCGGATTAACTGCCAGGGGTGCCATATGTACCAGAGACCGGGAGTTCCGGCAACAGGTTCCACGGATCGCCCTAAGAATCCGGGACTCGCGTCCGATGACGGACCGGAACGGGAGCATGTTTTTACGCATTATTTTGTCGGGGGAAACAGTTTTGTTCCCGGGCAGTTTAAAGACAAACTGAAGCCCAAAATGGCAATAGCCCGGCTTCAAAACGCGGCGGAGCTTTCCATTGATGAAAAAAAGATTGCCAAGGGTAAGATCATTGTCAACGTGAAAAACACCGGCGCGGGTCATTATCTTCCAACAGGACTAACCGATACCCGGCAGATGTGGCTGGACATTACAATAAAAGATAAAAAAGGAAAAACCGTTTTAGCCCTGGGGCAGCTCGACGCAAAGGGGTATATTAGCAAAAATACGATATTGTATAATACCGTATTCGGTGACGGAAAAGGTAATCCCGTTCTCAGTGTGGTTCAGGCCCGTGAGATATTAAAAGATAAGAGAATACCTCCGCTGAAGTCGGTGCATGAAGCAATCACTCTGCCCGAAGGGAAGTGGAAGCAGCTTACTGTTGAAGTTAAATTGTTGTATCGCATCGCGCCGCAAAAGGTTGTGGATTTGGTACTGGGCGAAGGAAAAATGAAATTACCTGTTGTTACCATGACAACAATCAAAAAGAAAATAAAAATATAATAAAAAATAATACGGATAAAAAGATGAAGTATATAATAATCGGAAATGGCGCGGCAGGAATGGATGCCGCTCAGGCCATCCGGAAAAATGATCCCCATGGAGAAATTACCTTAATTTCAAAATCAAGAAATTTACATTATTACCGGCCAAGACTTATTGAATTTCTGGCAGGAGAAGTGCCGCTCGAAAAACTGGTAACGTTTAAACCGGAATTCTATGAAAAAAAAGGCATAAGCAATCTTTTAAATACACGGATTGTTTCTATAAACGCAGAAGAAAAAACGGTAACCGATAGCGAGGGCAAGAGCTATACCTACGACAAACTTTTGATTGCCTCAGGAGGCTTCCCATTTGTACCGCCAATAGAAGGAGTGGACAAAAGCGGTGTCTTCACCTTGCGCGGCGCAAGCGATGCCGGTAATATTCTTAACGCCGGAAAAGAAGCGAAAAATATTGTGGTAATTGGCGGAGGGCTTCTTGGCCTTGAAACCGCGAAAAGCCTTGCGCAGGCGGGAAAAAAAATAACGGTAATAGAATTCGCGTCCTGGCTTCTTCCGCGGCAATTGGATGAAACCGGCGGCAAGCTGCTCCAGGAGCTGCTTGAAGAGAACGGCATGAGTTTTCTAACGAATGACAGTGTAACAGAGATTGCCGGAAATGACAGAGTAGAAACGGTTGTTTTAAAATCGGGTTCTGTTATAACAGCGGATATGGTAATAATTTCCGCAGGAGTTCGTCCAAACCTGGCGCTTGGGCAATCAGCTCAGCTGGAAGTAGACAAAGGGATTGTGGTAAACAACCATATGGAGACATCCAAACCCGGTATTTACGCGGCCGGAGATGTCGTGGAGCATAAGCAGCGTGTCTATGGTCTGTGGCCTGCGGCAAAAGAGCAGGGAAAAGTCGCCGGAGAAAATATGGCCGGAAAAGAAAGCGAATATCCCGGAACGGTACTTTCTTCTAATTTGAAAGTCACGGGAATAGATCTTTATTCGGCAGGAGAAATTCACGACGATGATTTAAAGGTTCATGTCGCGAAAAATAACGGATCGTATAAAAAGTTTTTATTAAAAGAAAATAAACCCTGTGGCGCCATTGTCCTTGGGGACAGCGACGCGGTAAAGATCGCTCAAAAGGTCATGAACGGCCGCGCCGAACCCGAAGAATTTATTAAATTATTTTAAAGTTTAGTTTCTTGAGAGTGCAGACCCTGTCGAACAGGGAAAAAAAACGTCAGAAACAAAATAGTATTACGAGCTGCATCTGGCCTGGAAGTAGTATGGGCTCTTTGGGTTGTGAGGACTGTTTGACCGAAGGGAGTTCCGCAGCAATCCAAAGAGCCCATACTACTTCCAGGCCCGCGCACAAGCAAAATTTAGTTTCTTGAGAGGAGAACAGGATGGAAAGAGAAAATATTGTAACAATTAACGGTAACGCGCTTACCCTTGTTGGCCCTGATGTAAAAGAAGGAGATACAGCCCCTGATTTTACCGTTCTAAACGGAGACCTGGCACCGGTAAAATTTTCGGACTTTGCGGGGCGGGTGGTAATAATCAGCGCCGTCCCGTCACTGGATACGCCTGTTTGTGAATTGCAGACAAAGCGGTTTAACGCGGAAGCATCGAAAATGGAAGCAAAGATATTGACTATTAGCATGGATCTCCCTTTTGCCCAGCAAAGATTTTGCGAGTCTTTTTCCATTGAAAATGTTCAAATTCTTTCCGATTTTAAAGACCGTGAGTTCGCACATGCCTATGGGCTGTATATCAAAGAACTGGGCCTCATTGCCCGGTCTATTTTTGTTATAGGAAAAGACGGAAAAATCGCCTACCGTGAGATCGTTAGTGAGGTAGGAGAACATCCGAATTACGATAAAGCCCTGGAAGAGGCAAAGAAGTTGTGAGAATCGACTGATGGCGTTTGTTGAAATTCCCGGCTTTAAAGGAAAACTGTATATTCCTGATGAGCAGCCGGCAGAGAAGAAAAAACATAATTGTAAGGATTGTTATTCGTGCCTGTGGTGCCATGATGACCGGTGTGAGCTATGCCTGAAAAAGAAAAAAAAACTTACGCCGGAGAAAGAGGAAGGGGAAGGGAAGTGATCGGTGGCCCTGGGGGCCTGGTGATCGGTTAAAAGAGGAGCCCATACTACTTCAAGGCCCGCGCACAAGCATAATTTTAGTTTCTTGAGAGTGCGGACCCGGCACGGCCGGGAAAAAATAGATCAGAAACTAAATACTATTGCAAACTGCATTCGGCTTGAAAGTATGGTCTCTTTGGGTTGTGAGGACTGTTTGACCGAAGGGAGTTCCGCAGCAATCCAAAGAGACCATACTTTCAAGCCCGTGCACAAGCAAATTTAGTTTCTTGAGAGCACCTGACCCTGCGAAGCAGGGAAAAATAGATCAGAAACTGTTTATATAAATGGATCGGTTTCTGTCCGGGTATCATTGTCCGTACGAGGTGTTTATTTGGGTTTGCCCCTCTGTGACGTTTTTGTGTAGGGGAGAGGCATGCCTCTCCCCTACACAAAAACGTCACAGAAACCGCCCCGGGTAAGATTTCTTGCGCCCCCTAGAATGCCGCCATATGGCGGCATTCTAGGGGGGTTGGGGGGCAAACACAATTAAGTTTCTTGAGAGAGGTCAATGTTCGGTGAACACAATCCACGGAGAACATAGTCATAGGATCTGTGTTGATTGCAAAGAATATTCACTTGAAGAAGTTCTTGCGTCTCTGGCGTTGTTATGTATACTGATGTTGGTTACCCGTTTAATTCGGCGGCTTATACGTAAAAACAGGAAGGACGACCGGGAGAAAATATGAAACGGATACAGCCTGGAGTCCCGGCTGCGGTAATTATCACACTTATTATTTTGAGTATAGTTGGAGTCTATTATTTTATGACAGGTAACCGCTACAGCAATCATTTGGCCAGTGAAAAGAGTCCCTATCTATTGCAGCACGCGAATAATCCCGTAAACTGGTATCCCTGGGGAGACGAGGCATTTGAAAAAGCAAAGCGTGAAGATAAATCAATCTTTCTTTCCATAGGATACGCAACCTGCCACTGGTGCCATGTGATGGCTCATGAGTCTTTTGAAGATACTGAGGTGGCAGCCCTTCTTAACGAGAATTTTATTTCTATTAAAGTCGATAGGGAAGAACGGCCCGATATTGATAATATTTATATGACCGTTTGCCAGATGATGACCAACAGCGGGGGCTGGCCCCTGACGATTATTATGACTCCGGAGAAAAAACCGTATTTTGCCGCCACCTATATTCCCAAAGAGAACAGGTGGGGCATGGCCGGGCTCATAGATATTCTTACCCAGGTTACGGAAGCCTGGAACGGAAAAAGAGCCGAGGTTATGACAGTGGCCGATGAGACCGTTCGGATCTTAAAAGAACACAATTCATCTTTACAGCATGCGGCAGTCTCTCAACCCGGAGAAAAGGCGGAGTACCGGTCTCTTTTTGACGGGGCCTACTCCTTTCTTGAAAGAAAATTTGATCCTGAATATGGCGGATTTAACCGGGCTCCTAAATTTCCATCGCCTCATAATTTATTGTTTTTGCTGCGCTACGGGAACGCCTATAATAAGAAGGAAGCCGGAGATATGGTTGGAACCACTCTTACAAAAATGCGAATGGGCGGAATATTTGATCACCTTGGTTTTGGCTTTCACCGTTATTCAACCGATCAGCACTGGCTGGTTCCTCATTATGAAAAAATGCTGTATGATCAGGCCATGATTGCCCTGGCCGCTCTTGAAACATACCTGGTTACGGGAGACGAATCTTTCGCTTCCATAGCCAGGGAAATTTTTACCTATGTGCTTCGTGATATGACCGCACCGGAAGGCGGATTTTATTCTGCGGAAGACGCGGACAGTGAGGGAGTGGAAGGCAAGTTTTATACCTGGAAGGAAGATGAGCTTGCGCCGCTGCTGGGCGCGGAGGATGGCAAACGCGCGGTAAAACTTTTTGCCATGAGCGCTGAAGGAAATTTTTTAGATGAATCCGTAAAACAAAAAACCGGGGCAAATATTCTGCATCACAACAAGGAGCTAAACAAAACGGCCGGGGAATTGGGCATTTCTCTTGATGAGCTGCGAGCGGCCCGGGAGCGTATTCGTGAAAAAATGTTTCTACACCGGGAAAAGCGAATACATCCGGGCAAGGATGATAAAATTCTTACCGATTGGAACGGAATAATGATCGCGGCACTGGCCCAGGGTGCCCGGGTATTAAACGAACCGAAGTACCGGGAAGCAGCAGAGCGGGCTGCCGGATTTATTCTCAAGCAGATGCTTACGGGAGAGAACCGTCTTCTGCATCGTTACCGGGATGGTGAGGCGGCTATTCAGGGTACAGTGGATGATTACGCGTTTTTTACCTGGGGTTTGATAGAGCTGTATGAAACTACGTTTGACGCTGCCTGGCTGCAAAAGGCGCTCGATATTTCCGGTTCAACAATTGAAAACTTTGCCGACAAAAAAAACGGCGGTTTATATTTTACCCCCCACGACGGAGAAGAGCTGCTCGTCCGGGTTATGGAATTTTACGACGGAGCAGTTCCTTCGGGTAATTCCGCAGCCCTGTATAATTTTATCCGGCTCGGCCGCATTACGGCAGATAAAAAATGGGAAGATGAAGCGCATCGTATTGCGAACCGGGCCGCGCTGCAATTGAAAAAAAATCCCGCAGCCTATACCATGTTTCTTTCGGCACTGGAAACCGCCGTAGGAAGTCCTATGGAGATAGTTATTGCCGGAGACCCGGCCGATAAACTGGCGCAGGAGATGCTGGCTGAGATCAATAAACATTATTTACCCGGGATGGTTTTAGTTTTTCATCCGGTAACCGGGAACCCGGAAAAAGAATTATTGATCCGGAAGCTCGCGCCGTATATAACAGCGCAAACACCGGTTAATAATAAAGCAACCGCCTATGTATGCAGGAACTATGCCTGTGATCAACCGACTAATAATATAGCTGTTTTGAAAAAGCTGCTGCGTGATAAATAGCGGGGAAAAATAGGTCAGAAACTGTGGTTTACAATGAGCCAATTCCATCGGGGTGCGACCCCTGCGAGGGGATTTAGCATGGGGCTCTGCTCTGTACCCGGGGTTAAAAACCCCGGGCTACATGACTATACCCCGGGGTATTTCTGGTATGGGACCGAATCGCCCGCAGGGCATTGGTTGATCATTGGTTAATGCTGACCCAATACAGAGCATGGCCCCGGTTAATACCTTCGGGAACAGGCCCTGTTTCAGATCTAGTTTCTTATAGAGGTAAAAATGGGGATTGAACGTGAAATTCTTTTTAACGATGTATTATTCGCTTTAGGATTAACCGTATTTGCCGGTCTCGCGACCGGTATTGGCAGTTTAATTGCCTTTTTAACAAAACGGACGAATAAAAAATTCTTATCCGTAGCCCTGGGTTTTTCAGCCGGTGTGATGATATATGTTTCCATGATCGAGATCTTTGGCAAAGCCCGGGATGCTTTCCAGGAAGCAACGAAAGACGAGGTACTCTCGAATTGGTATGCGATTATTGCGTTTTTTGGAGGGATGTTTGTGATCGCCTTAATTGATAAACTGGTCCCTTCACATGAAAATCCCCATGAATTTCATGATCATGAATTACCCGAAGGGCAAAATGGCAATAGTGAAGTTGAAAAAAAAGCAGAGTATAAAAAGCTCTACCGGACAGGGGTGGTTGTGGCCATGGCGATTGCCATTCATAATTTCCCCGAAGGACTGGCAACATTTATTGCCGCTTTACACGATCCAAAAATAGCACTTCCCATAGCAGCGGCAATTGCCATTCATAATATTCCCGAAGGAATTTCCGTCTCTGTCCCGGTTTATTACGCTACGGGCAGCAAGAAAAAAGCATTTATCTATTCGTTTCTTTCCGGTTTGGCAGAACCCGTAGGGGCGCTAATAGGGTTTGTCATATTACGGCAATTCATGACCGGCAATGTCATGAGTCATTATGTTTTTGGTTTTACTTTTGCTGCTGTAGCCGGAATTATGGTCTTTATTTCAATTGATGAACTGCTGCCTGCCGCGCGGGAGTATGGCGAGCATCATCTTTCTATTTACGGGCTTGTCCTGGGAATGATAGTTATGGCCGTAAGCCTGGTCTTATTTATGTAAAAAAATAAAATATAAAAAGGAGAATATATTATGTTAAAAACACGCATTACTGAAATGCTCGGAATCAAATATCCCATAATTGCCGGCACCATGATGAACGTGAGCAAACCTGAGTTTGTTGCAGCCTGTTCCAATGCCGGAGGATTGGGTATCCTTGCTTCAGCGATTTACAAAACTCCGGAATCCTTACGGGAAGGTATCCGTGAAACAGCATCCTTAACGGATAAACCCTTCGCGGTGAATGTTAACCTTTTCCCCGCGCTCCAGCCGGTTAATATGGAAGAATTTGTCCAGGCAATGCTGGATGAAGGGGTAACTATTTTTGAAACATCAGGACACGTTGCTCCGGAAAACCTGGTGCCCTTTTTTAAGCGGGAAGGGATTACCTGGATACATAAATGCGCGGGTGTGCGATACGCGAAAAAAGGCGCGAGACTTGGTGCCGACATTGTTGAAGTAGTGGGCTGGGAAAACGGCGGCGCGACCGGGCCGCTGGATATTGGGAGCCTGGTCCTGACCCCCTCAACTGTTGATGCTCTGGATGTTCCGGTAATCTCGGGCGGCGGCGTTGCCGACGGCCGGGGCTTAGCAGCGATTCTTGCTCTTGGCGCGGAAGGGGTAATAATCGGTACCCGGATAATGGCAACGGTAGAATGCCCCATCCATGATAATCTTAAGAATGCCTTGCTGAGCGCGGCTCATACCGATACAACGCTCATTATGCAGTCTCTGAATTCCACTCACCGGGTATGGAATAATAAAGCCGCGCAAGTAATCCGGGATCTTGAAGCAGCGCATCGTGAACCCAATGAAATATTTAACGCGGCTGCCGGATCAAAGGTGCGGAAGCTCTATGAAACCGGGGATCTGGATGCGGGAGTTACTTCATGCGGCCAGGCAATAGGAATGGTAACTGATGTTCCTACTGTACAGGAGCTTTTCGATAGAATGATGGATGAAGCGGAAGCCGTAAGCAATAGACTCTCTGCTATGAAATCCTGATTTTTCATAACGCGGGGGCCGCGCCCCGCGTTATGAATGATGGGTCATTGAATTGAGTTGTGAAATTATTTTTGCGGGAACCCCGTTCCGGACATTCACCAGGGTGATATCGGGAATTCCGCCGAATATTTTGTACGCGTGATTGAGAACCCTGTCGTCCCATATGGAATTGAGATCGTTTTTTAGCAGCGTTTCCGAACTAAAGGCTTTTCCCCAGGTGCCGAGCATTTTAACGACAACGGTATTTCCCAATTTAGCAACAGCGGTGCTATGATCTAAGAACTTATTTTGTTTATCTTCGGGCAGTAATTTCCTGTTATATAATAACCAGGCAAGAGAGACCATATCATGAGCAACAACCGATTCCGACGCGATAACCAGGCCAACTTCAGGAGTAAAAACAAACCCTTCATCGGGGCCAAAGGTGGAAAGGATACGGTCGCCAGTGGAAACAACCAGCCGCTGTTTTTTCAGCAGGGTGCTAACCCTGTTCCCCTCAGCAGTTCTCTCGTGAAGGAAGTCCGCGTTAAAATGATAATCAAGCCGGGTATCGGTACGCCAGTATCCAACAACAGCCTTAAGCCCAAGAGAAGAACCGGCAAGAGCATGCCGGGAACAGCGGGGCATAAGAACAATATGATCTATTTCTTTTAAGATTCCCGGCATCATGAGACTTTTTTTCCAGAAGCCCGGCACATCGGGTTTGTCTTCGTAGAATGAATCCCACCCGGCCTCTTCAAAGAAGTATGGCTCACCACCGGCGTCAGTTACCGCCTTAAGCATACCTGAATCCCGCATCAGTTCCCTGGTGCTGCCGCTTGTTTTTTCTTTAAAGAACTTTAAATGTTCAATTCCCGACATCTCGCCAACAATGACCTTAGCGGCGCCTTTTTTTTTCAGCAGCAGTATCATTGCTGAAATGGCAGCGGGGCTGGTAGTGGCGGGATATGGGTTCCCGGAATTAAGGACCGGTTTAATAAATACCGTCTGGCCCGGAGAGAGCCATTTAAAATCCGTAGCAGCGAGAGCGGCCTCCTGTACGGCTTGCTCCATATAGTGATTTGATTCTCCCAGGGCAGCTGAAATATATACGGGGGTTTTATCCCCGGTTCTTTTGCTTGTATTCGACGGGGAGTTATTCAGGGCGAAAATATCGTCTTTTATGAGCCGGAAGAACCCAGAGAGGGCTAAAGCCCCGGTAACAATGCCTGAAAGTTTAAGAAACTTTTTACGGTTTATTTTTTTTTGTTCCATGTTTATTTCCCCGGTATAATTTGATACACGAATTTCAGGAGTTGTTCCCATGCCGGGTAAGGGCTTATTCGAGCCGTTTTAAAAGCATAAAAGTAAGATCGTCTCGTTTTCTGCATGCGCTTAAGCTATCAACCAGGTTTTGTTTAATCTCGTTTACCGGTTTTAAACCATTCTCCCGCATAACATCAGTTAAGCGTTTTTCTGAATACATCTTCCCGTCTTTTTGGAAACATTCCGTAATACCATCGGTGTAGAGCATCATTACATCACCGGGATATAGTTTCAGAGATTTGTTGATATCCTTTTTAAACATATTGTACCGTTTAAAACCGAGCCAGATCCCGTCGGTTTCAATACTCTCTACAGTCTTGTTCTCAAAACGAAATATTTTTATATCCTGGTGAAGCCCGGAAAAATGAAACATGTGATTTTCATGATAGGCCAGGGCGGTAATGGTCATGTATTTATCTTCACCAAGCCGGGTAATATTGTCGGAAATAACCTCATTAACCATATTGAGCAGAACCGAAGGATCAAGAGACGGATAATTTATTAGCACCGTGCGAATAGATGTCTGGACCATCATCATAATTAATCCAGCGGTTACCCCATGCCCGGAAACATCACCAATAATGATCCAACTCGTATTTTCCGCGTTAATAACATCATAATAATCACCACCAACTTCATCGGCAATTTCCATATGGATGTCGATATCGTAGCCTGGTAAGTAATATTTTTCCGGAAGCATTACTGTTTGAAGTTTTTTGGCAAGCTGCATTTCACCCCAGAGCGCGTTGGAGGTTTCTGTCAGCTTTTTGTTTGTTTCTTCCAGCTCGCTCATTGTTTTCCTGAGGTCTTCAGTTCGCTCGGTTACTTTTTGTTCGAGATTGGAACTGTAATCGGAAATGGAATTTGCCATGTTGGCAAACATATTAATTAACGAACCAATTTCGTCTTTGCGCGCGGATCTCGTAATGTCTTTAAACGTAACGTCATTCCCGAATGCCCGCATCTCCCGGTTAAGGTTTCGCAGCGGTTTTGAGACCTTTGTTAGAATAATGAATATGGTAAATACCGAAAGAACGGTGCATACGATTATACCGGCTATAATAATCGCGTTTCGAGTTTCCCGTGTTTTATGAATTATTTTTTCTTCGTTCACCGCCATTCGTATAATGGCCAGAACATCACTTTGGCTCCCAAATGAGAGAACGGGCCTGGCAATCTCAACGGCCTCTCGCGAAGGAATTTTTCGTACCGTATATTTTTTAATTGAAATTGCCGCTTTGTCGAATTCGTTTTTGTCCAGGTAGGTATCGTGGAGCATAACATCCGTGTGAGCAAGGGTCGCACCGTTTTTATCAATAAGACCAATATAGAGGATATCGGCATTTGCTTTTTTCGCGTTAACAAAGATGGTTTGGATTTTGTCGTTGTTTCCTTCAATAAAATGATTTAATATATCTGTTGAAATGTTTGTTAGCGTTATTCTGGCATGGTTTAATAATTGTTTCCTCGCGTAATTGAATTGTGATTGAATAACAAATATTGTAATGGCTGTAAAACCCACAACCAGTATCGCAATAAGGGGGACAAGGAATTTAATGGAAACCCTGTTAAAAGATTTAAGGAAAAAGATGTATATTTTTTTAATTGAACTATTCATGATTATTTTTCCCCTGAACTGTTATGAAAATAATAAAGAGGGAAAGAACCGCGAATATAATTATACCGGCAATAATAATTGTATTTTGAGTTTTGTGTTTTTTTTGATTTATTTTTTCTTCGTTTACCGCGATTCGTATAATAGCCAGAACATCTTTTTTACTCCCTAATGCGAGAAGAGGTTCGGCAAACTCAACGGCTTCCAGTGAAGGGATTTCTCTTACCGTATATTTTTTAATTGAAATTGCCGCTTTGTCAAATTCGGTTTTGTCCAGGTAGGTGTCGCGGAGCAAAACATCCGTGTGGGCAAGGGTTAAGCCTTTTTGGTTAATAAGACCTATATAAAGGATATCGGCATTTGCTTTTTTCGCGTTGACAAAGAGAGTCTGGATTTTGTCGTTTTTTTCTTCGATAAAAGGATTTAAAATGTCCGCGGAAAGAGTGGTTAAAGTGATTTTAGCATGGTCTCTTAATTGTTTCTCCGCGTAGTTAAATTGTGATTGAATAATGAATATTGTAATAGATGCGAAGACCGCCACCAGTATCGCGATGAGGGGAATAAGGAATTTAATGGAAATTTTGTGTGAAGAGTTGTATAGGAAATCAAATATGTTTTTCATAATGCTTCCATACTCACAGGATTTTCTTTTTTTGTGCGCGCGACCTTTTCTCCATCGACCCGGTAGATAATTTTAAAGAAATCGCTGGGGTTTTTCATTTTTTCAACGGAATTGCCTTTAACCAGGAAAATGGTTTGAATAGACTGGTGATCCCATTTTCGCCAGTATTCATGGTTTTTTAGACCTCTAAAGGAATGTTCCTCCAGGCTTGCAACAATCTTTGTTGAGTTAAATGATTGTTCCCGTTTTACCGCGTTT
This sequence comes from bacterium, assembly GCA_024224995.1. Next base: position 13,269 of record JAAENB010001002.1, on the reverse strand, counting down.
GCGAATTCCATTATATTAACGTAAGCGCTTTCGGAAACATTGCTGGGATATTTGTTGTATTGTTTATAATAATTCGTTACGAATATTTTCGCGTTTTTATATTCATCCTCAAGCTGCCACACCCAGGGGACAGAAGCAATAATACCACTTATGGCTTCGGGACCCGCTTTAATCGCCATATTGAGCTCAATATAGGGAACAACAATAAGTTTGATTTTTTTTTTGATTCCCATCGTTGTGGCCTGTTTGATAGCGGTAACAAGGTCATCACCAAAAAGGACCAACACAATCATGTCAGGGGACAATTTTTTTACTTCAGCAAGAGGACCGGAAAAATCTTTTGTTCCCAGGGGAACCCGGATTGCCTTGAGTGTTTTAGCTCCGCTCGCTTCAACAACTTTCCGCATGGCCGCTTCCGTAGATAAACCCCAGGTGTAGTCAGCCGTGATATATGCGTAAGAAGTATTTTGGCTGTAATGCCTGGCCAGAATAGAAGCGAGTGCCCGGGCATCCATGGTCGCGCTTGTGCATTTACGGAACATATATCGTTGCGCGCTTTTCCCGGTAGTGGCGTCCGAATGGGTAACTGTTGCCAAAAAAAGAATTTTCTTTTTTTGGCAGACTTTTCCAACGGCAATGGCCACGCTGCTGGACACCCCGCCGGTGATTAAAACCGCTTTATGGCGGTCAATTAATTCCTCAGCGTTTTTTGCCGCAATATTGGGTTTGCTCATGGTATCTTTTACGATATAGCCTATTTTTTTTCCCAGGATTCCACCCTGCTTATTAATATCGTTTATGGCAAGTTTAAAGGCGCGAAGTTCATCAATACCCTGGCTCGCGTAGGGACCGGTATACGGCAGGTTGAGACCAATAATAATATCTCCGTCAAGGTTAAGAACCTGTAATATGTCCTCATCGGAAGCTTTTTTTATTTCAATTTTCGTTTCCTGTTGTTTACAGAAAATTGTTAAAAAAAGCAGCGCAATAAGAAAAACGGTAATATGACTTTTCATAGTTCCTTCCCTGGATTGGAATATCCTGAAAGTATTTTATACCAAATATTCTTTATATTCAAGGATTTTTTTGTGGTTTATGAGGGAACTGGCGGACGCATTAAAAAGATCGAAAAATAATTTTATGCTTGATAAAATTTGCTCCGGGTTTATTGTATCACTGATTTAAAATTTGTAACACGGATAACACAATGAAAAAAAATCAAAATGAATCATTATTTAATGAACGGGCGAAGAACTGGGAAGACTCACCCAGGAAGATCCTGGCAGGTGAAATAGCAAAAGGGATGAAGGAAAACCTGGATTTTTCCCGGGAGCTGTGGGCAATGGATTATGGCGCAGGAACAGGGCTGGTTACTATGGAACTGGCTCCCCTGGTGCGGGAGATTACCGCAATGGATATTTCTTCGGGGATGCTGGGTGTACTGCGGGAAAAGATTGCCGGTTTGAAAGAAGAAATTAATATTACAACAAAGGAATTTGACATTGGAAGTGGTTCGGAACCGGGGGAATCGTATGATATAATTGTGAGTTCCATGACCCTGCATCATATTAAGGATACAGAGAACGCGGTAAAAAAATGGTTCGCTATGCTGAATCCCGGTGGGCAGATTGGCATAGCCGATCTTGATAAAGAAGACGGAAGTTTTCATCCCGACAATTCCGGTGTAGAGCATTTTGGTTTTGACAGGGAAGACTTAGCCCGCGTATTCCAGGACGCTGGTTTTAAAAATGTTTCAACAAAGATCGTGTATGAAATGAAGCGGCCGGATAAAGATAGAAAATATCCAATATTTCTAATTACCGGGAAAAAAGAATAAATTATTATTTTTTATTTGGATGCTCTTTCCCGGAGGGTTTTTGCTTGCTCAACCGGTAGAAATTGATGAAGCTGACCCCGTGGTCGTGTCTTAATAAAATGTATATCAACCCCGTGGACAGAGCAGAGCCCCGGATAAGATCTTCGGGAACAGGCCCTATTTAAAATCTAGTTTCTTAAGAGACTCTTATAATGAAAATATCACATAAAAAAAGATACAAAAAAATAACCGTTGTTTTCCTGGCCGGTCTTGCTGCCTGGCTTACGGCGGGATATCTCTCAGCCCGGTATCTTACAAAAGAAGCCCCTGCGGAGATTCCCGAAAAAAAATATCTGTATAAACAGAAAGTCCGGGATTGGAGTATTGCAAGCTCCGATAGAATCCGAATATCGGCATGGTTTATCCGTAAAGATCCGGAAAGAGTAGTAATCCTGCTGGCAGGAGTGAGGGGAAACCGCCTGTCGCAAATAAAAAGGGCGGAGCTCTACCTGGAAAAAGGTTTTTCTGTTCTAATGCCCGACCTGAGAGCAACGGGGAAAAGTGAGGGTGATATTATCAGTTTTGGGTGGCATGAACGCAACGATCTCATTGCCTGTGTACGGGAGCTAAAAAAGAAGGGATTTAATTTCATCGGCGTTCACGGCCAATCACTGGGCGCTGCCGCTATTGCCTATTCATTAAAAGAATATAATAATTATGATTTTATAATAATGGAATCATGTTATGATACCATCAATAATGCCTTTAAAAACAGGGTCGCGAAATATCATCTGCCTTATTTTCTTTTTATTCCCGTAATACTATTTACCGAAAATATTTTAAAGACAGATATTCATACTCTTTCACCAGCGGAATATATTAAAAAGGCGAATAACCTGCCAATATTATTTATGGCCGGAGATTCGGAAGATCAATTAAAAATGCCGGAAATAGAACTGGTCTATACCAATTGCAGCTCCCGGCAAAAGTCTTTGTATATTTTTAAAGGGGGAAAGCATGTTGATTTTTTGAATAAATTTCCCGTAGAGTATAAACGAGTGTGGAAGTCTTTTGTTGATAAAAATATTCCCCTTACCGGATCATTCCGGTAAGGGGATTCGCAACCAGGATTAAAAGCCTATCTTGATTTTAATTAGAAATTCTGACGAGTCATAGATCCTCTCCTCATGTCTGCCGCGAGATCAGCGGCTCTCTGGCAAGCGGCATTAAGACCATCAACCGTATCCTTTATTAACCTCTCTGCGATATCTTTAATTATCGGTATATCGCTTGTTGGACATGCTCTTTTCGCCACGTCTGCCGCTGTATCAAAAATACCTTTCGCAACATCCACTTTGAGTCCAATATCTTCTTTTGCGTCTTGTTCGTCCTTAAGGTCTTTTAATTTTTTTAAGTCCTTTAGATAATCTAACGCGGTTTTAGCCTTATCTATTACAGATTTAGCCTTGTCCAGGGTTTTATCAATAAAATCCGATGCTTTTTTCAGAGTTTTATTCGCTGAGTCAGAGTCAAGTCCCGAAGGATCGGTAAAATTAATGGGGTCATTGCTGCAATACCCATAGAGATCCGTTGTACCGCTCAAGAATCTTATTGGATCTTTGGCGGTCCATCTTCCCGCGTCCGGATCATAGTCCCGGTATCCAAATCGAACCAGGGCCGTATCCCGGTCGTGCAGTCCTCCTGCAAAGCCAAAGGGGACCGTAAAGGCCGGGTCGCTGTCGCTTATGATATTGCCATAAGCGTCATAATCAATTCTTTTCACAACAGAACCTGAAGCGTTTGCCACTATTCGCAAGGTGCCAACATGATCACATCCCAGGTAATAGGTGAAACCGTTTTTAGTCATGGCCACGGGCATATTACTATCGGCATATTCAAACCGTATAAGCAGGGCGTCAGCGTCATCGTACACGGCAAGGAGCTTTGTTTTACCTTCCCAGAGATATTTTTCAACAATAGCTCCGTCTATTTTTTTAGCGATCCTTCTCCCCATTGGATCATGGTCGTATTCTACTAACCGTCCATCGGGGAGTTGTACGCTTAAGAGTTCACCCCGTGAAGAATACTCATAAACCGTATTTTCGGTTCCCACGGTTTTTTGCGTGAGAAAACCATCAAGATCATACGTATAATTAGTATTTTCCCCGGTAATACTCTCCAGGTAATCTTCACTGGAATATGTTCTTGTTCTTCCCGCTATTCCGCGAGGGGTATTCATTTCGTAACTCCGGGTACCATCGGTATTATAGCGATGCTCTTCAATAAGTGTACTGTCTTTGCTTACGGTCAGCAACTGCCCAATATCATCATAGGAATAACTGTAGTTGGAAGTGACTCCTCCGATGGTTTCGGTTTTAGCGCTTATTTTCCCGTTGTCATCATAGGTGAGTGAATATGATGAGAGCGCTGTTCCGTTTACGCTGAAGTTTTCTCCGCTATTCTCCGCGTACCCGTTAAAAGAATGCGTCAGGGAAAGGACCCCTCCCGTAACTGACTCGGTAAATCCGTTCTCGGCATTACGATTGATTGCAAAAGATCCCGATTGCTGCAGGAGACCGTCGGCGTCGTAATCATAGGCGGTTGTTGCACCGGCATAGCTAATTCCGGTCTTCTCGAAATTGTTGTTGTAGGTATACACAAGAGACTCATTCAGAGAACCGGAAAGGGTTATCCCCGTAGTGAGTTTTCCGTCGTACGTATACTCAATGTTTTCACCCCCTTTAGAAAGACTTTCAAGTTTTGAACCGCAGGGATAGTAGTTGAGCACAACATCCCCTTCCGGTGTCCTTATTAGCGTAAGCTTTCCCTCGGTATACGTGTAGCTAATCTCTTTTGGAGAAATAATAGTGCTTGAAGGAAAAACTTTGGCAGCAAGTCTTCTGTCCCTGTCGTACTCATAGGAATAGCTGCCGCTAACGGGAGTAGTATACGAGGACCGCATATCCACCTTGTTGTATTCAAAACCATGATCAATACCAGCCGGATTGGTCAGCAGGCTCATGTTGCCATTGTTGTCATATCCCAATCCTATGGGAGCTGTTCCCGGCCTGTTAATTAAAATAGTTCTACCCATATCATCATACGCATAGGTAGTGGTTTTGCCTTTGGGGTCCGTAACGGAATGGATATTTCCGTTAGAGTCGTAGGTATAGGTAGTTTCCCTGGTACCTGTTTTAACCGTTTCCAGGCGTCCCCTGGAGTCGTAGCCATATTCCGTGGAATTAAGACCCGCCATTGATTCGCTTGTTTTAAGCATTGTAACGAGATCGAATTGTGTCGTAACGGTTCTTCCACTGTTCGCGGTAAAGGTATTTGTTGCTGAAGAACAGTCGAAATAATTATTCGTTACTCTGCCGTTCATTGAAATCTCTTCACTTCTGTTGTCCACAACTCCATCACTATTTGTGTCATTGTAATTCCGTTCCCTGGTCAGTTTTTTAACCAGGCCGGAGGGAGTTGTTTCCGTTATTTCTTTCGTGATTTTAAATTGATACCGAGGATCCCAATCGTATTGAATGGCCACATCCATACCACAGGAAAGAGATTTGAAAGCGCTTAAACCATTGGCGCTTTCGGAATAGGTACTCACACCACCGGCTGGTCCCGTAATAACCGAAGTAAACGCACCGGTTGCATCTTTTTTGTCCAGGTAGGTGGTTACATTATTTTCTGCCGTAGTAACTGTTGTGAGGCTGCCGCCAGTGGGATCCGGGCTTTTGGAATAATTCCAATGGCCTTCTTCCTCTTCCGTAATATCAGTTAATCGTCCCAGGTTCCCGAATACATGGGTAAAGCGGTTGCCTTTGGGATCGGTCTCAAGTTCCATAAGCCCCGAATCGCTGTATTCAAACGAATAGAAATTTGCATCGGGATAACTTACCCGGGTAAGATGGTTTTTGTCATCTATAGTTAATTCCGTACGGAGTCCGTCCGGAGATACAATCGCTTCAATAATACCCTCGCTATTTCGTTCAATAGTAGTGGTATTATTAAAACGGTCCGCAATGGAAATAAGTTTATTCTCCTGGTTGTAATCCAATTCATAAAGAGTAATTCCCGTATCCAGGTGAATGGTTTTACGATGCAGTCCACTGCTGTCCAGGATATGGGTGATACCATTATTTTCCGCGAAAAGTAAATCCTCTGTATTTCCCAATTGAGAAAATCCCGATGCCAGGGATATTTTACGGATCTTATATTCCTGGATAAAATAAAAATTTCTTTTTGAATCAATAACTATTTTTCCGGAGTCCCACAAAGAGGCATTTAAAGCGTTTATCCCATCTTCTTCATTGCTTCCCCCTCCCGCAACAGTGGTAATAATGCCGCCGGTATTCACCTTTCGTATTCTGTCCGACTCGCATATGAAAATATTACCTGCTGAGTCAATGGCAGTACTTTTGGGGTAATTGACTTTTGCCTCAGTTGCAGGACCACCGTCACCAATATCGGTATATCCATGTATGGTACCGGCAACGGTGCTAATAGTACCACTGGGATCAACTTTACGAATACGTTGATTATAGGAGTCACTGATATACAGATCCCCTTTTCTGTCAATTTCTATGGATCGGCAGCCGGCAAGTTCGGCATCGGTGGCAGGTCCCCCATCACCGTCTGATCCATAGTCTCCGGTTCCGGCGATTGTATTTATTTCACCGCTTGTTTCTATTTTACGAACAATATGTTCGCCGCTACTGACAAAATAAATTGCTCCTGAGTCGCCAACTGCCATATCAATTACTTCTCCCAGGTCGGTTTGGAGCGCGGGGGAAAGAGGTTCTTCCTGGAATGGGTTTCCGGGTAAACCACCGGTTAATTCTTCAAGAGGAGCGTCAAAGATGAAACATTCAACACATCTTTTAAAAATATCATCGTCATCATCATCGTCATCATCATCGCCGCTTACGGGAGGAGCTATTCCCGCGATAGTTGTAATTATTCCATCCCGGTCAACTTTTCGAATAATCTTGTTGTCCGTATCGGCGATATAAAGATTTCCCCGGGAGTCGAATGCTAAGCCCTGGGGCCTGTTTAACCTGGCTTCAGTTGCCAAACCGCCGTCACCGGTATATCCGCCGTTGCAGCTTGATGAATCTTCATTAATGTCCTGGTAAGGACCACTTCCCGCGAATGTGGTTATTATGCCGTTTTGATCTATTTTGCGGATACGGTTATTATTCGAATCGGCAATATATATGTTGCCGTCGGCATCCATGGCCAGGTCTGCCGGTCTATTGAAAATTGCTTCGGTTGCGGGACCGTCATCTCCGGAAAATCCATACTCATTGGACCCGGCAAAGGCATCTATTATTATACTGTTGTTTACCGCTGATGTCCCGTCTCCTTTGAAAAGCTTGCTGGTATCCGAAAGGAACATGGTATGCTGCTTTGATATTGTCCAGCCTTCAGCAATTACACCCGGTTCCTTCTTTTTCTTTGAAACGTATATAGTTCTTTTATATTTTTTCTTTCGATAATAACAACCTCTAGTTTTGGTTGTTATACTCATGAAGTCAAGAGAAGGTATCACCCCGGCCTGGGCAAAGGCTCTATTCCGTTCCGACCGTGTTTTGTAATACTTCATTTTATACCCAAAACTGATCATAATGTGTACTGGAGTAGCCCTGCCTACTCTGATACCCAGGTAATCAAGCTCATCCCAGGTAAATTCAAGTTTTTGATTGGGAAGAGGAGGGAATTCGTATAAAAAATTACGCCCTGCTATGGTTACAAGCACGAGTATATCTTCAAGCGAGTCGGGAACTGTCTCACCACTTACGGGGATTGTGATTTTTTGACCGTACCCGGCAACCCGGTTACTGGCGTAATGAAGTTTCAAGTCTGTTCCGGGAACCGGGATATCTTCATGAAATATTCTACTTCGGGCTTCCACATAAGAATTCATCTGATTTTTACAGTCAAATTCTTCTTCTTCCTGTTCATCTATCTCGGGCATTTCTTCGGGGTTCGGATCTTCTATCGGTCCCACCGGAGCGTAGGGCCAGTTATAATCCCAGGGCGAAAAATGCGTTACCGGAACTCGCCAGTAAGTATTCCCCGGCACAAATTTTTCCGGGTCATCCAGTCCCTTTACTTCATCGGAGAAAGAAACGCTTTCACTGCTGAGAAGATCGGGCAGATCATCGCCATCGGAATCCAGGGCGTCAACAATTCCGTCGCCGTCCATATCAAGGAGTTTAACCACGATCCCATTGTCCGAAGCGATCCATAAACCCTTATGCCGGTCATAGTATCCGGCAGGCACGGTAACGCCGGTTTTAAAACCGAGGAAGTTGTCTACCCAGGTAATAACGGGTTTGGTAAATTTTACCCGATCAACACCGTCTATTGAAAGCTCAGCGCAATAGGTAAAAGCGGAAGTAGGGGGCAGCGCCGCAGGCATAGATTCAAGCGTGGGGTATTCCGTAGCGCGTGTTGTAAAGGTTGTGAGTTCCCGTATTGGTTGATCATTTTCATCAACAGCAAACGCCCGAATGTCGCCGGTATAAACCATGGTAAAAGAACGGGTACCGGAATCGTCTGCAACTGAGGAGCTGGTATGAGTAAAAACCGATTCGGCATCGCCGTCCAGGGTAATAGTAGTAGACGCCGGATCTTCAGCGATCAAGGTAATAGTATCGGTTACGGCAATATCATTTACCGGAACCTCTACCTGCCGCTGCGCCGAAATGAGCCCCTTTTTATGATAGCGAACTATTACAAGTGTTCCACCTTCAACAGGAATACTAAAACGGCCTTCCTCGTTGGTGGCAGCGGTTCCGTACTCAGGGTGATTAAAAATGTCGATAGATACATCGGCTATGGGATTTCCCTGTATGTCCAGAACAATACCCGTAACAATGGAAAACCTCTCTTCGTTATAGGATTCAATTGTGGCGTCCACGGGGATTAACTGCTTATAGGAATCGCCAAAGGAATTCTCATTCATGGGATCGGGCTGTCCCAGGACTTTTACGGTAACACTGCCGGTTGAAGAACTTTTCTCGTTTCCGAAAGCCGTAATGGTGTATGTTGTGGTATGGCCGGGAGTAACCACCTGTGACCCGTCCGTCAGGGTCGAACCAATACCGTTGTTAATATAACATGATACGGCATCAGTACTGATCCAGGAGATAGTACAGCTTTCTCCCTGGTTTATACTCTCCGTTGACGATGTAATAGTAACAGTTGTATAATCTTTTTTGTCATCTCCATCACCCGGATTTTCAGGTGTTGAGCCTCCTCCACATCCTGCTGCGAACAGGAACAGGGAGAGTCCTAAAATTGAAAAAAAACTTTTTTTCGTTCTCCAGTTTGAACAATTAGATAATTTCATTGTTTCCACCTATGTTTTAATTTTAATAGGTGAACTGCTTTTTATGGTTTAATTTTTTTTATGTGTTTTATATTTTTTTATGGGCATATTATTGCCCCCTGTATTTTATTTACAAGTAAAATTACACTTTATTGTAGGATAATTAATGGTTTTACCGTGTATAATTGACAGTTTTGTGCAAACTGTCAGAAGTGCCGGCTCTTTATCCTGTTATAATAAAGAACCGGTATTCTATTAAAAGATCAATATTTAGTCAGAACAAACTTGATCCGCGCGTCTCCAAGATCAATTCCGCTGCTGTAATCTGCTGAATCCGTAAGGGTGATACTTCCCATAAGATCGTTGCCCGACCAGCTGTCGTGATCGTATACCGAAACAGTGATGGATGGCGTGCCATAACGGGAGAAATAATGGCTCTGTATAACATCGCCGTATTCTGTTTCGCCGTCGGCATCGTTTGCGCCATACTGAAAAGTATAATAGGTGCCTTTGTTCGCGTCATCCCGTTTCCATGACCGGTTGTCCAGGAGAAGGTCGCTTCCCTGGCCTGCTCCGGTTGCCGTAACCTGAACAAAAAGATCCGATTTTCCGCCCCAGGAGTCCCGGTTGCTGTCGGACCGTACTGCGATAATTTTTATGGAATGGGTTTTGTAAATATTATTGATGTAGTTATGCGACATATCACTCAGGTCGCTTCCGTTTAGCTGGCAGTCCACAAAGTGAGCCGGATCACTCATCATGTCACCGGAAAAAACTTCACCGTCATTTGAATCGTCCCAGATCCAGGGCATATTCGCGGAGTTTTCTTTGAAGGTATCGCCCCGAAAGGTTCCCCATTTGGAAAAGGTATTATCATTTCCAATCTCGTTTCTTCTGTACCATAGTCCCTGGTCGCCAGTGGAGTTATCCATTGAGATTAATTGATATCGATATACATTTGACCAGCTGCCGGTACAATTGACCGGGGAATCCGCTTCATAGCTATCTACAGTGTAAACAACGCCGTCTCCGCCGGGAGCGGAGCTTCCGTCCCAGTTGTAAACGCCATGACCTTTTGCTTCAATAAACATTTCCGGGTGATGGCCGTCGTACAGGCTCAGTGTCGCGTCAATGTCATCAGTGCCGTTGGACACCGCAGCGCCTGGGGCTTTGTACTGGTAAAAATTATCGTGCGCTTCGGAAGTGGCGGAGATTAATGTTCCGAATTCACCGGAACCGGTTTTTTTAACCGAAAGTAAAACTCCTTCAAGGTCGTTTTCATGACTGGTCAGTGAGGTGTTTATATTGGACCAGTCCCGGGGGTGAAAGGTGTAATACCCGATGAAATAAAAATTATCGGTCTCCACAACTGAATAATAAACATAGGTTTTGAGTTCGTCATCTCCCATATTGTAATCATCCATGCTCTCCCAATTGTTATTTCCCTTGTAATCACCATCAAAATTAAATTTAGTCATTAACTCGGATTTGTAATCGGTATCATCAACATCATGATAAAACCGTGGTGCCCAATACTCAGCCAATGGCCGGTATTCAAGATCCTGCTCCGACATATTGGACGAATAAAAATTTTGATCATAAGCGGAAATTGAATCCGAATCGAATTCCCCGCTATCGTCAAAACAACCGGTGAAGATGCTCATTAGCAATACTGCCAATAAAATTAGTTTTTTCATACATAGACTCCTTATAGATAATTTATTTTTATGTTCAAGCGATGGGGGGCATGCTTCGCAAACTGAGTCATGAGATTATTTAGGAGTCTAATTGTCCAGTTTTTTTTAAAGAAAAAATTAACCCCCGATCCTGCGCATGCCAATATGGAGCTGTTTTTTTGCCAGGTCAACATAGATCTTTTTTCCCATGGTCCACATGTTTTTATCTTTATCTTTTATGTCGCGGACAAACTGGGCCGGGTTTCCGGCGAAAACAACATTGCCGGGAACAGTCTGTTTCATGGTAACCACAGCCCCTTCGGCAACAATTGCCCACTCACCAATTTCCGACCATAAACTGAGAATCGCGCCCATGCCAATTACGGCAAAATCTTCAATTTTAGCTCCATGTAAAATCGCGCCATGTCCAACGGTAACATTTTCACCGATCGTATGTACATTTGCCGGAGGAGCGTGAATAATCGCGCCCTCTTCAACGGCCGTACCGGAACCGATCTCAATTCTACCGTAGTCTCCTCTAAGGATAGCGCCATGTCCAATATAGCAATTATCACCAATAACAACATCACCAATCACCTGAGCCAGTTCACTCACATAGGTGTCCTTGCCGCTTACCGGTTCTTTTCCGTCAAATTCGTAAAGCATAGTGTGTATCTCCAATCATGCGGATTTTTATTCGGCATTTACAGTAATAGTAATGCTGTTCTCCTTTTTATCTTTAGTAAAGAAAAATTTTCGAATATCCATAAAATGTTATATAATTCGATGCCTGTCGGGGTGAGGAATATAAATTCATCAAACAATCCATCCGGTTGGTCTTATAAAAATTAAATTTATCAGTGTTTATATATTGACTATAAAACATTGGTTAAAGTAATTTACTATTTTAAAAAAAAATTTTGGAGGATAGTAATTATGAGTTTAAAAAGGAGATATTTAATCTTTTTTATACTGGCCGCATTTGTTTTGGGATTTGCCGCATGTGATAAAGGCGAAGATTCGACTTATGGAGCAAAGACTTATAAGGTGAAAGATAACTGGTCAGGGGCTTTATCGGTTAAGGAGACTCTTGATGGCGGTATAATATTTGCCGGGTTTGGAGATCACGGGTTCTGGGCCGCGAAGCTGGACAGTGATTTAAATATTCAGTGGGAGAAAGCATATAACGTGGGCAATTCCATGCACGCTAAAGTTCTGGTTCTTGATGATGGTAGTTATATATTGTCGTCATTAACCGTTTATGGCGAAGACGAGTATAATCCATACAGTCCTGCTCTTTTAAAGATCGACGGTGATGGAAATGTTCTATGGCATAAAGTATACTCCTACGAGAAAAATGGCTTTATTCATTCACTCGCTAAAACTCCCGATGGAGGATTCATCTTTGCCGCGAGAACTCAGCCGGATTACCTGGGGTGGATTGTTAAGACTGATTCTTCCGGTACTATTGAATGGCAAAAAAAATACAATGGAACTGGTCGTCTTTATTCAGTAAGGCCTCTTCCTTCCGGCGGGTATGCTGCTTGCGGAACCTGGAAAATTGCAGGAAGAATTGGTTATAGGGATGCTTTTATAATGACCATTGACGCGAAGGGAAATGTGATTAAAGCGAAAAATTATGGCGTGGAAGATACATTTATTGACCCGAAGTCTATTGATGTTCTTGCTGACGGCAGTTTTATTGTGGCGGGAAGTTATCATCTGTATGAGAATGAAACTGATTATGTTGATTGTTGGGTTATGAAGGTAAACAGTGAACTTGATGTCGTATGGCAAAAGCGGTATGATTATAATAGTAATGATGATAGTGTCTATTATATGGAAAAAACCAGTGACGGCGGCGCTGCTCTTACGGGTTACGGCCGTGCGAATACTTCCTTTTTCTCAGCTCAGGAAATTCTCTGTTATAAAATTGACACGAACGGGAACATTGAGTGGGAAAAGACCTACCGTTTCGACGGTGGGTATGTGTATGGATATGAGATCCATGAGACTGATTATGGTTATTTAGTTGCCGGTAAACAAAGCGCCGAAGCCTTTGTTATGAAAATCAATGATTCCGGAGATATGCCCGGATTATCAAAAATCATTTCCAACGCAAGTGCCAATGTATACTCCACCTCGGTAGAGACCAATGCACCGGTTGTTGATGCTGTTGATACTGACGGTAAAATCCTGGAACCGGATGTAATAGTTACCGATACTAACGCGGCAGTAACCTCTTACTAATTTATCTCTGCCTGTGGGCCTTTGAATTTCTCACAGGCAGATATTTCCTCTCAAGAAACTAAGATCTAAACAGGGCTTGTTTCGGAAGATGTTATCCCGGGTCCATGCTCTGTCCACGGGGTTGAAACCCCGAGCTACAACACGTCGCCCCGCTGGGGCTATTCTGTCTTGGGTCAGCTTCAACCAAT
>JAAENB010001001.1 GCA_024224995.1 bacterium | reverse complement strand
GTTCGGGATGTTACCCGTGATGACAAAGATGGGAAAGAACAGGTCGAGATCCTGTTCGATTATGCCGCCCTTGCCCGCATGGGTATGACCGTTATTGATGCCGCTCAAACCATTCGTGTTGCCTATGACGGGGAAGTTGTTACCCGCGTTCAGTACGATGAAGAAGAAACGGAATTTAGAGTTATGCTGCCTGCCTATTCCCGCAAAAATCTTTCTTACCTGAAAGATCTCTCCATTCCCAACGCCGAGAACAGGCTTATTAAACTCAAGCATGTGGCCAAATTTAAAAATACTTCGGGCCCGTCTAATTTTATCCACTTCGACAATGAACGGACCATCAACGTTCAGGCTAATGTTGACGAAAATATTATTCTTCCGGAAGACGCTTCCGCCCTGGTTCTTAACAACTTTAACCTGGCCAAAGACTATCCCGGTTTGCGCTTCAAAGAAGAAGGCGCCGCGAAGAAAAAGAAAGAATCCCTTGCCACTTCTTCCAGAACTTTTGCCATTGCTGTGCTGGCTATTTACTTCCTTATGGTTATCCTCTTTAACTCGCTTAGCCAGCCCCTTATGGTTCTCTCTGCCGTTCCTTTTGGTTTTATCGGCGTTATCTTTACCTTTGCCGTGCATAATGAACCGCTCAGTTTTATGGCTATGCTGGGTATTATTGGCCTCTCCGGGGTTGTTGTTAATGACTCGCTGGTGCTGGTGGATCATTTAAACAAAGAAATTAAAGAGAACAACAATAAATCCGGCTCCCATAAAGAATCCCTTTTTTCCGTCATTGCCAGGGGCACTGCCGACCGTCTCCGGCCTATCCTTATGACCACTATCACCACTGCTGCCGGGCTTATTCCCCTTGCCTACGGCATCGGCGGCACCGATCCTACGAACGCGCCTATGGCTCTCGCCCTGGGCTGGGGCCTGGTTCTGGCTACTCCGCTTACGCTGATGCTGCTGCCGTGTTTGTATGTTATTTTAGATGATGTTAGGAAGAAAGTAAGAGAATTTGTAAAGGTCTGACCTTTGTAAAAAGTAGGGCCTGTTTCCGGGGATTTTAACCGGGGCCATGCTCTGTTTCACGGGGTTGAAACCCCGAGCTACAATACGTCGCCCCGCTGGGGCGTTTCTGTCCTGGGTCAGCATCAACCAATGGTCAACCAATGCCCTGCGGGCGATTCGGTCCCATACCAGAAATACCCCGGAGGGGTTTAGTCATGTAGCCTGGGGTTTTAACCCCAGGTAGCCCCATGCTGAAACCGATCCATTTCTATAAACAGTTTCTAACTTACACCAGGCGTGTTTCCGAAGATATTGCCCGGGGTCTGTACCTTGAAAGCAACGTGACGTCACGTCGCTTTCAGAAAGAATCTTCGGCTGATTCTCCCCGGAACCTGTACAAAAACAGACTCCGGTATCACCCCGGTTTCCGGGGGTGCGACCCCTGCGAAGCATCTTAAAAAAATCAACCCGTAAAGGCGTTGCACGCAACGTCTCTCCTTCCCAGGAAACCACTCCTCTAAGCATCTCCACAAACCCAACCCGGTATACCCACAGTTTCTTCCGTATTTTTTCCCTGCGACGCAGGGTAGAGGCATGCCTCTATCCTGCGGGAGAACCGGACGCGGATGTTGATCCTCCGTCTTTGTTGGTTTATGGGTAGAAGAGGTGTACCGAGCCTTGACCACCCCAAGCCCCTACTATTACAGTGCTACCATCAGAAGAAACTGCTACACTATACCCAAAACAATCACCAGCAGCACCATCGTTGGCTATGAATTTGGTTTGATCCCAGGAACTACCTGTCCAGTTATACACATATGCACTGCCGGATGATTCCCCATTATCATCATCATTAATAGCACCGACAACAACAGTACTGCCATCAGAGGAAACCGCTACACTCCATCCAAAATGATCCCCATAAGCACCATCGACAGCTATAAGTTTAGTTTGATCCCAGGCGATACCTGTCCAGTTATACACATATACACTGCCGGAATCACCCCCATTATCATCGTCACCATAAGCGCTGAGAACAATAGTACTACCATCAGAGGATACTGCTACAGTCCTTCCAAGATAATCACCACCAGCGCCATCGGCGGCTATGAGTTTAGCTGTTTGGTTCCATGCGCTACCTGTTCGGCAGTACACATATGCACTGCCAAACATATCCAAATAAGCACCGACAACAACAGTACTACCGTCAGAGGATACTGCTACACTATACCCAAAATAATCACCACTATCAGCATCGTTGGCTTTGAGTTTAGTTTGATTCCAGGTACTACCTGTCCGGCTGTACACATATGCACAGCCGGTTTCTCCCTCATCCCGAGAAGCACCGATAACAATAGTACTCCCATTTGAGGAAACGGCTAGACTGTATCCAAAATGATCCCCTCCAAAAGCAGTTTCATTGAATATGAGTTTAGTTTCATGCCAGGAACTACCTGTCCGGCTGAACACATACACATAGCCGGAATTCCCATTATTAATCCAGCCTACAGCACCGACAACAACAGTGCTGCCATCTGAGGATACTGCTACACACTTTCCAAAATTTCTCCCTGCACCAGCATTAGAGGGTGTGAGTTCAGTTTGATTCCAGGTACTACCTGTCCAGCTGTATACATATACAGTGCCGGAATTACTCCCATTATCATCGTCACCTGGAGCACCAACAACAATAGTACACCCATCAGAGGATACCGCTACACTTTGTCCATAATAATCATCAGCTTCCGAATCAGTAGCAGTAAAATAATACTTTTTATTCACAGACCACACAAACTTCGTAACCTCCGTAGTAGCATCCTGCCATACATCTTTCGAATTAACAACCTTCTTCCCAATTATCAAAAGCGTATGCTCCCCTACCCCAAGCCCTGACGCGGTAATAGGAACCGCAACAGAAGTCTCCGGAGACCATTCACCGGTATCAAGCTTATACTTATAAGCAACAATCCCGGCCCCTGAAACAGAAACATTTAAATCCGTAGTATCGCTAATGACAGGAGGAACTCCTGAAATAACAGCCAGGGGAGTACCGTTGTCGACATTGATACTGATGCTGGCAGTAGTAACATTATCCCATAAATCTATGGCCCTGGCAGTAATAGTATGGGGCCCGTCACTCAAGGTACTTGTCTCAACAAAGGAAATCCATTCCAGGTTGTCGGAACTGGAAGAGAAACCTCTGCTGTTGGCTTCGGTACAGGGCCCGTCATCGATACAGGTTTCGACCTTTAGAATTTTTATATCATCGGAAGCTTTTCCCTGGATAACAATAGAACCGGAACCATAGGTATTACCGCTTGTTGGCGAAGTAATAGTAACGGCAGGGGGAATGGTATCGTCATCGGTAGACCGGCTAATGGCATTGCCGTCGAGATTGCAGCCGCAAAATATAATCGCGAATAAGACAATAGACAAAAGAAATAAATAAAAAATTTTCATGGAAATAACCTCACTATAATCTAATTTGTGCGCCCGAATTTATATTAAAAAAATCGAGCCGTTTTTCTTCGAAAATAAAGTTATACGACGTGCTGATTAAAACACTGGTAGACTCTGAAATAATCATCTTAAATTCGAGACCTGTTTTAATCAGCTGTTCCGTACTGGCGGCGCCGGAATTATCTTTTAAACTGAATCCTTTTCCGGCGTCATGACTGGTAATAATAAAATCAATCCCGCAGCCAAAGACCGGGCTAATGGAAAATTTATCTAAAAACCGGAATTCGTACGCGGCGCATACAAAAACCGGGATATGATTAATGGTATCATTAGAATTACTATTATACGTAAAACGATAATACCCTGTTTCCAGGGCCAGGGAACAATAGTTAAAAACCAGGTTGCTAATGCCGAACCTGAAGGCGAAACCAAACCCGGGGTTAGAGATATCGGCATAATTGCCCAGGGGCTGCAAATAGCAAAGTTTCAAATCCAGGAAAAGGCTGCTTTCCAGTTTTCTTTTTTCAAACATAACCTTGCTCATTTCCTTAATGTCGGGCTCGGCTTCGGTTACAGAATCGAACTCAATAGTTTTTGTATACAGGGTAAGTCTTTTTTTAACGTCTTTTAACCTGAGCGTAAGCCTGTATTCCCCTTCGGGAGTTTTATTAAGAGACATGGACAGGAAGAGATCACTAAAGGCGTTTTCGGCAATATCAAGCGCACCGGCTTCATCGGACTCCTGAACTTTCATTTTTTTTGCCATTGCTTTAAAGTCATCTATAACAAGCTGCTTTAGTTTCTTGTTAAGGCTAATAGACTCTTCAAGCAGGTCTTTAATAATCATCTTTTCCGTATCCAGTTTAAGCCCTTTAGGCGTAGCGTCATAAACATAGACATTTTTAACCGTTATTTTCTCTGCCCGCGCGCCTGCCGGGAAAAAGGCCGCGAACAGGAAAATAAACAGGACCATATAAATATATTTGTTTGTTCTCAACGGGGTTTCCTTATTTAATTTTATGAGCAATTTTTTTAGATTCTTTAATAAAGAAGTCCTCTAAATCGTTAAGACTCTTTATAGTTTCCCGTTTAAAATGAACCTGCTCGGCTTTATTATTAAAGGCCCGGATCTTAGCGTAATAATTTCCTTCAATGGCCTTAATCTCTCCGGAAACAATATACTTTTTATTTATGCTAATGCCGTTTTTAATAAAGTAGCGCTTAACTTTTTGACTAATACTGGTCGTGGTTTTTTTATCGATATTTCCAAACCCTTCAATTAACAGGTTCAGGGTAAAAGGTTTGGGCCGGGGTTTGGCTTTTACTGTCTCTTTAACAGGAGCGGCGTTAACCGTTTTTTCTACCTGAACAGGTTTTATTTCAACGGGATCAAAAACAAAAATTTTAACCGCGAAATAACCGCCAGTGGAAATTACGGCGACAGCCATAGCGGAAGCCGCGATAAAGGCAACACTGCTTTGAAGCGACGTAAGCTGAAGACCAAACCTGGTACAGCCGAAATATATATAAGAGGTAAGCCCCTCCCAGAGCGTATAATGCCCGGTCCGTTTTATAAGTTTAATATAGAACCTGCGCCTGTTTTTCCGAATATACTCTTTATAAGACTCCGGGACCGGGTAAGCAAGTCCGCACTTTTCCAGAACTTTCCTGATAGTTGTGATATTTTGATCTAATTCAGCCATTATAATAATTCCTCCAGCGTCTTTATTCCTTTTTTACCCCTCAGGAAATCCAGGATGTTACTTACAACTTTACTATACCGGTATTCCACATTCCCTTTACTGGTACCCAGGGTCTTTGCCGTTTCCCGGTAAGAATAGTTTTGAACGGCGATTAGTTCGAAAATAGTAACATCCCTGTTATCCATAATTTCCGCGATACTCTCCATAGCTTCTTGAATTATAATCCGTGTATCCTTAAACCCGTTAATATACGTCAGTGCAATATCACCGGAAGCTTCAAGCCTGGCCAGGTTTTCGGGCATGTTTTTCTTTTTTCGATAATAATCAAAAAGTTTGTTCCGCATGGTTGTATACAGCCATGCTCTCGTTTTCTCAATGGTTTCCATATTCAGAAAAAATTCAATAAACACCTCCTGTGTAAGGTCTTCCGCTGTTTCCCTGTCGCCGGTTTTGGTATAAATTACCCCGTTTATGGCAGCGGACTCTTCTCTATAGGTATCTTTAAATATATCATTGAGCCTGTTTACTTTCTTCGGGACTTCGGTCATGGACCTCCTCCTATCCTGATAGATAAATGTCTCTATATATGTAGACGAAAAAAAAGCGAAATTGTCCTGAAAAAAAAACAACAGATCCAAAAAAAAAATCATAATTTCAAAAAAAATAACTTATCCGTTTTTTTTCAGGACAATCGCCTGTTTAATTCGTCTACACAAATAGAACCTTGACGGGTTTTGTAGTTCGATGGGGGCCGGACTTTCCATTCCGGTTACTGACTTTCCTCGGGAGATTGTCGTTTCGCCCGGTTTCACGGTCCGGCCTCTATTTTTTTGTTTAAAGCAGTTATTAGGGATATGGAACAATATTCCAGGTTCAAGTCAAGAATATTTTTTGAGGTAAAAGGAGAAAGCCTTGTGAAAACAGAACAATACAGCGACCGGGTAATTATATTACATACCGGGAAAAATTGTGATTATAGAACAGGCGGGGAAATGGAGACGATCCTGGCGGACTATTCCGGTGAAGAGCTCAAGGTAATAGGGGTCAACTGTGAGGGCATGACCTTTATTGATTCAATAGGCCTGGGCGGGCTCATACGGGTGGCCCGGTATAGCAAAGAGAATGACATTGAGCTCATTGTTTACGGCTTAAGCGCGGTTATGGATGAGCTTTTTTCGAGGAATAATTGGGATCGTATTTTTAAGCCCGTAAGCAAACAGAAATTTGAAGAAACATATTCAGGAGTATAAAAAAACATCATGAAAGAGAAAGACAATCCACATTTTGACGAGTTACCGGAAGAGAGTTTAAATTACCGGCAAAGAGAAGGGAACAAAGGCGAAGCTGTTTTTTTTCTTCTGGACAACATAATAGATTTCAACAGGGCGCTAATGCTCGGGAGAGTGCTTGATACTTTTATTGAGAGCAATACCCGGAATATTATTGTCGATATGCGTAAAGTAAAGGAAACGGACCTGGTAGTATGGTCGGTCCTTAGTGTAACAAAGATGAATCAGAACAATAAAGGATACACCTTACAGGTAACAAACTTTGATGTGCCGGACCTTGTAAAAAAGGAATGGGAAATAAATGATTAACGGGCTAATCGCGGGGTGCGCGGTGGGGCTTTGTATTGCCCTCATTACGCATATTTTATTTTACTCAAAATTCAATGATTAATTATTAAAGGAGATAAAAACCATGAAAACAACAATATTAAAACAGCTTGCCGGAATTATAATTATACCTGTCCTGTTATTTTCCGGGTGCGAAGAAGGTCTCAGCAGTAATGACTCAGGAGAAAATTTCAGCTTTTCCGATATCTACACTCAAATGGATTCCATGCGGAATGAAATTGAAACGTTAAAAGAGGCTGTTTCGAACATTCCCGAAGGAGGCAGTGAGCCAGCTACCGGGGAAACCTCCGATTTAAGCGAAGTCTTTTCAGGAGTTTCCAGAACCGGGGATACTATTGTTTTTAGCGGCGTTAATGTTCAAATCTTAAACGGCACCGGATCTACGGACGGAGAGGTGAACGGCCTGGGCAACCTGGTTATTGGCTATAATGAGTCCCGTACTTATGGAAACGACCGGACAGGCTCGCATAATATGGTGGTTGGCCAGTATAATAATTTTTTATCATACGGCGGTATTGCTGCCGGGTATTATAATACTATCAGCGGTTGGTTTTCCTGCGTAAGCGGCGGGAGTTATAACAATTCCGGCGGGAATTTTTCCAGCGTAAGCGGAGGCAGTTATAATACCGCGGACGGTTATAGTTCCGGCGTTTCCGGCGGCATGAATAATACCGCAAGCGGCATGCACTCCAGCGTGAGCGGCGGCAGCAGGAACTCCGCGGTAAATTTACATTCCAGTGTTAGCGGCGGTGTTTATAATACTGCCCGGGGACAGAGCTCCAGTGTTAGCGGGGGAATGGAAAATTCCGCGAACGGCTTGTCTTCCGCCATTAGCGGAGGCAGGTCGAATTCTGTTGACAGTGATTATTCTGTCGCGCCGTAACCGGAGACTTTACTATGACCAGATATAAATATAATAAAGAGTCTCCGCCTCAAAAGAGCCGGGTACAGGGCTCACCAGTTAACCGAGGCCATTAATGCCAGGGTTATGGAGATTCCGACAAGGGGTGCGCAAGAATTTTTGAAAATGAGCCAATCTCAGCCCGGGGTTTTAACCCCAAGGGGCAACAGAGCAGAACCCCGGATAACATCTTCCGGTAGAACAGGCTCTGTTTATAAATAAGTTCACCTGGGTGATGGGTTTTTCTCATAGCGTGGGGCTTCCAGCCCCTCGTTATGAAAAAGAAGGCCCTGATTTATATCTTAGTTTCTTAAGAGTGCGGACCCGGGTCTTCGGCTCCGCTCAGACACCGGATGGCCGGGAAAAATAGGTCAGAAACT
>JAAENB010001000.1 GCA_024224995.1 bacterium | reverse complement strand
CCCCAGGATCGATTAATACTTTTTAAATATTAGCCAAATTTGCTAATTTAGCGATTTAATTTTGTTATTTTTTTCTTCAAAATTTTAAGACAAACCTATCCCCTCCCTTAATTATTAAGGGTTTCACTCTTGAGATCGTTACTTAATACAACCCGTATTCATGAAGGGCTTATTACTTGCAGTCTGGAATAAATGGTTCGATAGTTGTATTGTACGTAATCTCAATTAAAGCTGCATTAAACAGCTGAAAAAATCCTTGCCAGCGTCTCTCACGATCATTTTTTTTTCGTAACAGACTTGCTTTAAGGAGTGCAATAGTATTATATGCCAATATACGAAGTAAGGTAACAAAAACAAATCCTTTATTACACCACGGCGAACCGTCTTCCTCCCATACTGTATCAAATACCCAATTTGCATTATTTTCAATTCCCCAATGCATCCGAACTGCCTCAAGTACTTCTGTATGGTTAAGTTTTTCATACTCAAGACTTGTCATAAAATATCGATCTTCAATCTCAGTTTTATTTTTCCTCTTTGTTTCCTGGTGTATCCTCCAGAATTGCTTCAAATGAGTCCATCGGCCATACAAAGGAGCTCTGCATCTATATAATCGCCGTGTTACCTTTTTTCCATTTGAATATTCGATTGTTTCCTTATCGAACTCTTCCCGGCTTCCTAATGCTTCTTCGGCTAATTCCAGCAATTTTCTTTGTGGATTCTTAAGCCCCATGATATAATCGAGATATTTTTTTATCAAAAAATCAGCGTTTTTTAATGAATTCATACCTGCATCTACTGAAATTACTTCTAATAGTTGTGTTCTCCCATATAAATTGAGCAAGTTTTCAATGAATGGTATAAATTCACTCATTTCACTCTTTTTACCCTTTATCTCACGTTGACCTAAAATCAATTTTGTACTATTTGAAACATGAGCAGCTCTCAGCACTCTATTTAAGTAGTGAACATCACCATTACAACTCGACTCCTGACTGAAATCTCCCACCCATAGCTTTGATCTTGATGAACATTTTCCATCTACCGCAGTTATTCTGACCGGAAATTTTTTTGGTAATTTATGAGAATGTAATGCTTCTTTTACTTCTCTTGCGATCAAAGGCCTTAACGGTTCAGGATCTATCTTCGACAACAATACATATAGCGTCGTATCCGGTACCCGTTCGTAATAGGCCTCACTAAAGTCCTCGACATCCCTCAACCTCTTTTGTCCGGTAAGCATTCCATAGAATATTATATTTATTAAGTATTTAAAACTCCACTCCATGTTTACCGGTGATCGAGGATCTGTTAAGATCTTGTCTAAACCAATTTTTGCCACTCTTTTCAAATGCTTCTTGACAGCAGGCTTGCCATTTGGTATCCGTTTTCTCACGGTTGTTACCTCCCATTGTAATTGTAATTCAATGAATTGCCCTTCATGAATTACAGATTGTATTAAATACAATCTTCATGTTTTTACAGTGGGAGGTTTTAACAGAATTTGTAATCTTCTTTTTACAATTTTTGCGAAAAAAGTTCCCCTTTTCAATGTTATAATCAATCCTGGGGTCGCACCCCACGCTATGAGAAATCCCCATAGCCCTGGCCAGAAACCAGCCAGTAAAGGCGTTGCACTGCAACGTCTCTCAGGACCAAACCCTTTTCCGGAGCATCTTCGTAAAACAGACCCCGGTATCACCACAGTTTCTGACCTATTTTTCCCCGCTACGCAGGTTCACCTGCTTTAAGAGTCTGTTCTTTACCGATCACCGATCACCCGGCCCGCAGGGCCACCGATAACCTCCCCCACCTCCCCTGCTCTGCTCACTATCATAAAATGAGCTCCATCCTCTATGGTCACCGCGTCCCGTATCCTCCGAACCGGCAAAAGCCGGTCCGCGGTTCCATGTATGTGCACCAGCCCCGGAACGTCCTGTTTATTATCCCACCGGGATATTTCCCCCAGAGCCCACTTCGCAAAGCGTCCATTGGTCTCCTCTATTATCTGCCGCAGCAGCTGTTTCTCTTCCACGGTTTTTACCCCAAACATAAATCCCGTTATCCACATATATTTTGATAGCATAAAGGACGGTACCAGTTTTGTAAGTCTCAGCCTCCCCGCCATGCGATACACCAGGGGCAGCTCGCTCCGTTTTTTCACGCTCGATATTATTATCACCTTTTTAAAGGGCAGTATCTTCGCCAGCTCCACTGCCACTACCCCGCCGAACGATACTCCCAGGAGCAGACTCTTCTCGCTCTCCTCTACGTCTTCCGCCAGTCTTCGCACGTACCCGCGCAGGTGCTCTCCGGGCAGCGGCTCTTTCCACTCCAGGTTTTGCACCTCCGCCTCTCCCAGGTTCAGGTAACGAAAGACCCGTTCGTCGGCGCCAAGGCCGCTGATAGTGTATATTCTTTTCATGATTGTGTCCTTTTAAGAAACTCTTTTTAAATAGGGCCGGTTCCGTGACGTTTTTGTGTAGGGGCACGGCGCGCCGTGCCCCTACGCGTACCGAACCCTCCGGGCAATGATACCCGGGCTGAAACCGATCCATTTCTATAAACAGTTTCTAGCCTATTTTTCCCCGCCGGCGGCTAAGCGGAGCCGAAGTGAGGTCACTGAGCGGAGCCGAAGTGAAAGAATTTTTTTAGTTGACAATTCTTCGGAAGAGCTGTTTTTACTCAGTTCCCAGTTGAGGGCTCTTCGAAAGAAGTGTCCCGGAAAAGCCTCATCTCTTACAGGAGATGGGGCTTTTCTTTTGGTACAAAAAACTATTTCGCACCAAAAACACTAAACAAAATTTAACTATACGGGGGGAGGCTCAGCAATCTCTATAAAAAATATTTTTTTCTCAGGACTAACTAAAAATGAATTATGGATCCAGCAATTTCCGTCTCCGGAAGTTATTACATTCCCGCTTGCCTTTGTCTCTATATCAAGCGCATAAAATCCCCTGCCCCTAACCATCCACATTACATTATGCTCGCTGTCGGAAAAATACTTCTGTCCGTAAACAGGAGGGAATCCCGGTTTTATGGCCTCAACAGTGATATTTCCCTCTTTGTCGATCTTGAGAAAGGCGAATTCATTGTTTTCATTCACGGTCCCTATGGTATTCTTGATATTTAAGCCGTATAAGCCGTTTGCTTCTCCGCATTCCAGGATCTCAGGCCTCAGCCGTTTCTTTCCATCGAAGAATCCCTTACTTTTATAGATAGCACCCTTCGCGCCAGGATTCACCCTGCCCATCCTGCTGCTGCACGATAACCCCACTACCACCGGGATGATAATCACAGCACATAATACCCACTTCCTCATTCAATCCTCTCTTCCCGGAGTCTTTTCTCTTCCGCCCGGCACCCATGCGAAAGAAAAGGCCGGTGGCTGAGCGGAGTGGTCGCTGAGCGGAGCCGAAGTGCCGAAGCCCCGGTTTCCCTACTCCCCCATGGCCATATCCCGCAGCAATTCCAACCCATCGTTCATCTTATAAATAAAGAGCTTGCCCCGCATATCAGGGTCGTGTTCCATATAGCAGGGCCCCCACTCTTCATGGTTGAAGAAGGCCCCGGGGTTGTCTTCTCTGGTGTAACCTCCAGGTATGGGCATGCTGAGACCTTGCGGGTATATGCCCGAGGCGTGGAAAAAAACAAGAGATGGTGGAAAAAGACCCTCATCTTCCGGCAGGATTATGGCTTTTACCCAGTTACCGTCGGAAGAAAAAACAAAGTTGGAATCCATGACACCTCTTTTGGGAAGTTGAAGTATTATCGGTTCAATTTTAATATCTTCAAGCTTCTCATCCCAGCGTATGGAAAAATAAGTGAGCTTCCCTATCACGTCCGCCGTACCTAACATCATTCTTTTGCCAAAATGAAATGATTTTGAATAGGGCCATACTTTTATCTGAATTTTATTTAACCGTTTGGTAAGTTTATTCCCTTTCTGTTTTTTGAAATTAAAATCGATAATCTGCCACCTAAGAAGAGTTCTTTCATAGAATTCGCAGTATAATAATAGGTTGCCGGTAAGCGGATACATTACCCCTTCATAGTCAGGGCTGGTGAAAATATCACGGTCATTGATAAGGTCATAGAGAGTAAATTTTTTAGGATCCGGAGGAGGACCAACGACTTCAATAAAAAATATTTTATTTTTCGGATCAGCCACAAACGCGTTATGTATCCATTTATTCCCGTCCCCGGAAGCAACAGTATGCCCGCTTTTTTTAGATTCAATATCGAGCGCGTAGAAACCTCTGCCGCGCTTCATCCACATCAGGTTATGCTCACTATCGGAAAAATATTCCTGTCCAAAATGAGGCGGAAAATTTTCTTTGATTATCTTGTGATCCACTATTCCTTCCTTGTTTATCGAAAGAATCGCGAACTTACCCCCGGCTGATGCCATGCCAATGCTGTTTTTTATATTTAAACCGTTAAGGCTTTCGAAACTGTAGTCGTAATCGAGAATTTCCGGTTTCAGTTTTTTTTCCATTCCAATAAACCCTTTCCTTTTATAGACTATATCATTACTCAGCGAGCTGCCTTTTATACAGCCGCAGCAACCCGTAAAAATTACCGCTATAAGAATACAAAGACCTGTTCTTAGTTTCATAATTCTACAATCCCTTTTTCGCTGATATCAATTCCATAGAATCAGCTCAATATCAATAAATCGCCGTCTTTTTTCACATCTTCCGAATTTTTTATTGTACAACTCTCTAATTTGCTGATTTTTTTTTCAAACTTTTTCTTTATTATCTCAACTTTTGGTGGTGTTAACTTCATTAAGTCAATCATCTTATCAAACTTCAACCGTTCCACACAACGATCCTTATACTTATTCAGCCTCTCAACATCGATTTTACAATCATTCGGCTTACCCTCGTCATCAACTTTGATAAGCCCCAAAAAATTTAGGGGGTTAATGACCACAAACTGGTGCCAGGCGTCAAAGGGCGTATCGAGTTTGCCGGAGAGGGACCGCAGCAGTTCAAATATTCTCCCGTAGTTTTTGCCCTGGGAAAAATCCGAAGCCTCGCCCATAAACCAGTCCGTACCGGCGAGGATCCTGTTCTTAAGATTTTTTGAAGAGTCATCATTTATAGCTTTCGCTAAATTTTTGGCAATCGCTTCAATGTCGTCTTTAATATACCCACGCTTGCGAAGGATATTCTCAACCCTCCGACGGTCTTCTTGGCTCGCAAACCAGGAAAAATTGAGTACTCCATCCTTCTCACTACAAATACTCCTAAGTATTGCCATTTCTCCCGAAGAAAGTTTATTCAGGGAATAGATACTCATTTTCGAGGGAATATCTTTTTTTTCGGAGAGAAGATTGGAAATGTCCGTGTAAAGATTAGGATATTCCTTCTTTTTCTTATCTTTGTGAGTGATCATATCCACAATATCCTGACGCCAGTCGAAGGAGTCGGGCTTTTCTCGCCAGGCGTGAAACCCGCTAAAATGGCACAGGTTCAGTTTAAGGTCAGGGATTTGTTCCAAAACCATTTCCCAGTTCTTGGGTTTAAAATCTTTCTTCATATATTCTCGCCAGCGCTCGTCGCTGCATTTGTCTCTGATAGCTCCCCTGTCATACCATTCATACTCCTTATGATAGCCGAGTAACAACGTCTCTTGCGCCTTTATATCCAGTTTCTTGGGCGCCACGGAAGTGGCATCAATGTAATCGGCCGACTCATACGTATCATATGTCGCTTTTTCAATACCTGCGGCTTTTTTATACAAATGCGAATCGCCAATAGTCATGCCCCAGCCCGAGCAATGGCAGTAAACGGGGATACTCTCCTTAGCACATTTTTTAAATAATTCTTCCATATGAGGATAGAGATCAAAATCAGCAGGCTCATAACCAAGCTCCGAGTACATTTTGATGCCCCAGAAAATTCCGTCTGTTCCGTCATCAAGGTCAAGAAGTCTTTTGAAAACCTCATCGTTCGTAACAAACTGGTCCGGAACAAAGACCTTTTCAGTAAGATAGGTCTCATTAATAAAAGTAACCGGAGATAAACGGGGCAAAAACTTATACCTGTCGAGAAGACTGAATTTGTGTTCAAGATACCATGAATTAGTTTTGAATTTAAACTTGTCAATACTAAAAAAAACATGTTCTTTCGGAATTTTAGCGGCCATGGCCGCAAGTTTATCCTTTTTAGCCTTATCATGCTCATCTGCTTTCTTTTTTTTCGAAATAGGAACATATATCTTTTCAAGGGGATGAATGATTATATATTTCAATTTATCCCTTTTTGTATAAGCACTATTCGGTAGTTTCGTGGTTCTGTCACAATAATAATCATAGTTA
The DNA here is from genome assembly GCA_024224995.1 of bacterium. The sequence goes on along the minus strand of JAAENB010001000.1, from coordinate 5,867 downwards.
TTACGATTGTTATAATAACCGGTATAGATAAGACGGGGCTGTTCGGAGTCCCGGTAATTGGGGTGGAACCTGGTTATTTCATGTAATCGTAATTCCTTGGTGTTTTTCGTATAATTCCATATTTCTTCAGCAGCCTCTTCGTCATTGGCGATGCCATGAATCACCCGGTGCCGGTTTGCAAAGGAGATCAGGCTTTCACCCCTGTTCACTTTGTAGGGACCATCACTTTTTGAAGAACTTGTAGCGTCGGAAACCGTTATATGACGCCGGGGATCATAGTGATACAAAGAATACAGGCCAATAGGAAAAGAAAGACAGGCCACTTCATGATACCACATCTGAAGCCGAAACTCCTCGAATATCTCGGAATTGTCGCCGGCAATAGGTTCAATTAAATGAAGATATTTCTTCTTTGTGGAGGAAGGCATAAAATGCTCAGAAAAAGAGTCTCTCAGGGACTTAATATCCTTATTCAGTTGCTCTACTGCTTTTTCCCTTTTAGTGTCATCGCTGATATCATCCTTCTTCTCGATGTCTTTTAATATCGTCTCGACCACGGATTTTTTTTCAATCTTTACTGTATCGCTGCTCCGGTCTTTATCTGAGATTTGATCGATGCTCACGGAAGTTTTCATTTTGGAGCCATCGCTATTGGTTACGGTTTTTTCGTAGGTGAGCTCGTCACAGATAATTATCGCTTTCAAGTTTTCCATTTCGGGATGAGAAAAGGTAGAGGCGTCTTCGTCTGCGGCATACTTAAGATAATCACAACATTCAGTAATATATTTTTCTAAATCGAAGTCATAATCCATTATCTTATACTTTGCCAGGAACCAGTTAGTGAGTTCATCCTCAGCAATATAGGTAGTTTCGTATCCGCTAATATTTGCGCTTTCGGTGTTATAATCAACCATAACTTTAGCAAAATCGTTAATAAAAAAAAAATTCTTATTAGCCGAAGGAAGGTATATGGGAAGTCCCATTCTGCCCCAAAAATGAGCGAAAGAAAGATCCATAGGGAGCATCATCGTGCTATGAATCGGTTCTTTGTCCTTAAAATAATAAGCAGCTACTTTTAGAAATTCTTTTTTATAGATCTCCTTGCGGCGGAGAGATATATCAGTCATTTCAGATGCTGCTTCCGCACGCTTGCGGTATATTTTTTTGACCATTTCATCGATTTCATCGTCCTCCTTGAAAAGTCCCAAAAGTATTTTCATGGCCTTATTAAAACGCTGCATTTTTTCTTCGCTCCAGAAAAGCCAATATAAATTGCTTCTCATATCGGAATCTTTCGCTTCCCTCATAAAAATCCTGGCAATAAGGTCCGTACTTAACCGCATAATGCGGGGAAAATCGCCAAGTTTGGCCTTTCTGGCCAACCAGGCCACGAATCCTTTATTGATCGCCTCATAAAATTCTTTTCTGCCTGTATATTTTTCTTTTGATGTGGGAACATACCATATGAGTCTGCTTTCAAAATAAGCTTTAGCCCACTGAACCGGCAGGGGGACACAGTTAGTGCTCTGGATGTGAATATGTGCGTCGATAAACGGGATCGGTTGAGTCACCTTAATCTCATATTTTTCTTTAGTCTCGAGCTTCATGTCCATAGTACCGGAAGAAACCGTTACTTTCACAGCCTCATCTTTCTTTTTTTTATCCGGGGTTTCTGTCATTGATAATTCTCCTTAAGAATCTTTTTTCGGTTCATATTTGAATTGTATTTGAAAAACACCGGGAATTCGGGCGGGTTTTTCAATCTTACCATCTTCACTGGTTTTCCCTTCGATTTTATTTCCATCGGCTTCGATAATGGTATACTCAACTTCTTTCAAAGGACTTCCGCTGGAATCCAGGAAGGTAATACCAATATCCTCTCCAATTTCCGCAGGCTCACTCTCCACCTGTTCACAACGGAAGCTGTCGGCGGTGAAAATAAATTTCGCGGTTTTATCGGTAGGATTATCGAATGAATCTTCATAATTCTTGACAAGAAGTTCCAGTAGATCCATATCGATATCCGCGCCTAAACGTTCCTTATAGAAAGCGACCAGGTCGCTTGTTACAGGAGGAACCTCAAACGCATCAATTGAATACCGCCACCGGGCCTCGGCCTTCCCACCCTTATTCGGCCCATGAAGCGTTTTCAGCGGAAAGTCATTAGCCGTGTCCGCCCCTTCGGGCCACACTTTAAAAGTAACCCCGGCATTGGGATATTGATCAGTACAGGTCACCTCAAGCTTCATCTCTTCACCAACAGAAGCCTTAGACTTCTCCCACTGAGGATTCTCCAGCTTCGGCACCTTGGGCTCACCCGGCTCCTTCGGCTTGGCAACAGGATCACGCGTATTCATCTGCGTCCCGCCTTTTTTCGCGTCATAGGCGTACTCAAGCCCGGGAATAACAATGGGCACAAACACCGAAGCACCGGCCGCGATAATAGAACAGGTCTCCATATCCATAGGATCGCCGCATGTTTTAACCATGGCACCAAGGACGGCAACTTCCTTACCGTTCACCAGGACAGTGGGAACCGTCCCCATAGTAACCTCGCCCTCGTTGGAGGGAGCCTTTTGGAACTGAACCCCCGGTGGCATGGGAATATGTCCGGGCGTGGCTTTTGATTTGGACCCTTTAACGGCACAGGCTTTGCCTTTAACTTCCACATCAGTAGAGAGTTTATCGGCCAGTTTGCCCATATAGGGATTTGGAATAGGAGTGGGCACCATGGAGGGGCCGGCGGGAACCATTTCAATATGGGTATCCACGCCAACGACCTGGTCGTCTTTAGCGGCAATCTGTTTCATCTGGGCAGTGACACCGGAAGAGCCTTTGAGTTCAATCTTCTGCCCTTTAACAATAAGGTCGCCCGAAGCTTTGAAGTTAGCGCCTTTGCTCGATTTAATTTTTATTTCTTTCTGAGCGGTAATCTTGAGAGCTTTCTTAGTAACAATAGAGGCAGTGTCACCGGCTGTGATAGTAAGCTTGCGGCACTTCAAATTTATATCCCCACATTCGTTTACTATTTGAATTCCTTTGGCTTTATCCAGGACCATGCGCATTTTGCCTTCTTTCATGGAGACAATGATCTTTTCTTCGCCTTCAGTATCGTCAAAGATGATCTTGGAGCCCGAAGGGGACGTCATAATCCGGATATTATTATCGGAAACGTCATCAACGGGAATGCCGGTTTCGCCGCTGTAGATATTGCCCATTGCCATGGGGCGAACCGTATTGTCGCCAATGAACACACAAAGCACTTTTTCGTCAATACCGGGCAGAGCCCAGAAGCCCATTTCGGGACCGCAAAAAGGCCGGATCAGGGCAATCCACTGTGAAACAAATCCTTCGCCCCATTGAGGAAACCGCACCTTGATGCGGCCGAGTTTGTCCGGGTCTTTGTTATCTTCAACAAAGCCCACATGGAACCGGGTACGGGTTTTGCCGCCCACTTTGGGCTTGCCCGAAGTGCTTTGCCCGGTCTTCATCTCGTAAGCAAGGCGGTCGGTGGAGTTAGCAGGGTCGTAATAGTTCATTTTAATACGATTAAGTTCTTTATAGTCAAACATGGAACACCTCCGGAATAAGCGGCAATATGAAACAAAAGTATACACCCGGAGAAAGCACAATTCAATGAAAAAAATAAACAAATAAATAAAATTGTCGATAATCACCGGAGAGGGGGCAAGGGCACAAAATCGAAAACCCTTGACAAAAAACCCAATTTCACGGAGAATCCAAATAACCAAAAAAGCAGCTCAAAAAGGAAACAGAACAGACAAATGAAAATCTTTCAAAAAAAAGCAAATAAATTATACATACTCATACTCTGGATACTTTTATTGGCGATAGTAATATTCGCAACGTACAATCAGCACAATAAAAAAGCAGCAGGCCCGGAACAATACGGAGAACCAACAGCCCGCTATAAGATGATGCTCGACATGCAGGGAAAATATATCGTAGGCCTGCAGTACCTGCTAAAGACGGCACTGTCTGCAACGCCCCTGCTTGAAGGAACAAAAGAAAGCGTCACCTCGGAAGAGGTATTAAGAGAACTGGATCTGAAGCCGGAAGCCCTGGCAGACCAGGTATATACCATTCCCCTGGTGGGAGAGATGCAGGGAAAAGAAAAAGCCCTGAGCCGGCTGCGCGAAATACGCAGGGACATAACAGGAACCAAAAAGGCGCGAATGGAAGGGCTTGCGAAAGTAGAGGCACAGGCCAAAGCCCTGGAACGGCTCTACGGGAAAGGAGAAAAAAAGCTCACGCAGGAAGAGAAAGACCTGCTGAAAAAACGGTTTCGCTGGTACTACGACCTGGCCCTGGTCAATGGAGTGGACAATAAAGACCCGCGCAGGGAAACCGTAATGGAACCGGCAATAAAAATAGTAGCAGCCCTCGCAGGCCTCTCCTTTGTGTTTACGGCAGCGCTGGTAACGGGAATAATATTTTTTATACTGGGCATAATACGGGCGGCAAAAGGAACCCTGTTCCAAAACCGGGTATGGCCCCGGGCGAAAAAAGAACCGGAAAAAGATCCGGACAAAGGAATAGCTTTTTTCGAAGCCTTTATACTCTACCTGGGAATACTTCTTATTATGCAGATATTTGGAGATAGCAGGCCCAGAGCGTATACCCTCATAATCTATTGTCTCATGCCGCTGACACTGCTGTGGATACTGCTGAGAGGAGAGAGCCGGAAGCAGCTGATGCGGGGAATCGGCTTTGTCCGGGGAAAAGGGATCATCCGGGAAATGATAAGCGGCATCATCGGGTACCTTGCGGGGATGCCCATAGTCATAGGAGGGGCCATAATAACATTTGTACTCACGGAACTCACCGGGATCTACCCGGTACACCCAATAGTATACACCGTAGAAAACTCAGGCGGAATTCAACTGGTACTCCTGGTAGCATTCGCCAGCGTCATAGGCCCAATAATGGAAGAGGTATTTTTCCGTGGAAATTTTTATTATTACCTGCGGGGCCGGTTTGGCATAATCTTTTCAGCAGGCATCACCGGGCTCATGTTCGCGGCAATACATCCCCAGGGAATACTGGCCATACCCGTACTCATGGCAATCGGCATAAACCTGGCACTGCTCAGGGAGTGGAGAGGCTCGTTAATCGCGTCAATGACAGCACATGGCTTCAGCAACTTTACGGTAATGTGTATAACTATGGTAATACTGTAGGGGATTTCCGGGAAATCCTATAAAAAATACTTGCTTATAAATGAAAATTTATACACATTTAACTTATAAACAATGGAGGAAATAGATGATAGTTTTACATGAAAAATACATCGTAGATGATAAAGGAAAAAAAAGTGCCGTCATTTTACCAATAGACGAGTACAATGAATTATTGGAGGATATGCATGATCTCTCTGTAATAGCAGAAAGAAAAAGCGGCGAATCATTAAGTTTGGAAGAAGTAAAAAAAAGGTTGAAGTAAATTTAGTGTATACAATTGAAATAAAAAAACAGGTAGAAAAAGATCTAAAAAAAATAGATCGTCAGCATATAAATACTATTCTGGAAAAAATTGAATCACTACAGGAAAATCCTTTCCCGCAAAGTTCAACTAAACTGGTTAACACTGAAACCACCTACAGACTAAGAGTTGGGGATTATCGGGTAATCTATCAGGTAGATGAAAAAAACGAAGAAATCACGATTTTTTATATTCGTCATCGTAAAGAAGCATATAAATAAGGGAAAAAATACGGAAGAAACTGTTTTTAAAAAATGGATCGGTTTCAGCATGGGGCTACCCGGGGGTGAATCCCCGGGCTACATGACTATACCCCTCCGGGGTATTTCTGGTATGGGACCGAATCGCCCGCAGGGCATTGGTTG
>JAAENB010000999.1 GCA_024224995.1 bacterium | reverse complement strand
TATATAAGGTATATCAACCCGGAATGTAAATTATGCCTACCGGGAGTAATACCTCTGCAGAACGTTCGGAACTCGCTCCGCAGCATTTAGAAGAGGGATGCTTCCAGGCCCGCTCACTTGCACAATTTAGTTTCTTGAGAGAGTTACAATCTCTTCAGCACGATAACCGTCAAATCATCGGGGAGGTGTTCTTTGTCGTCAACAAAGGCGTAGAAGTCTTCCAGCATGTGGGTAAGCACTTCTTCAGCGGAGCCGGAAGGAGCTTTTCGCAGGGATTCTTTAATTCTTTTAGTGCCGTATTCCTCGTTGTTCGTCATGGCTTCCGAGAGGCAATCGGTATTGAGAACAATATAGTCCCCTTTTTCGACCTCAAAGGATATGGTATCATAGGGAAGTTCAAACCCCGACAGTCCCAGGACAACACCGGCAATAGATTCACCGTTTTCTCCCAGAGGACTGTAAACCCGGTCCTTTGATTTTACATATGGGTCCTGGTGCGCGGCATTGACATATTCGATACAGTCATTGCTAAACCGTAATATAATACCCGTAACATATTGCTCAATATTCTCAATCTCAATTTGCAGCTCTTCATTGGCTTCGGCCAGCACATCGCTTAAGTTCCTGCCGTATCCCTCGTTAAGAAACCGGAAAATGATCGATTTGGCAATCATAGTAACAAGCCCCGACGCGATACCGTGTCCGGAAACATCAAAGATACCCACACCCGTAAGAGTATTATCACGCATATAAAAATCATAAAAATCGCCCGATACTTCACTCATGGGCCGGAAAATATATGCTATTTCCCACTGCGCCGACACCGGGACCGATTGAGGCAGGAAATTCTCCTGCACATTCACAGCCATACGCATATCACGTTCCGCTACTTTTTGGGCGTAATGCAGCTCCCTGTTTGTTTTAGTCAATTCTTCGGTTCTTTCCGCAACCTTTTGTTCGAGCTTCGACACAAACTCTTCCCGTAATTGCGCTGTTTCCTTGAGGCTTTTGATCGCTTTTTCATCGGCAATCTCTTTATCCCTTTTTAAGATTGTAATACGGTCTCCCAGACCAAGAGAAATAAGGACAACTTCAATGGCAGCTCCTACCTGTATGCCATAGGCGGTAAACAAATTCGAAGGAACGATTGAATAGGCTTTTAGGGTATAAATTACCCCGCCAAGAAGCCCGCAGGTCCATGCCAGCAGGAAAAAGATCGCGGGCCGGTACTTTCTCATGAGCTCCCAAATAGCGGTCGCAAATACCGCTATTATTGTTACAAGGACCATGAATATATCCACCTGCAGCGCTGCCTGGTAGCTGGTAAAAAAAGGAAGAAAGACCAGTAAAAACAAAACCAGTTTTAAAAAATCCAATACCCGGTTAAGGCGACCGGCATTCGCTTTTGTATTAAGATAGGACTGGGTAAACTGTACAATTGAAAACAGGGTAGCCAGAATAACCAGGGGCATATAATGATTATATTCGCGTAATGAATCGGGCCAAAAATATTCATAGGCCAGGCCGTTTTGCGTTAACAGGTAAACATTGAATATTATCAAATAAATAACGTAATATAAATAAGACCGGTCTCCCACATAAAAAAAGAGTATAAAGTTATAGAGCATCATCACAAACATGAGACCATAAAAGACACCTAAGATATACTGCCGCGAATGATCTCTTTTTGAAAAATCCCGGGGAGACCATAACCGCAAAGGAATTTCCATCCTGTCGCCGTTCTTAAAGCGGCAATAATAGGTTAAAATTTCTCCGGGACTAATATCCAGTTGAAAGACAAAATAGCGGTTAGGGATCTCTCTTTCCTCAAAGGGCAATAGATAGCCGGTTTTTTTCGGAATATAGCTTCCATCACGGGAAGGAATATATAGTTCAAATGAGTCCATTAAGGGGTGAGCCAGTTCCAGGAACCATTTTTCAGTTTTTTTCCGTTTCGACTCTACAGTAAACCGGACCCAGTAGGCGGAATCGGTAAAACCAAAGCCCGGGACTTTATGGGGATTTTTTTTAAATTTACTTGAAAATGAGGGCGATTGTACATCGCTAAGAGTCAGTTCGGCTTCTTGATCTTCCAGGATCTCAAGAGCCGGTCCCAGGAAATAGCGACCTTTTCCCTCTTCCAGGGTAAGCACAGGCCCGGAAAAGATTTTCGCGGGGAATAAAAAAAACAGACCGATAAAACAAAATATCCCCCAATATCGCATTCCTGCCCCCGGTTTAATTGACTTATGCATTAATAAATCATATTTTTATTGAGGTCAAGTTAAAAATACAGTATGATAATCATAGTTATGAGACCGGTTCTTCGTTCAGCTTGCTTTTTATCCGGTCCTCGTATTCGGAAATCTCGTTCCGCAATATTTTCAGGTCCGATATGCGGTCATCAAGCCGTATAAGATGTCCGTCCAGCAGTTCAAGAAGTCTTTTTAACATCTTTTCATTCGATTTTTGAATGGACCAGATGGCTTCCAGTTCCTGCATCTCCGAAAGGGTGAGGCCCATTATTTTTAAACGTTTAATGAGCCTGAGCCGTGTGTAGTCTTCATTGGTATAAACCCGTTTTCCGCCTTCGATGCGTCGAACCGAGTTAAGAAGACCTATTTCTTCGTAATAGCGTATGGTTCTCTGGCTCATATCGAGTTTTTTCGCGATTTCGCCTATTGGAAGATAATCATTGCTATTTTTATCATCACTTTTTTTATCTTTTTTGGGCTCTTTTTTACTCTCTTTCAAGTTGGTATTCCTCATGTTCTCTCAGGAAACTTAATTTTGCTTGTGCGCGGGCCTTGAAGTCGCATGGGCTCTTTGGATTGCTCCGGAACTCGCTCCGCTCAAACAGTCCTCACAACCCAAAGAGCCCATGCGACTTCAAGGCCAGATGCAGCTTGCAATAGTATTTAGTTTCTGATCTATTTTTTCCCCGTTCGACGGGGTCAGCTGCTCTTGCGCCCCTCAGGGGATTGGGGGGCAAGCAGAAACGATCTCCAGGAAACAATATATGCCTCCTGGAGTCAAAGAAATTTTAAGAAGCAACGTCAACGCTTTCGTATTTCGCCTGGAACATGTCCCTTAATTTGTATTTCTGCACTTTGCCGCTGGCAGTCATTGGGAATTCTTCCACAAATTCCCAGTATTTAGGGATCTTATGCCGTGCGATTTTGCCGGTACAATATTCAACAAGCTCTTCAGCAGTGACGGTTTCTCCCTGTTTTAACTGTACGGCAGCCAGAACCTGTTCACCGTATTTTTTATCGGGAATACCTACAACATGGATATCCGAAATACCGGGATTCTTAAACAGGAATTCTTCAATTTCACGAGGATAGATATTTTCTCCTCCCCTGATTATCATATCTTTTATTCTTCCGGTCACTTTGAAATAGCCGTTTTCGTCCACAACTCCCAGGTCACCGGTATGCAGCCAGCCGTCTTCATCTACGGCGCTTGCCGTTGCTTCTTCCATTTTGTAATAGCCTTTCATAATGCATTCACTGCGGGTAACAATCTCTCCCTGGGTATTTGCGGGAAGATCTTTACCCGTATCGGGATCAATGATCTTTCCTTCCACACCGGGAAGAAGCCCCCCCACTGTTGAAACCCTGAGATTTACAGGATCATCTCTCCGGGTCATGGTCATAACAGGCGAACATTCGGTCTGGCCAAAGGCGATAACCACCTCATGGCAATGCATTTTTGTTCGCACGTCATTCATTGCCTCTTCAGGGCAAAGAGCTCCTGCCATGATCCCTGTACGGAGGGAGACGGTATTATATTTTTCAAAATCCTCATGTCCCAGGATACCAATAAACATTGTAGGTACACCATTAATGGCAGTACACTTTTCTTTATCAATGGCCTGAAGGGCTTTTAAGGGTTCAAAGTATTCAAGGATAACCATTGTGGAGCTATGATATACGGAGTTAAGGGTACTCATGACACAGCCGAAACAGTGGAACAGGGGAACCTGTATAAGGAGCCTGTCTTTTTCGCTCATGCCCATGACTTCCCCAACCATCCGGGCATTGTTTACTATATTATAATGTGTAAGCATAACTCCTTTGGGAAAACCGGTAGTTCCCGAGGTATATTGCATGTTGATAACATCATGGATATCAAGGGAATTTTCCCTTTCATCCAGTTCCGCGTCAGTAACAGGTTCGCCCATTTTTACGATATCATCAAGCTTAAACATCCCCGGAGTTTCGGCCCGGTCACCAATATAAATAACGTTTTTCAGGTTGGGCAGGTTTTTAGACACAAGTTCTCCGGGCTTGCTGTCGTCCAGCTGGGGCAGCACTTCCCTGGCGATATCATAAAAACTCGCGTCCCTGTATTGTTCCATAAGAATAAGGGTTGTAGAATCGGACTGCTGTAAAATATATTCCAATTCGTGTGATTTATAGTTCGTATTTACCGTAACCAGAACGCCCCCGATCATACTGAGACCAAACTGCAAATAGACCCATTCCTTCAGGTTTGTAGTCCAAACGGAGATATTTTCCCCCCGTTCAACGCCCAGGGCCATAAATCCTTTAGCCGCCTTTCTGCATTCTTCGTAAAAATCACGGTAATTCTGTCGTAATCCAAGCTCCGGGTAGACCAATGCCTCATTATCCGGAAACTTTTTTACCGTATCTTTAAGAATATCGCTTATCTTTTTTTCAACAAATCCTGACATAATAATTCCTCCTGTAGAATACCAGTCCTTGATTATAGTATAAATGCTCATATAGCACTTTTCAATATTATATGATTTTTTCTTCCAGTTAACGCAAACTGGCCGGACACACACTTAACGTTAACTGGCAATTATAATGCCACATTCCCCATTCCTGTCAAGACATTAATCGCTATTCCTCTACCCGCACCCGTGCATCCAGCGCCACCACACCGGAGCCGTCCTCAAGTATCCTCACCGGGTTAAGGTCCAGCTCTTTAATCGCGGGAAACTCCGCCAACAGGTAAGAGACCCTTACAATGATATCAACATACATGTCGATATCCCCTGCCCCTTTTCCCCGTATTCCCTTAAGGATCTTATACGATTTTAGTTTCTTTATTTTCTCTTTAATTTCATCAAAATTGGACGGGCAGAGCGCGTTTTTTGTGTCATTAAAGACCTCAATGTAAATTCCGCCATAGCCGAAAAAGAGGACCGGGCCAAAGGACTCATCGCAGCTGCCGCCAATAAACATATCATATCCCTCTCCTGCCATTGCCATAACCCGGACTCCCTCAAACCGGGCATCACTCTTATAGACAAAAAGGTTTTGTTTTATTTCAGCAAAGGCGCTTTTTACTCCCGTTTCATCTTCAATTCCTACAATTACGCCGCCCGCGTCCGATTTATGTATGGCATCAGGTGAAACTATTTTCATTACTACGGGAAAACCGATCTTTTTCGCGATTTCCAGGGCTTCATTCTCATCACCGGCAACTGCTGTTTCCGGCACCTGTATGCCGCAGTGTTCCAGCAGCTCAAGAGATTCTTCGCCATGAATTCCCTTGTTGGCATTGAGCCATTTCCCTGCTGCCGCAATATCGCAATTCGCGGGCAGCTTAAATTCCATCTCTCCCCTGGCTTTTTTCGCGTGGTAATTACTCTGCATCCTGAGTGCCCGGATCATTTGTTCCGGAGTGTTAAAGATAGGATAGGGAAGATTCTGTTTTATGCGTGATATGGTTTCGGAAATTCCAAAAAGGCACACGCCAAGAGGTTTTCCCGATGAAAGCGCCGTACCTATGGTTTCTTTTGACAGGTCGGTATGGAACATTTTGTAAAAAACATCATTTCCCCTGGGCATATTTGGCCACTGGCTCACGTATACTGCTCCGTCAATGTTATCATTATGCATTACGGAGTAAAAAATATGTGCATACATTGCCGGGTCATAAATATCCCCCATATCCAGTGGATTGGAAAAGTTGATAATCCCGGCGTTTGAGAATTTTTTCAGTTCCCGGTAAAAATCTTCTCCGGGATTCGCAAAACAGAATCCAAGCTCTTCGCACAGGTCCGCCATCATAACAGTAAATCCCCCTGCCGGACTCATTACCATCATCCTGTTCCCTCTCATTGGCGGCATTTCAAAAGCTTTCGCAACGGTAATAAATTCATTATAATCATCAATACGGATAATTCCGGCCCGCTCAAAAGCCGAATCCAGAACCTCGTCATTATTATGAAGCGCTGCCGTATGGCTCATTGCCGCTTTTTTTCCGGCTTCCGTTTTGTTCGATTTTAAAATTATCACGGGTTTGTCTATTTTTGCTGCTGTTTCAATAAGCTCCTTTCCGCGTGTTATGCTTTCCAGGTACAGGCAAATGATCCGTGTTTCAGGGTCTCTTCCAAAGTATTCAAGAAAATCAACCTCGTCAAGATCAAGCTTATTGCCAATACTGACAAATTTTGCCATGCCTACGTTTTCTTCGGTTATGAGATTCCAGAGAATAAGACCTACCCCGCCGCTCTGGGATATTACGGAAAGCCCGCCCCGTGGCGGACTATACGATGGGACAAAAGGAACGCATAAACCATTGGTTGTGTTTGCCACGGTTACGCCGTTTGGTCCAACAATACGGATACCGTATTTCCTGGCAAAATTAAGCGTCTGGTCCGCAAGCCGCTGCCCTTCTCCGCCAAGTTCATTAAAACCGCCCGAAGGAATAGCCATTCTTTTGATGCCGAACTCTCCGCAGGCCTCTACTGTTGCCGGAACATATTTTGCCGGAATAAGCGCTATGGCAAGATCGGGCACTATGGGCAGGTCGGAAACGTCTTTATACATCCGTATCCCGTTTACCTGGATATCGGTTAATACCGGGTTGACTCCCAGGATCCTTCCTTTGTATCCCCAGCGGATCAGGTTCTCCAGGATTAGCCGGGGTATATTATTCGATTTCGAAGAGAGACCGAAAATTACAATTGACTCGGGGTTAAATAATTTTTCCATAACATGCTCCTTTTTTACTCGGATATAGTATATACGAAAAAAATTTGTTTGTAAAACATTATTTTATGGCAGTTCCGGGGAAACGCGGCGCGAAGATGAGCGGGTCATATATATAAGGTATGTCAACCCGGAATGTAAATTATGCCTGCCTGGAGCAATACCTCTGCAGAACGTTCGGAACTCGCTCCGCTCAAACAGCCTCACAACCTGCCGAGGCATCACTCCTGGTAGGCATAATTTATATTCCGAACTACGTTTTTTGGTATATTGAGACACGACCGACTCCGTGTCGCGGGGAAAAAATACGTTAGAAACTAAATAATATTGCGAGCTGCATCTGGCCTGGAAGTATCCCTCTTCTAAATGTGAGGACTGTTTGAGCGGAGCGAGTTCCGCAGCAT
>JAAENB010000998.1 GCA_024224995.1 bacterium | reverse complement strand
TATATAAGGTATATCAACCCGGAATGTAAATTATGCCTACCGGGAGTAATACCTCTGCAGAACGTTCGGAACTCGCTCCGCAGCATTTAGAAGAGGGATGCTTCCAGGCCCGCTCACTTGCACAATTTAGTTTCTTGAGAGCATACAGGAAATTCTTGACAGGAGAAACCTTATATCATATATTATTATAAAGCAATTCTACTATACGGTATAAAACTGTCATGATACTAAACAGAAGAAAAGAACTTATTAAATTAATCGAGACAATACCTGTTTTCAAGGGATTCGATAAAAGTGATTTTAAGCTCATAACACCGCTCCTGGTTCCTATTGTATACCCTCCGGAAAGCCTTATTATTAAACAGGGTGAGGAAGGGGACTCAATGTATATAATCAAAAAGGGATCGGTGAAAATATCCCGGATAGAAGGGAAAGATATGGTTTCCCTGGGGAACCTGGAACGCGGATCCTATTTTGGCGAACTTTCCCTTATAGATGAGCTGCCTCGGTCCGCGGACGTGGAAAGCTGCGGACAGGTGGAAGTATTCAGGCTCAGCAGGCACGATTTTGAAAAGCTGCTGGAAAAGGAGCTAAAGATTGCCAATATATTTTACCGGAACTGCCTGAATGAGACCTTTACCCGCTTCAGGCATGCCATATCCAACTTTACCTTTTCCCAGCATGTCCTTAAAGAAAAATCGGCCCGATTACAGGTAATAGACGAAGACCTTTCCCACGCGCGAACAATACAGAGCTATCTCATAGACACCAAGGGACTTGACGGGGAAGAATCCCTGTTAAAAAATATTCGCCAGAGTTATATTTATGAGCCATGCATTGCCGTAGGGGGCGATTTCCTTAATATCCTCAAGCTGGATGAAGAACGGGTCGGAATAATAATCGCCGATGTTGAGGGTCATGGAATAACCGCTTCTCTTGGAACGGGAGTGCTAAAAAGTGCGGTATCGATAATAATCAGCCAGCTTGGAGACAAACCGACCAAATTTATGCGATATCTGAATAAACATTTTGCCAATGTCATTTCCAGGCTTTATGCCACCTGTTATTACGCCCTCATCGATAAAAAACAGAATATTATTTCAATGGCAAAAGCCGGACATCATCATCCCCTGTTCTGGAAAAAAGAGATCAACGACTTTATTGAAATACAAAGTATGGGCTCTCCCCTGGGACTCGTCAAAGAAGCGAAATACAGCCAGGTAGAACTTGAAATTGAAGAAGGGGATAAAATCCTCTTTTTTACGGACGGAATAATTGAACAGAATAATACAAATAGTATCGCTTACTCGGAAAAACGGCTCAGGGAAAAATTCAGTGAATACATCAACAAAGGTGAGAAAAATATTGTTGAATCTATTTATAATGACCTGAAAGAATTTACGGAAGGCATTGAATTTGCAGATGATATTACTCTTTTATTGATTGAACTCTAGCGATCCTGCCGCAGGGAAGGCGAGGTTCGTAACCTCGCTTTCATTGTACCGCACTTCCCCACAACGGTTATTTCAGCTTCCCTATCACTTTTACCGAAGGTTTTGTTTTCTCCGGTTCTTTTGGTGATGGTTCTATTGCGTCGGGACCAATTTTTCCTGAGAGAAATTTATGCGCGTCACCGGCGGTCATAGCAGGGATCTCTTCCATGGGAGTATGCCCGGCATTGGTATACGTGATAAAAAGGCCGTTGGGGATATCTTTTTTCCAGTTCTTGAAATATTTATACGGGATCCATTCATCCTTGCCGCCCCACATTACCAGTGTTGGATGCTGAATATTTTTTATCCCGGTGGAGATCTCTTCTTTGTCGCTGAGCTCCCGCATAATAGTAAATACATCAACATAGGAGCCGGTGTTCCCCTCTCTCATGGCAAGCTCGAAATACCGGTCTTTCAGCTTATCGGTGACCTTTGATTTATCGCCAAAAACCTCTTCAACAGCCTGATGCATAAAATAACGCGGCATCATATGCCGAACCATAGGACGTAATACCGGGTTACTGGCCACTTTCAGCAGCCAGGGCATAGTCTGTTTATACCCAACCGAATCAATAAGGATCAATTTATTTACTTTTTTAGGATATTCCAGGGTGTAATTCCAGGCAATATACCCGCCTAAGGAATTTCCGGCAATATGGAACTTCTTAAGGTTAAGAGCTTTTACGAATTCATTGACCATCCATACAGAACCGTCACGGGTATAGCTTTTACTGTCCTTCGCTGGACCGGTTAGCCCAAAACCGGGAATATCGAGCCGGATAATCCGGTAATGGTCTTTTAGTTCATCCACCCAGCCGTCCCAGGTATGCAATGACGCGCAAACTCCATGGAGCAGCACCAGCACCGGGCCTTTTCCCTGATCCCGGTAATGAATCTTCATCCCCTGAACCTCAATAAATTTTGAGTTTTCACCTGCGTATTTTTGCTTGAGTTCGGTCATGGAAATTGTTGTTGTTCCCATAGTTGTGCATCCAATAAAAGCAAAAACAATGAAAGAAAAGAAAAGTATGCTGATAAAATTTTTGTATGATTTCATTTTTAACTCCTGGGACTGAATCCGGAATATGAAAAAGAACGTCCGGTCAGTCTTTTTTCATTAAAACCGACGGGTCAGTTTTGTCAATGTTTTTTTAATAATTTCTAATATAGTTATTATTATAGTTACTATGGGTTTTACGAGAGTTTGTTTTGAATTTTTAATTTGCGGGCTTTGCTGTTTTCCGGAATTTAATCCCCGGTTTTTGGTTTATAATTATCAAATTTCTCTATTTCACTATTTTGGCTAAGCAGCATCAATACGATGATGGTGAAACACGATACAATCCACACAAGATACCCTATCCAGAACATATCTCCTTTTTTCTCTGCCTGGGCTCCGATTACGATGCCTGCTGCCGCTACAATGGTCGCTATTACAGTAAAAAAACTTACGGCAATTCGGGCAAATTTTGACCGGCTTTCCGAAGAGAACCGCTCCCATGCCTTTTCATTCTCTGCGACTCCGGCTTCCGGATTATTCCGCAAAAAAGCGCCTATCTTTTTTATATGGATATCGGCCGAATTGATATATATATCATACCCTACGGCAACCAGCGGCACCAGGAACAATAACCAGAAAAAGTGCTCCTGCCCGATCTTTAAAGTGCTAATTCCAAGCAGTCCCGTAATAAATGCTATTTTCCGGTTACTATAGGTTCCCCGGGACTCCTGCCTGGAGATCTTTTCCCGGTGAAGTGACTGCAAAAATTCCTTGCTAAGCTCGTGCTCATATACCTGCTGCTCTTTCAATTCTTTCTGAGTATTTGCCATACTCTATTCTATACCCTTTTTAAAACTTCGTCAACAATTATTAGTTTTATTGAATTAAAAGCATGAATGCAGCAAACCAGCTGGACTCTAAAATAAATAAAAAATAATTTGACAATTAATGAGCCTGAATTCTCAATGGCAACGATATGAAATCTCACGCTCAGGGCGATATTAATAAATACATCTCAATTGCAAGGAATCCCCTTGTTGACCAGACGACCCCTCTCTATCCTTCGTATATTATCAAAGGAGAAACCCATAACCTGATGATAGACGCGGGCATAAACCTGCTGGGACCGCTCTACATTGAACAGATAGAACAGATCCTTGGTTCAAAAGAAAATCTTCATTATCTTTTTTTAACCCATTCACATTATGATCACCTGGGAGCCGTATCTTACCTGAAGCAGGAAATTCCCGGTCTTCAAATTGGCGGATTCCCTGCTATTGAAAAACTTTTAAAAAAAGATTCCGTTCTCAAAAGAATGAATAATTTAAGTGAGATGCAAAGAGAAATATTTACGGACATTGCCGGCACCAGGGATCTTTCAATTAAGCCCATTAAGCTGGACATGGTTCTTCAAGAAGGATCGAGCATTGACCTTGGCGGTCTTACCTGCCGGGTATATGAAAGCCCCGGACATACTGCCGATTCTCTCTCTTATTATATTCCTGAGATTGGCGCGCTTTTTCCCGGTGAGGCTCTGGGTGTGCCAAACTGGGAGAACCCGGACGAGGTGCAGCCGGAATTCTTATCTTCGTACAAAGATTACCTGGAATCTATCGTGAAATTAAAAGCCCTTAAACCGGAGATCATCGGCATGCCGCACACCTGGTATGTTACCGGCAGTGACGCAGAGGCATTTTTTGATATAACTCTCTCTGCCACCCTGGAATACCGGGCGCTCACTGAAAACTATCTTGAAAGAACAGGCTGTGACATAGATAAGACTCTGAATATTATGATGCGAAAAGAATACGATGAAAAAGGCCACATCTCCCAGGAACGAAACGCCTTTTTAATGAATCTTACGGCCCAGGTAAATAGAATTGCTGAATTATAAAAAAAAATATAATCATATTATATATCGAGGAGCAGACATGTTAACAGTTGAAAAAATCGGCGGAACTTCGATGTCGAAATTTGAAGATGTTTTAAAAAACATTGTAATCGGAGACAGAAAAAAAAGTGCTTTATACAACCGGATCTTTGTGGTTTCTGCGTATAACAACGTTACCAACTGGCTTCTGGAGCATAAAAAAACCGGGGAAGCGGGTATTTACGCGAAATTCGCGAACCAGGAAGAATACACGAAGTCTCTCGATAAACTACTCAACAAATTGATAAAAATAAACGAAAGCTATACGGACATTGGGCTCAATCTTGAGGATGCAAATGCTTTTATTACCAATAGAGTTGAACAGGCTAAAAATTACCTGAAAAGCATGGCTGATGTTCTTGCTACCGGGTATGTTAATGAACAGAACATCTTACTGGCCGCGCGGGAAATTCTCGCGTCTCTCGGGGAAGCTCATTCGGCCTTTAACAGCACTAATATCCTTAAAAATAACAAGATCAAAGCGACCTTTGTTGATCTGTGCGGTTTTAATGATTCGGAATATTTGACTATTGACGAACGAATCCGCAAATCATTCAAGAATGTCAATTTTTCAAAAACCATTGCTGTTGTTACGGGCTATACCAAAGGCTCCGAAGGAATTATGCGTGAATTCGACCGCGGCTATTCCGAAGTTACCTTCAGCAAAATTGCCGTTGAGGTTAATGCTGATGAAGCTATAATCCACAAGGAATTCCACCTCTCTTCGGCCGACCCAAAAATTGTGGGCATTGAAAAATCGATCCCTGTTGGTTTTACTAATTATGATGTGGCAGACCAGCTGGCCGATGTGGGCATGGAAGCTATTCACCCAAAAGCAGCAAAGCCCATTGAAAAATCAGGCATCAATATCCGGATAAAAAATACTTTTGAGCCCAACCACCCGGGCACACTCATATCAAAAGACTATATTGGCAAAGAATCGAAAGTTGAAATTGTTACCGGTACCGATGAGGTCCATCTTGTTGAAATATACGACCCTTCCATGCTGGGAGATATTATGTTTGACGTAAAAATTATGGAAATCCTGAAAAAGAATAAGATCAGCTACCTGCTAAAATCAATCAACGCAAACAGTATTTCCCTGGTTATCTGGGAACATGAAAAGAATACCCTGATTATTAAAGAACTGAGAGAAAAATACGATCAGGTTATAGATATGAATGTTGCTGTTGTTTGCGCCATTGGCTCTAACATTGCTAAACCGGGAGTTCTTGCCAAAGCGGCTGTTGCCCTTGCCCAGAACAATGTTAATGTTGCTTGTGTTTCCCAGTCCACCAGGCAGGTGAATATACACTTTGTCATTGACCGGGAAGATTACAAAAAAACGATTATTGCGCTAAATGAAGCTCTTGTTATTGCAGAGTAGGTATTTTTTCTCTGCTTTAATTCCTTTTATAGAGCACTTTTTTAATTCAAGTTTTTAAACCTTCTGTCGATACTAAGAAAAGACAACAGTCTCTACCAGTCAGATCCCACTGGTACAGGAGGGTTTAAGAAGCCAGCCACTATGAGCGGCCGGCAATAACAAATTTGGAAAGTCAACAGGGTCAAAAAAAGTTCTGCGGAGACGAAAGCTCCGAAAATAAAAACTTTGAACTTTAAACTTTGAACCTCGAACTTTCCCCAAGGGGGTACGGACAATGATGAAAGTCTTTATAGAAGAATTAAGGGAAACTCATATAATTATTGTCCACATCGAAGGTGAACTAAATATAGAATCGATCAATCGTGTTAAGGACATCTGGTACAAGCAGTTAGCTAAAAAACCAAAAATTATTGCCATTAATTGCACTAAATTGGACAAAATTGACTCCTCCGGAATAGGAAGTCTTGTTCTTTTCTTAAACAATGCCATGAAGAAAAAAATAAAACTGGTATTTTTCGGTTTAAACTACACAATCCAGAGACTCTTTAATAAAGCCAAGCTGAATCACTTTTTCACGATCACGACAAAAAGTAAATTTGAGGTCGATTATATGACAGAAAATCATGACGAAACTGTCAAAAAAGTAAAGATCAGCGTGTAGCGGTACGTTTGTTTTTATAATTAATCTCTTTTTTTATTTGATATTTCGTATTGTTCATTGTACAATTATGTATTATGAATATTGTTTCTCTTATATTTTTCTTTGCCGCCATTGTCGCATTATACCTTGGCATCTATGCGCTGATTCTTGATCCAAAGTCAAAGGTGAACAGGTCTTTTCTTTACCTTGCCATATGCAGCGCAACCTGGCTTTTCACCTCCGTATTTCTCCAGTCCTCATCTACAGAAAAAGAAGCATGGTTCTGGTACCGCTTATCTTCATTAGGCTGGGCAAATATCGCAGGTCTCTATTTATATCATGTTCTCTGCCTTACGAAAAACAATCTACTCTCACGGTATAAAGTCCTGCATATTCTTCTTTTTGTTCCAGGCATTATTTTTACGTATTTATGCTTCACGGCTATTATATTCTCCAGCGGTTTTACTATTACCGGCAGCTATGTATACGAAAAACCTCCGGAGGATAAATTCCCGGCAATTATCTTTCTTGTTTATACAACCGGTTTTCTTCTATTCGCCCTGTTCTTAATCTTCCGGTGGAACAGGATAACAAAAATCCAGCGGGAAAAAAGGCAGGCATGGATTTATTTAATTACCGTACCGCTCACGATTATCATGACCTATATTTTCAATGTTCTTTTCCACCTCACCGGAGGAACGCCCTTGCCGCAGGTTGGTCATATTTTCCTGTTAACCTGGCTTCTGGGTGCCTGGTACGCTATGGTCCGGTACAATCTCATGGTCCTTACCCCGGATTTTGCCGTTGATGAAATCATCTCAAAAATGAACGATCTTCTTATCCTGGTTAACACCGAAGGAAAGATCATTAAGGTCAATTCCATGGTTAACAAACTGCTGGACTACAAAGAGAGTGAAGTGATGGGCCGGGTCGGCGTGGAATTTGTCCTGGAAAAAGAATTGGTAAAAAAAATCTATATAGAAGAGATGAAGAATATCAGCACATCCAATACTGTTGAAATTAACCTGGTTAAAAAAGACCGTTCATTAATCCCGGTGAACATGTCCTACTCAAAGATCGACGAAAAAACCGGAGACCCCCTGGGGTTTGTCCTGATTGCCCATGATATTACCCAGGTTAAAGAACTGGCTAAAGAACGGAACAAACTCAAGATCCGGAACGAAACCATTGAAAAAGAACTGATTATGGCCCGTGAAATTCAGATGCAATTTATCCCTTCGGGAAGCCCTCATTCAAAGATTTCGTTTTATTACAAACCGATGGACCAGGTTGGCGGTGACTTCTTTGAGTTTACCACGTTCCGGGAATCAAAGCTTATTGGCATCTTTTTGAGCGACGTTTCCGGGCATGGGGTTCCTGCCGCGTTTATTACGTCGCTGATTAAAAGCTTCACGCTCCAGCCGGGCAACAGCAGAGAAAACCCGGCTGATTTCCTGCGTAAACTGAATAATTTTCTCCTTAACCATACCGGCGGAAATTTTGTCACGGCTCTGTATGGTATTTACGACCTTAGTAGTAGAGAATTTATCTACTCCAGTGCCGGGCATAATCTCCCTTATATGATATCAACAAATAAAATCGAACAGTTATCCGCGAAGAATAAAACTGTTCCCCTGGCTATCTTCAGCAATGAGGAAATTGAGGATGTAAAAAAACCATTTTACAATAATTCCATTATCCTGGAAGAAAACAGCAAATTGCTCCTTTATACTGATGGTCTTGTTGAGGCGGTGAATATTAATGACGCGGGTATTGATTTTGAGAAGAATTGTTTTGAAAAAAAATCCCTGAGACATCTTATGAAAGACAATCAAGACCTGCCTTCGGATCAATTTGTTAATAAAATTGTTACTGAATTAATCGCGTTCCGGGGCTCCGAAACCTTCGAAGATGATGTCTGTATTATCTGCCTTGATACGTGAGGGAGGTGCAAGGGAAAAGGAGATAGCCTTTGGCCGGGGCTTTCTTTCCTTTACCGATAACCCGGCCCAAAGGGCCACCGATTACCTTCCCCCTGCTTACTCCATTTCCCCGGAATTTTTATATGGATATTTTCCCGTTACGCCCGAATAAAATTCCTTTATGGCTGTCATGTCGGCTTCAAGATCGCCTGAAGGTACAAGCGGTCCCCCAACCCCTCCGATCCTTTTTTTGTAATCAATATATCCCAGCACTATGGGAACTCCAGCGCCGTGGGCTATATGGTAAAAGCCGGTTTTCCAATACCGGACCTGCTTACGGGTTCCTTCGGGAGGTATTGTTATAACGATCTCTTCATGACTGTTGTATATATCTATGGTTTGGTCAACAATATTAGCTTTTTTTGTCCGGTCAATTGCCAGGCCTCCCAGCCACCTCATTACCGGGCCAAACGGCCACCGGAACATCTCCTTTTTACCCATCCAGTATATCTTTACCCGGAATACAAAACAAAGCGTCAATACCATTGGTAAATCCCAGTTGGTGGTGTGCGGCGCCGCGATCATTACAAATTTATGTTTTTCAGGAAGTGATCCTTCCGTTTTCCATCCAAAGACCTTTAAAAAAGCGATGCATCCCCACCGCAATAAAGTTTTTAAAATAGGGGTATCGTAAATTGTATAATTCATGGACTCTGCCGCTTTAATAATATTTAACTTTATTCAGTATTGCTTAAACCCGGTTCTGCAATATTATAAAATCAACCATACCAGAGTCTATCTTTATAAGTCAAGACAAAGTCCAACCACCCAGACCGGATATACCTGGAAATCCGGTTTTTTTTTATTATCTGATCCTGTTTTTACCGAAGTAATATAATAGACCAATCTATTTTTAAGAGGAACCTGATGAACCGGAAAACGAATATAATCCTTGAACAGAACATCGTTCGGGCGTACAAATTACTTTTCTCCCCTGAAACGAATTTCAGCATGGATGACATTAATAATCTTCAACTTTCTACTATTAAAGCTGCCTATAGGAATATGGCTTTTCAATACCATCCCGACAGAGCCAAAGCCCTGGGCATGAACGAGCATGTTCTTAAAGAGCGTTTTAACGAACTGACTCTTTCTTATGAAAACCTGCATAATTTTATTCAGAATAAACATTCTCTAAAAAAATCCAGGGCAAATTTCCGGGATATTCACGAGAAACAAAAAAAAGAAAACCAGTTTCGTAAAAAATATCACAAAAACAGTTTTACGGATAGGAAAAAAAATAATTCGTCTGATATTTTCAGCTCCACGTTCCGCCTTCGCGGCAGGGTTCTCATTGGCCAGGCTTTGTTCTATGCCGGCCTCATTACTCTTCGCTCTCTTCTCGATGCCATTGCCTGGCAGCGGGAACAGCGTCCTCAATTCGGCAGGATCGCTCTTAAAATGAATATCCTTACTTCCAATGAAATTATTGCTATTCTTAAACAAGTCAGGTTCCGTGAAAAATTCGGCGACTGCGCTGTCCGGCTTGGGTTCATCAACTCGTTCCAGCACAGGGCTATCATCGCAAAACAGCAAAAGATGCAGCAGCCTATTGGCCAGTATTTTATTATCAACAGGCTGCTCTCCTCTTCCGACCTGGAGATGATGCTTCAAAAACAGAAACTCCATAATGTTGATTCCGAAGAAGGCCGATATTAACATGGCGGATTCGGAAGATCTCAAAAATATTTTACTGCGCATTAACGGTAAAGGTTATAAAGCATATAAAGATATAAAAAACGTCTACCGGTTCCGGGATTTCACCCTGTTCATCGACCATGTTCAGGGCGATCCCTTCGCGCTTCCGAGCCGTATCCGTGTTCGTGTTGACGCGAACAATGCCCTTTTCCCTGCCGATTCCTTCAATTCCAAAAGCAGGGAAATTGCTCTCAGGGATTTTTTAAGCCGGGAATTTCACCGGGCCGTGAAACAATTCTCCCGGGAACGGAGAGGCTCCGGTAAAAGCGGGGCCATTATTATCGACCGGCCAGGGCAGGAGATCCTGGAACGGACTTCTGTTTTTATCTCTAATGAATTTGTTGAAGCCAGGTTCCTCATGGGGCTGCCCGCTTTCGGCCGTAAGATCGCGGGCAGAGACGCGGAAGAAATGTTCTTTTCCGAGCTGCCCCAAATCGTGAGCGCCTCTCTCTTTTTCAAAAACCTTGACTCTCAAAAGTTATATTCCCATATTGAAACCGCTGAAGACGCCGACTTCCTGCGAATCAATCTCAACAACCGGGGCTGCGCTGCCTTTGTTGCCGACAATTCCGTTCTTCCCCGGAAAAGCGGTATCGACGACCGTCCCCTGTCCAGCGGAACTATTGTCCCCTTCTCTTCTCCCGATTCCCTCAGGATCTCAGTTGATCTGCCCAACAGGGGTCCCATTTCGGGTATGGGCATTAAAAACGGGATCACCCTTATTGTTGGGGGCGGCTACCACGGCAAGTCCACGCTCTTAAACGCCCTGGAACTGGGCATTTACAATCACATTCCCGGCGACGGCCGTGAATTCGTGGTTACCAACCCCGATGCGGTTAAGATCCGGGCCGAAGACGGCCGCCGTATTGAAAAAACGTCCATTTCGCCCTTTATTAATAATCTGCCGTTTAACAGGGACACTAACGCCTTTTGTTCCGATGACGCCAGCGGCAGTACGTCCCAGTCGGCCAATATTATCGAAGCCCTTGAAGCGGGTGCCGAAGTTCTTCTCATTGACGAAGACACCTCCGCGACGAATTTTATGATCCGCGACCATCGCATGCAGGAGCTGGTTTCGAAAGATAAAGAGCCTATTACGCCGTTTATCGACAAGGTTCGTCTTTTGTATAATGACCGGAACATTTCCACGATCCTTGTTATTGGCGGCTCAGGCGATTATTTCGACATTGCCGATTCCATTATCTGCATGGTGGAATACAAACCCCTGGTGGTTACGGACCAGGCTCGTGCCATCGCGGAAAAATACCGGGCCGAACGCTCTGCCGAAGGCGGTGACCGCTTTGGTGACATCATCGAACGGGCTCCTCTCGCCAGCAGCTTTGATGCCAGCAAAGGGAAACGGGATGTTAAAATTTCGCCCAAAGGACTGCATTCGATTATGTTCGGGTCATCTACTATCGACCTTGGTGCTATTGAACAGCTGGTTGACACCAGCCAGACCAAAGCCATTGGTGATGCCCTCTATTATGCCACCAGGTATATGGACGGGGTCCGGTCCTTGAAAGAAATACTCGACCTTGTCTCGAATGATATCACCCTTAATGGTCTTGATGTTCTAAGCCCCTGGCCTGTTGGGGATTATGCTGCTTTTCGGAAGCTGGAACTGGCTGCGGCTCTTAACAGGTTACGGACTTTGAAGGTTAATGCCCTCACCCCGGCACCGTCTTTACCGCTCATAAAATAAGACTTGACAAATCCCCAAAAATATGATTTATAAATGATCATATAACATATAACCGCCCTCACCAATCCCTTTTCACATGGAGACAATAATGAAAAAAGAGCTTGAATTTATAGACGACAAATCATCGAAATTCTGGAAGATTGAAACAGACGGTGCCGCCCATACTGTTACCTACGGAAAAACAGGAACCGACGGCACCAGCAAAACCAAAGAATTTGATTCCGAAGAGAAAGCCCTTGCCGACGCGGAAAAACTTGTTTCGCAGAAAACAGGAAAGGGATATGTTGAGCCCGGCAGCGGCAGCAGCGGAGGGGACCCGGCTGCGGCAAAGAGCAGCGGCCTGTTTTCCGGGAAGCAGCAAAACCTGGCAGACGGAGAGACCATAGAGATGCAGGGCTCCGCTGCAAAACCCTATACGATAAAAAACGTTGGCGGTGTGTATTCCTGTTCATGTCCTGCCTGGCGCAACCAGTCCAAAAAGATCGATAGAAGAACCTGTAAGCATATTATCAAACTAAGAGGAGCTGAAGCGGAGCTTGAGCGAATTGGCGGAGACACTCCTGTCCCCGAGCCTGCTGCCGCGAAGAGCGACGTGAAAAAACCTCCTCTACTCCTTGCCCATAGCTGGAAAGAAGATATCGATATCGCGGGCTGGATTATGAGCGAGAAGCTGGACGGTGTCCGCGCGTACTGGGACGGTAAGACTTTTTATTCCCGTCAGGGCAACGAATATTGCGCGCCCGACTGGTTTACGAAAGACCTCCCTTCTTTTCCCCTGGACGGTGAACTCTGGGTCGGCAGGAAAATGTTTCAAAAAACAGTAAGCATAGTTCGCAGGATGGACGCGGGCAAACAGTGGGAAGACGTCCGCTACGTTGTATTCGACGCTCTTAACCGCAAAGAAGGCTTTGAAGACCGGGTCGAGTTCTTAAAAAAATACTTTGCCGATAATAACCCGGCTTATGCCTCTTTTCTTGAACAGGAGGTGTGCCGCGACACTGCTCACATGCGGGAAGAACTCAAGCGCGTTGAAGACCTGGGCGGAGAAGGACTCATGCTTCGCAAGCCCGGTTCATTATACGAGAAGGGGCGATCCTCTACCCTTCTCAAGGTGAAGACCTTTCATGACGCCGAAGCCATTGTTATTGAACACGTCAAAGGAAAGGGTAAGCATAAAGGCAGTATGGGGGCGCTCAAGGTTGTGGCAAAAGGCGGGGTTGAATTTTCCGTGGGTACCGGTTTTACCGACGAAGAACGAAAGAATCCTCCTCCAATTGGAGCCCTTATAACATACCGTTACCAGGAGCTGACGGACGGCGGTGTACCGCGCTTTCCTTCGTTCCTGCGGGAGAGAACCGACGTTGACGCGGAAGATTTTGACAGGTAGGTCAACGGGGCCAGGCATCACCGGGCAATAAAATCGTTATTGCCCGGTGGTGGTGATACGGCGACGCCTCCTCACCACCGATTTTTTTCTTACTTAATCGTGGCATCCCGCCGCCCCTATTCGTGCCCTGACGGCCCCTACTAAGGTAAACTTGTTTGATTTATTAAGATATTCTTCCAGCCTGATAGGTGCTGTATGCTTCGCGTCAAGTCTTATTGTTGGGAATTCGGTGACCTGGTACAGATAGGTAACAAACTCAGAGCACATCATATTCTTTGTGGGAGGTTTTCTATTTTTATCTTCGAACAGGGCTTTTTGTCTACCCATTCCGTCGGTACCCCATTTAGAAGTATTTGAAAACGCAGTCAGGCAGTGCTTCGAACTATAACCGATCTTCTTTTTTGTGGGTAGTTCTACCCATTTCCTTGCCAATAAACCCGCCGCAGTAATAGCCTCTTTGTCGGTACACCGATATACCACGAGTCCATAGTGATCGTAGTCTGTTATGGGGCTAAGAACAACGCCCTTTTTATCGTTTGAGCTTTCAGCAACCTCATTATTCCCCATATAAAGCATTACATGTCCGCTCCAGAATGACCCCTTTGCATTAGCCGGGACAGTAAAACCCGGTGAAGACTGAAAAGTGTCTCTCCTGGCCGCATCAAAAAGTTTTTTTTGCGCACCAACCACTGCACCAATCACCAGGTTAGGGTTAACATAAATCTTCTTTAGAATAATATCACCCGCTTGTAGTTGAGATCGTTTTACAGGCATTGACTCGAGAAGACCTGCAAAAGCGATATGTTCACAGTTAGTATTCAGACTCTTGAACCAGAGCTGGACAAAGGGGCCTTTTCCATTGGTAATGGCACCCAGTTGTGTAAAAATGGACGCGCCAAAGACAAGTGCGACAGTAAGCAATAATGCTTTAAATTTTGAATTCAATTTCATGATAACCTTCCTTTGTTTATTTAGTCTCTTTTGGATAACTAAACTTAATTTAATTTAATTTTTTTGCGTATACACAAAGTATACACGATCATAAGTGTTTTAACAAGTTTTTTTTCTTTCTTAATAGCCTGCGGCGGTGTTCATCCCTGATCCGTTGAAGATCAAAAACGCGGAAAGCCGGCAAGGGGAAGGTAATCGGAGGCCTGTGGGCCGGGTAACCGGTGATCGGTCAAGAACAACACCGGCTTGGCCGGGAAAAATAGGTCAGAAACTGTGGTGATACCGGGGTCTGTTTTGCGAAGATGCTCCGGGCACGGGTTGGGTTCTGAGAGACGTTGCAGTGCAACGCCTTTACTGGCTGGTTTCCGGCCAGGGTTATGGAGATTCCGGGAAAGGGTCTGGTTCTGAGAGACGTTGCAGTGCAACGCCTTTACTGGCTGGTTTCAGGCCAGG
>JAAENB010000997.1 GCA_024224995.1 bacterium | reverse complement strand
CTGGCCCGAGACCCAGAGCGTATTTCCTTTTTTTACTGCCTGTGAAAATTGCATTGTTTTGTAAATTCCCTCTGTTCCGGGAGGATTGATCAATTGTTTGTGTTCGGACATTTTGTATCTCCTTTTTTTTAAGCTCTTCAATCTGTAAAACCTGTAAAACAATTCTTATATAGGTGACTGCTTACGTCCAGAATTATTCATAACCGCGTCAGCGAAAAAATAAAAAAAATGTTTGATTTTATAGTTTTTGTTATTTAAAATATTGATTATGCCGGATAATAAACAAAAAATAATTCTTCTTGTGGAAGATGAAGCCATAACAGCAATGGTGGAAATAAAGGATCTTAAGAAGTATGGTTATACGGTTGTCCATGTCCTTAATGGTAAAGAAGCAATAGAAACTGTTTTTGATGAGAAAACGGTAATTGATCTTATCCTTATGGATCTTTATGACCGGGAATTTATAACTGCAAACTATAAAAAAACCGGCTGGCAGCAGCGCTGCGACATTATTGTTCGGGGAATTGCGCGTGGTTTTTTATTAGTTGGTTCCCTGGTTGAAAAACCGGAGGCTTGCGCTTAATGAATATATCGGCAGGGTCGTTTCTTCTTTATCGGGTTTTTCGAACAATATTACTCCGGAAACTTCATATGACTCTGTAAAAACTCCAATAAAAACGGTCATCCCCATTGGGATAGCAATTAACGAATTACTAACAAACGCTATTAAGTATGCTTTTCCCGGAGGGAGAAGCGGCACAATTAAGCTGTCAATGAAAAAGACCAATGCTGGTGCGGTCATCATCGTTGAGGACAATGGCATTGGTCTTCCTGAATGTTTTGATTTATCAACACTTGATTCTCTGGGACTGAATCTTTGCAGCTCATTGATAAAACAGCTTAAGGGGCGCTTCAACATTGAAGAAAAAGACGGTACCCGGTGTATTGTAGAATTTCCAATCCACCGGGAATAACAGCAAAAACCCGTTTAACAATCTACGACTGTTACTTCAGAAACAACTTTTCCCCATCCGCCGCATTCCAGGCCAACGTCAAGGCAGCCAAAGCG
>JAAENB010000996.1 GCA_024224995.1 bacterium | reverse complement strand
TATGTGAACTCGTTTTAAAGATCGTCAATCGAAACAAGCGAAAATGGTTGTCACGCTTGAGCCAAAACGGCAAAGTTAGAAGGGACTTAGTTTGTCTGTATGAGTCCGAGGTCAAAAATTCTTTCCGGTCGAGAGCGAGCTGTGCGACACGATGTCGCCGAAATTATTGTTTTCAATTAGGAAAACCCCCCATGCCTCTGGGGGAAACTAGGGCCCTGAATAAAGAGCGGGTCTGACAATGTAGCGAAGGGCATCTGCCCGGGACCAGAAGCGTGAGTGGATGGTTCTCCTGGAAACCATATCTGGGTGAGCACTAGTGGGCAGTGGTATGGAGAACATATGTGAATTCGTTTTAAAGATCGTCAGTCGAAACAAGCGAAAATGGTTGTTACGCTTGAGCCAAAAAAGGCAAAGTTAGAAGGGACTCAGTTTGCTTGTATGAGTCCGAGGTCAAAAATTCTTTCCGGTCGAGAGCGAACTCCTAACCCACTGAGCATAATATCGGTGGAACGTGGTAAGCCCATACTCTTCCTATTACTGTTGATAGGACAGCTGACTGCGAGGAAAGCCTATAGGAGTGTGGGTAAAGGAGGTCGGAAAATGCGAATGTTTGACTGTAATGGTCAAAATATGGGTTTAAACATTACCCAACACGAAAGTGGGCGGACTTCCGACTGGTCTCATAACGCGAGATAATCTGAAGAACCTTTGAATGAAGGAAAGCAAATGACTTTAACAAAATTGTTAACTGGTGCACCCTCAGCTGAACTGAAATCTTGGGACGCCATCAATTGGGACAAGGTAGAAAGGCATGTAAGAAGGCTTCAGGTGCGTATCGCGAAAGCTATTGAACAGGGGCGTTGGGGTAAAGTAAAAGCCTTACAACGTCTCCTATCTCGTTCGTTTTATGCTAAACTATTAGCGGCTAAACGAGTCTCATCGAACAAGGGAAGTAAAACTCCTGGTGTAGATGGTATTATTTGGAACACTAAAGCCAAAAAACTCAAAGCGGCTTTAGATCTAAAACAAAAGGGATACAAAACTCAGCCATTAAGAAGGATTTATATTCCCAAAAAGAATGGAAAGAAGCGACCTTTAGGTATCCCGTCAATGAAATGCCGAGGGATGCAAGCACTGTATCTTCTTGGATTTGACCCTGTAGTTGAAATGATTGCCGACAAGAACTCTTATGGATTTAGACCAAAACGATCGTGTGCTGATGCCATTGAACAATGCTTCAACGCACTCTGTCAAAAAGGGTCCGCGCCATATATTCTTGAGGGTGATATTGCAGCTTGCTTCGACAAAATCTCTCATGAATGGTTAGAAAATAACATTTGTATTGATAAATCGATGCTTCAGAAATGGTTAAAAAGCGGATATATCGATAAAGGAACATTCTTTCCCACTAAAATGGGGACTCCGCAAGGTGGTATAATATCTCCAACAGCTCTTAATGCTACTTTAAGCGGAATGGAAAAAGAAATTCGAAAAGGCTTTAAGAAAGCAGATAAGGTGTATGTAGTGGTTTATGCCGACGATTTCATTATCACTGGGCGTTCTAAGGAACTTTTAGAGAATGAAGTCAAACCGAGGGTTGCAAAATTTCTGAAAGAAAGAGGGTTAATGTTATCGGAAGAAAAGACGACAATAGCTCATATAGACGAGGGATTTGATTTTCTTAGCCACAATGTAAGGAAGTATAAAGGTAAACTTCTTATCAAACCTTGCAAGGCTAGCATAAAGAACTTCTTGTCGAATATCAGAAAGGCAATTAAATCCAGACCCACAGTTAAAACTGAAGATCTTATAGAGAAACTCAACCCTATGATTAGAGGCTGGGCCTACTACTTCAGACATGTGGTATCGAAGGACGTGTTTGCACGCGTCGATAGTGAAATTTTCAATGCACTCTGGAACTGGACAGTTAGAAGACATCCAAAAAAGGGCAAGAAATGGGTTGCGGAAAAATATTTCATGCCCCCATTACTTCCAAAATGGACCTTCTATGCTGAAACAGAGAAAGGTACATTGAAATTAGAAAGGGCGAGCAGTATTCCTATCCGTCGACACATTAAAATCCGAGCAGACGCCAATCCTTATAACCCCGTCTATAAAGCTTACTTTATTAAGCGAGCTAAACGGAAGGTAAGGACGTCTGAAGGACAGATGAGAGTAGCTGGGTTTTCCCCCGAGAGCCTTTGTGAGGCTTGAGCGGAGTACCGGGAAACTGATACGCTCCGTTCTTAGGTGAGCGTGTAGGCTGGTAACAGCCTTTTGGGAGGGTAACCTCCCCCGCTTAACCGAC
>JAAENB010000995.1 GCA_024224995.1 bacterium | reverse complement strand
TTCAAGTTCATCATTTTCTCCAAAAAAGAAATGTCCATTTGATTCGTATTTTTCTAATTCTTCAAACAGTTTCGTTCGGTTTGAGTATGAAGCACAACGTTTGATGTATGGTTAGTTGCGTGTTTAAGCAACTAATTTAGCAAACATTCACGAACCAGAGGAATTTCCGAAGGAAATTCCGAGTAGACCTGAACCAAGCAATTAATTATACACGTTGTTGTGTTTAGTTTTTTATATTCAGATTAATTTTTTGACCTTTTTTCAAATCTTTAATTTGAAAACCTAAATCTCCACTAAAAGAAATCAGTTCCGCAAAACTTATTTTTCCAATGTTGGACTTTTCATATTCTCCTCCAAGAACTGCTGGCATTTTTAAACAATATTTTTGGTTTTCCGCTAATTCTCCGAGTTCCGATTTTGCAATATTCACAAGGTGGGTCATTTTCCAATCCTCAATAAATTCCGAGTCGGTAGAAATTCGGTCAAATTCAGATTCCGATTCCGCAATCTTTTCACAACTAATTTCTTCGGGACAGATTCTCCAATATTCGTTTTTGTCTGTTTTGAAAATCAAATTACCAAAGTCGTTTGTCCGAATAATTTCGGTCACATTGATTCCTTTCCAATTCCAAGCTTTATTAATTTCGGCAATCATTTTTTCAAATTAAACACAACGGTCTTGTATATGAAAAGTAGCGCTCTAAAAAAGTGATAA
>JAAENB010000994.1 GCA_024224995.1 bacterium | reverse complement strand
CAGTATCCATTTCAGGAAATCAAAGGTTTTGACAAATATCGGTGATTCTTTATATTTTTTGGACATTTATTCTTTTTTTGCCAAACAGTATGTTTGGCACTCCTTTTAAATCCCTTTCTTATGAATCCTGTTTCTTATACAAAATCCTTGCAGAAAAAAAAAGCAAATAAAAAAAATTTTCGCGCGGTGGGGACACCCCCCACACCCCCGTTCAGAATTCAGAACTCCAGAATTTCAGAACTCAGAAACATCTTACTGGGGCGGCGAATACACCACACGAAAACCGGCGTCGCCGCCCCGGTCATCCGGTGAGTACCAGCCCCGGTTGGCGCAGCGCACATTCCTGGCAGCGTAGTTCCACGACCCGCCACGCAACACACGGTAACTGCCTGTTGACTGGCCTTCCGGATCTATAACACTGCCTGAAGGATATTCTTCACCATACCAATCCTGACACCATTCCCATACATTGCCCAGCATATCATACAGCCCCCAAGCATTAGGATTCTTCTTTCCAACTGGATGTGTGCCGGATCTGTCATTTTCATACTGCTTTTCAGACCAGCCCGAACTGTCCCATCCCCCTTTGTACTTAACGCCGCTGTTCCCGCCATACCAAGCAATCGGATCAAGAGCAGGCGCATTTCTATTTCCCAAAATCTCTATCGAACCGCTATATAAAGCTGTTGTTGTCCCTGCCCTGCACGCATATTCCCACTCTGCCTCAGTAGGAAGGCGATATGTGCCTGCACCCTTTATCTGATTCAGCCTTTCAATAAACTTCTGCACATCTTCCCATGACACTGTCTCCACCGGACACTCATTCCCGCAATTTTTAAAATATGAAGGGTTCTCCCCCATAATCGCCTTCCACTGCCCCTGTGTCACTT
>JAAENB010000993.1 GCA_024224995.1 bacterium | reverse complement strand
TGACTTTGTTATTTTAGCTATTGATTCGCCACTCCAGCCATAACTGCCAAATGCGGCAGCTTTTTTATTTTTAAATTGCAAACCTTCTATTTCTTCCAATATCCCGGCTGTTGCTACTGAAATACCTTTATTTATAGTTGGAGAACCGACTAATATTGCTTTGGATTTAAATATTTCAGTAATAATATCATTCTTATCGGTTTTGGAAATATTAAATAGTTTAATAGTTGTTTTTTCATCGGACTTTTTTATGCCTGAAGCGATATTTTCGGCCATTATTTTGGTTGCGTCCCACATTGAGTCATAGAGAATTGTTATTTGATCTTCTTGATAGTCCTTAGCCCAGGACATGTATTTTTCAACGATTTGTATGGGATTGTCTCTCCAGATTACACCGTGACTGGTGGCGATTATATCAATTGGGATTTTCATCTCTAAAATTTCATTTATTTTTTTTACAACAAAAGGACTAAAAGGGGTAAGAATATTGGCATAGTATTTTATACATTCATTAAATAATTCATTCTGGTCTACACGGTCATTAAACATAAATTCACTCGCGTAATGTTGACCAAAAGCATCATTACTAAATAAGATATTATCCCCGGTTAAATAACAGGCCATGCTATCGGGCCAATGAAGCATTTTCATCTCAACAAATACTAATGATTTTCCATTGCCAACGTCAATTGTATCACCGGTTTTTACCGGTACAAAATTCCAATCTTTATGATAATGCCCTTTAATAGATTTCATTCCATTTTTTGAACAATAGACAGGAACATCGGGAATGTGCCGCATTAATTCAGGAAGAGCGCCGCTATGATCTGTTTCTGCATGGTTCGCGACTACATAATCAATCTTGCTTAAATCAATTTCTTTTTTAAGATTATCAACATATTCTTTCGCGAATGGTTTCCAGACCGTTTCAATTACAAGATTTTTTTCTTCCTTAATGAGATATGAATTATATGTTGAACCCTTATGCGTGGAATATTCATCTCCGTGGAATTTTCTTAATTCCCAATCGATTTTCCCAATCCAATCTACATTGTTTTTAACTTTGATATTCATTATTTATCCTCCAACATGCAACAATATCACCATTCCTCTCGACTTCATCTCTAAGATCATGGCATATATTCAGCAACTTTTCAAGTCTTTTTCGGTTATGTTTTTCTGTTCCTGATTTTTTCCAGGACTCGTCTCTCAGAACCAAACCCTTGCCCGGAGCATCTTCGCAAAATTGACCCCGGTATCAACACAGTTTCTGACCTATTTTTTCCCTGCTCCGCAGGGTCAGCTGCTCTTAAGAAACTAAAATCCAGAACCGGGCCTTCTTCTTCATAACGTGGGGCTGAAGCCCCACGCTATGAGAAAAACCTATAGCCCTGGGAAACTAATTTATAAACAGAGCCCGTTTTACCGGAAGATGTTATCCAGGTTCTGCTCTGCGGCCCCATGGGGGTTAAAACCCCGGGCTAAAATGGGCCTGTTTTCGGGGATTTTACCTGGAGCCTGCACCTTGAAAGCGACGTGACGTCACGTCGCTTTCAGAAAGAATCTTCGGCTGATTCTCTCCGGAACCTACACAGAAACGGACTCCGGTGTTACTGCTGATATCGCACCTGAAACCGTAGCTGCAAAAACCGTCAATGCTATTGCTAAAAACAAGGGTTTGATTATGGTTGGACGGAGAGCCCGCTTGATGTATGTTTTGAAACGAATTTCACCTGCGCTTCTATTTCGTCTAATCAGCAAGTATAAAACTTGATATCAGCCTGATATAATTTAAAAAAAAGAGCCGCATCAATTGGATGCAGCTCTTGCTTTTTGAATAATCATGTTATCATCTTTGAAAGAAAGTTTTCCTTTCTTGCAAGACAAACTGCCTTCCGGAGGTTTTGGAAACAATACAGCTCCGGGCCCGGTTGATTTTAGTATGGTGGGTTTTATGATTTCAATTTGTTCTCCGGCGCATATCTTTGGTACAAATGATTTGTTAAATGTACGCAATGCTTTTTTTGATTCTGCGTAAAGAAGCTCAGGTCTATCACAACTCACTAAAGCGAACAGAAGCCCATCACTCACGGCATTATATGACGGGCGCCAACCACGCAGTTTGCTTACTTCGTAACGACCTCTTCCTTTCAACAGTCCGTACACGTTTCTTGTAAAACCGGCTTGCCCAAAGCCCGCTCCTTCATCACAAAAGGGGATTTTGGCAAATCCCGCATCCGTAGTTGATTTACTGCATCCGTTTAAAAAAAGAATGCTCAAGGCGAAAAAAAATAATATCAACCTGCTCTTCATATGTCTTCTCCTGCTGTTTTAAACAAAAAAAGAGCCGCATCAATTGAATGCAGCTCTTTTTTTTTCTATGACTATTTCATTGTTGGCTCGCGAGCCTATTCCATATAATAGTTCTTGGCATAATCAACAATTTCGTTAATAGGAACCTTGATCTGTTCCATTGAGTCCCGGTCGCGAACAGTAACCGTTGGATTATCCCCTTCAATTGAGTCAAAATCAACAGTTACACAAATTGGAGTTCCAACCTCATCATGCCGGCGATAGGCCTTTCCAATATTTCCGGTATTTTCGTACAATATTCTGCCAATTCCAAGCTTTTGCAGCTTCTGCTTGATCTCTTTACAGGTATTTACAATCTCCTCTTTGTTTTTCTTCAGAGGTATTACGGCAACCTTAATTGGAGCAAGGTGCTTTTTCAGCTTTAGAACTACCCGTGATTTTCCCTCGCCAAGATCCTCTTCCGTATAGGCTTCGGTAAGTACGGCAATAAATCCACGCTCTACACCGGCTGAAGGTTCAACTACATAAGGAATATACCACTTATTCTTATCGTCCATTACTGCCATCTTGGTGTTGGAGTCACTGTTTTCATGAACATGAGCCTTTATATCATAATCTTTTTGAGCCTTGGTGTGATTTCCCAGGTCATAGTCCATTCGTGAGGCTACTCCTTCAAGTTCATCCATTCCATGAGGAAACTTATATTCTATATCAAAGCAGGCGTCGGCGTAATGTGCTAAGTCATTTTCCGGAATATCTCTTGCTACAATGTTATCAGGATCAAGTCCCTGGTCTATCCACCATTGCAGGCGGGCGTTTTTCCAATAAGTGTGCCATTCTTTTTCGGTTCCCGGC
Organism: bacterium; assembly: GCA_024224995.1. Next base: position 1,152 of record JAAENB010000993.1, on the reverse strand, counting down.
TCACAAAAGAATTCCAGCTCCATTTGCTCAAATTCTCTTACTCGAAAGAGAAAATTCCGTGGTGTAATCTCATTCCGGTAGCTTTTTCCCATTTGAGCGATTCCAAAAGGTACTTTTCGGGATGTTGAATCTACTACGTTTTTAAAGTTGGTAAAAATGGACTGCGCGGTCTCAGGCCGTAAATAGGCAAGGGAGTCATCGCTCACAACTGGTCCGGCATTGGTGCTGAACATAAGGTTGAACTCTCTTGGTTCTGTCAGTTCTGTTGATCCGCAATTCTGGCATTTTCCATCCTTAACATGATCGGCTCTCATCCGGGTTTTGCACTCTTTACAATCCACTAATGGATCACTAAAGGTATCTTCATGACCGGAATACTGCAAAACTTTGCGGCTCGTAAGGATAGCGGTATCCAGCCCCTCTATATCATCTCTCTCATAGACCATTGACTTCCACCAGGCCTGTTTGAGATTATTTTTAAGCTCTACACCCAGGGGACCAAAGTCGTAAACTCCCTGCATTCCACCGTATATTTCCGCGTTTTGATAAATAAAGCCTCTTCTTTTGCACAGAGAGACCAATTGACTCATTGATGTTGCTGGCATTGTAATATCCCTTCTTTGATTTCCTTATTTTACAGCGTAGTTCTTTCAGATAAAAAAACCCGTCTTTTGTCAAGAATAAATCTTTAATCTCGATTATCTTTACCCTTCTTGTTTGTCCGGATTCTGATACAATTATGAATTCGGATGTAGTCTTTTCAAAATCTGCCGATTACCAGATAAAAAAAATGATGAATACGCATTATTTAATTCGCGGCTATTTCAGACCAAAGATTAGAGCACCATAGTTCTATGTTGACGTTTTTTTTTGCTCCAAAGATAAAAAAACTTGTTTTTTTTAATGCTTTTTCCTTAATAGTTCATATAAAAAGTAATAGTGGTATGTATTGGCAAAAATTTTTTGCCGGTTTTTAGGCGCAAATTTAAGTCCGGTAACTAAAAAGAGCTTTCTGACAGGCATGGATCTCCTTTAGTAAGGAGTAACCGGGTTTCGATAAAATGGATTATGCCTCTTTTATAAGACCCTTTTTAACCGAAAGTTCCTGGATTGAGATTTTTTTTAGAGCTTCTTTTTCTTTAACTATCATTA
>JAAENB010000992.1 GCA_024224995.1 bacterium | reverse complement strand
GTTAAGCCATGCAATACTCCGGACCGCTCATACCGGTATACTGTTCCCATTTCAAATCCCCGGTACGGTAAATCCCGGTAACTCTTCATGCTGTTGGTAAATATCTTTATTTGCGACGGACAGTTCATTGGTTTTAAATAATAATCCTGCTCATCTATCCGTATTGGAGAATACATATTCTCACTGTAAAACCCCAGGTGCCCCGATGTCTCATACAATTCCCCCCGCGCTATGTGAGGCACTGAAAACAACTTATATCCACGCTTTAAATGCTCGGCAGTTGAAAATTTATCAATTATAAACTTGAGTACCGCTCCATTGGGATGCCAGAGCGGCAGACCGGCTCCCACTTCATTACTAAATGAAAACAGGTCCAATTCCTTGCCAAGTTTCCGGTGATCACGCTTTTTTGCCTCTTCAAGGAGATTCAAATACTTCTTTAATTCTTTCTTATCGGGAAATGCGACTCCATAGACCCGCTGCAGCATCTTATTCTTTTCGTCTCCGCGCCAGTATGCCCCGGCTATTGACAGGAG
>JAAENB010000991.1 GCA_024224995.1 bacterium | reverse complement strand
ATCTCTTCCGAAGCAAGATACCGGTCAGCGGGTATCTCCAACAGCAAATTACGCCTTCTTTTGTTTGCTTCCCTTGATTTTCCAACAGACGTTTTTTCCTCAAATATACCAAAAACATAATTTTCCCAGGTTATGAGCAGCTGATTCTCCTGTAATGCTTCCAATACTTCATGAAGCTCATCTCTAAATCCCTGTATAGCATAACTTATGAATTCGGTAAGATCCTTTTTTTTGGTAGCGTTTTCTATTTGCCGGAAATATTCACTTCTTGTTTTATTATAAAAATTCATGAGGCTCAGCGAAGCAATACCCGGTACCCCCGAACGTAATAACAGTAAAAATTCAAGTAAACGAGCCGTCCTTCCATTTCCATCCGAAAAAGGCCGGATCCAGGCAATATAAACATGAGTAACGATTGACTCTATTATCACTTCACTAAATGTCAGGTTCTCTTCAGAGCTGAATTCCTCCCCTAACCAGGTTACCAAATTATCTATTAAGATCTTCACATCCTGAGAATCGAGCTCCTGGTAACTGCCAACCATTAGATAATTACTTCTGAATTGTCCGGGAATTGAATCAAAATAATCTCCCAGGTTCTTCCCAACCATCCAATGAAATTCTTTGACCAGTTCGGAAGTAACAACAATTATTTCATTTTTTACCAGTACATTTTCCAGGATTACGTTCAACGACTCTATCATATTTTCCACTTCAATTCGAAGGTAATCCCTGCTGGAAGGCAGTTTTTCTCCCTTTTGTATATTTCGAATTTCCTCGATTGATAAGCTATTTCCTTCAATGGCCGTTGCTGCCTGAGCCCCTTTAATAAGAGCCTCTTTTTGAAGACTTTCCAGGTAGTCAGGGCGTATCGCAGTATTGATTATGGCCTTTATCAATGAATTACATTCTCCCAGCATATAATGCATCTTAGAAGTAATACTCCAGCTTCGTTCAAGCTTAATATGGGGATATTTAATTTTCAGATCATTCATCTATTCGTATCCTGTTTTGTTTTTTATTTAGTATAAGCAAATGTCATTTTAATTGTCAAATAATTTGTCATTTTATTTGTCAAATAAAATGCGCTTAATCAATAAATATTCAACTTGACATCATTAACCTGCCAATTAAGGTAACAACACCGCAAAAACAAGGAGGACAAGCCATGTCAATACCTCTAAAAAGTGCTGCTAGTACTGAAGGTCGAAAAATGGCCGGTGCCAGAAGTCTCTGGCGCGCGAACGGAATGAAAGAAGAACAATTCGGGAAACCGATTATTGCCATAGTAAACTCATTTACCCAGCTGGTGCCGGGGCATGTCCATCTCCATGAAATTGGCCAGCAGGTTAAAACGCTTATAGAAAAAGAAGGCTGTTTCGCGGCTGAGTTCAACACCATTGCTATTGACGACGGCATTGCCATGGGCCACGACGGTATGCTCTACTCTCTTCCCTCTAGAGAATTAATCGCCGACAGTGTTGAATACATGTGCAACGCCCATAAGGTCGATGCCATGATCTGCATCAGCAATTGCGATAAAATTACTCCCGGCATGCTCATGGCTTCCATGCGCCTGAACATTCCCGCGATATTCGTTTCCGGCGGCCCTATGGAAGCCGGTGTCATTGATGACAAGAAATATGACCTTATTGATGCCATGGTTATGGCTGCAGACAGCTCGGTCCCCGATGCCGATATCGACAAAATAGAACGGAACTGCTGCCCTACCTGCGGTTCCTGCTCCGGTATGTTTACCGCCAACTCCATGAACTGCCTTAACGAAGCCCTGGGCCTGGCCCTGCCGGGTAACGGTACTATTGTGGCTACCCACAAAAACAGGAAAAAACTCTTTGAAAAGGCTGCTGCCCGTATTGTTGAAATGGCAAAGATCTATTATGATTCAGGTGATGATTCGGTGCTGCCCAGGTCCATTGCCACGAAAGACGCTTTTATGAATTCCATGGCCCTGGACATTGCCATGGGCGGGTCCACCAATACCGTTCTCCACCTGCTTGCCATTGCCAGTGAAGCCGGTGTTGATTTTACCATGAACGATATTGACGAGCTTTCACGAAAAGTTCCCAACCTTTGCAAGGTTGCTCCCAGTTCTCATTATCATGTTGAAGACGTAAACCGGGCAGGCGGCATCCTTTCCATACTGGGAGAACTGGACCGGGCAGATCTTATCGAAAAAAAAGCCAAACGGGTCGATATGCCTTCTCTCGGTGAAGCTCTTGATAAATACGATATTATGCGTGATTCGGTCTCTTCCGAAGCCATTGACATATACAGCAGTGCTCCCGGCTTAACCGGGCGGAACCTTGTTATGGGTTCCCAGGAAGCGCGATACAAAGAACCGGACAAAGACAGGGAAAAGGGCTGCATCAGGGATATGGCTCATTGCTATAATATCGAAGGCGGCCTGGCTGTTCTCTCCGGGAACATCGCGGCTAACGGCTGCATTGTAAAAACCGCCGGTGTTGATCCCGATATTTTTAAATTCACCGGTCCGGCCCGGGTTTTCTTTTCCCAGGATTCGGCCTGTGAAGCCATTCTTGGCGGCGCCATTAAAGCCGGTGATGTTGTTGTTATCCGGTACGAAGGCCCCAAAGGCGGTCCCGGCATGCAGGAAATGCTCTACCCCACATCCTATATCAAGTCAATGCACCTGGGCAAGGAATGCGCTCTTATTACGGACGGCAGGTTCTCCGGTGGTACGGCCGGTCTTTCCATTGGGCATGTTTCTCCTGAAGCCGCTTCAGGCGGAAACATCGGGCTCATTGAAGACGGCGACAGTATTGAAATAGATATTCCGGCCCGGTCAATTACCGTTAAGGTTTCCGATGAAGAGCTTGCGGCTCGCCGGGAAAAAGAACTGGCAAAAAAAAATAAGGCATTTACTCCCGAAGGCAGAAACAGGGAGGTTTCACGGGCTCTCAAAACCTATGCCCTGCTTGCCGCCTCTGCCGACAAAGGAGCAGTTCGAGTGCTGCCCGATGAAGAGTAAGGAGACTGTTTCCATGGAAAGTACCACTGAACAAAAACCGGCCCCCGGTTCCGATGAAAATTATTTTGTCAATAGTGACCGGCTAAACTGGAACATCAAGCTCCGGTTCCTGCTTACGGAACTGATCGGGGCCTTAGCCGGTGCTTCCTTTGCCGCTTTTATGATCGCTTATTTCGCGGGATTTAACTCTGAGCAGGCAGGAGTAATCCTGAAGCACGCGGTCTGGGTTACCGGAGTCGCGACCTCTCTCTCTCTGCCCACAAACGAGATCCTTTTTCATCCTATTAGCAAGTTTTTAAAACAATACAAAAAAAATATTTATGATGATAGCCTTTTTCGAAAAGCCTATGTCCGGGCGCACAACATCCCGCCTCTTCATGGGATATTTATGCTCTGCCGCTTTTCAGTTGGTGCGCTTCTTACGGGCCTGGTTATTATCTTCTGGATAAACGAGCCCAAAACCATATACCAGTTAATCAACTCCGTTATAATTATCATTTTCGCGGGCTTTGTTTCGGGTGTTGTCGCCTATCTCACTGCGGACCGGGCCTTTGTGCACTTCATTTACCGGATGAATCTTTCCGTGTGGAAAATTTCAAGAAGCCTTATCCTGGACAAACGAATAATCCGCATATCCACCAGGAAACGGATGATGGTTCTCCTGATGCCCCTTTTTGTTCTCACCATTACGGTGATTAGTATGTATTTTTACCAGGAGCTTAACGGTATAATAGATAGCGGCGGCAAAACAATTACCCCTGACCTCCTTCCCGGAATTGTAAAACGGCTGGTGCTGGTGTTGTCTACTGCCACCCTCTTTTCCATATTTGTTATATATTTCTCAGCATCCAATTCCGTCCGGCCCTTAAAAGACGCCATTACAACACTACAGTTTGTTGCCCAGGGCGATCTTACCAGGCGGGTTGTCATTGACACCAGGGACGAGATCCGGGAAGTACTCTATGAAATAATCGATCTTATTAAAAACCTGGAACGAATCGTTATTCAGCTTATGACGGCAATAAATAAAACCAACGATCTTTCCCGGTTTTTAAGCGTTATCTCGGAAAGCGTGGGAGAGGGTGCCTCGGTCCAGAAAGAAGCAATGACTGTTGCCGGTGACGATACTGCCAAACTTACGGCGTCGGCCGAAGTTGTTCGAACAAGCGTCAATGACGCTTCTACGCATACTACCGGGGTGTTTTCCACCCTGGAACAATTTGTTGACTCCATTCACGGCATTGGGAACAGGGTCAGCAGCGTGCGGGAAGATGGCGAAACCCTGTCACAGCGGGTTCAGGACGGTGAAAAACGGCTGGGAACGATGGTTAAAGATATGGAAAAAATCCAGCACAGCGCTGAACGGATCAGGGATGTCACCTCTGTCATAAACGAAATATCGGACCAAACAAATCTCCTGGCGCTCAATGCTTCAATTGAAGCTGCCCGGGCCGGTGAGCACGGAAAAGGCTTTGCTGTTGTTGCCGATGAAGTTTCCAAACTTGCCGACCGCTCCAGTGAAGAAGTAAAACAAATTGAAACCCTGGTTGCGGAAACAAGCACGAACATTGAAGAGGGGGTCGCCAGTGTTAACGAAATAAAAACCCTTCTCACGTTCTTTACGTATAATGTATACCATATTGTTTCCAAGATCGACAAAATATCGGAAGAGACCGACAAACAGGCCGAAGGCACCGAAGAGATCACTCAATCGATCATGAAACTCACGGACATGGCAAAAAACATTTTTGCCCAGTCAAATGAACAGGTTTCCAGCGCGGCACATATGGAATCGAGTATTACCCAGGCCCAATCCTTAAGCGACGACTACTCCCGGAATTCAATTGAGCTGGACAACCTGTCTAAAACGATGGGCAGTATTTCCGCGGAACTTTCGGAGCTTATTTCCATGTTTAAAATTCTGGAACGGTAATAATAAGAGAGGAAGCTATGCAAATAACATCAAACGTATTCCAGGTTGGCGGTTCCCGGGAATCGGCCCCTTCCGATGCTTCTATTTATTTAATTAAATCCGGCTCCGAAGCCGCTCTCGTTGACGCCGGCACCGGCAAAGGGATCAATCCGGTCATTGACAACATTCACGCTGCTGCCGTAAACCTTGAGGATATTAAATATATTTTTATTACCCACTGCCATTACGACCATACCGGCGGCATCAATGAACTTCGTGAAAAAACAGGTGCCCGCGTTGTGGCCCATGAACTGGCTGCCGAATTCCTTGAATCCGGCGATTCCGATGTTACTGCCGCTTCCTGGTACGGCACCTGCATGGAACCCACGAAAGTTGATGAAACCGTTCAGGGAAAACAGTCCCGCTTCAAGGTTGGTACTATAGACATTGAATTTTATCACACTCCCGGTCATTCCCCCGGTTCTTCGGTTTTAACCCTCGAATCCGATGGACTGCTGGTTCTCTTTGGACAGGATGTACACGGGCCGCTAAACGACCTTCTTCGTTCCAGCAGGAAAGAATACGTCACCTCCCTGGAGTTTATGCTCTCCCTTAATGCCGACATTCTATGCGAGGGGCATTTCGGGGTTTACAAAGGAAAAGAGATAGTTGAAGAATTTATTGAATCGTTTTTATAGAACCGGGCATGAAAGAAAAAATTATTAAATCGGTTAAACTCCGGAAACGAAAACCTTTTATCGCCTTTATCCTGTCATTCTTTTTTACCGGCCTCGGGCAAACATACAATGGAGAAATAACAAAGGGGATTATACTCCTGGCTTTGCGGATACTTTCACTGCTTTTCATTCCCCTGTATGTACTTATCAAACCAATTAATTCGTATCTTTTTATTTTTGCCCCTGGATGGATATTCAGCCTTTTTTTCGGGGCCTGGTCTCCTTTTGAAGCCCTTATCACTGCTTTTAAAAACAGGGAGGTTCCGGAAAAAAAATATAATTTCCCCCTGGTCTATTCGCTTTTCGGTTTTTTGTCCATTATTCTCCTGGTATGCCCGGTAATTCTCATTTTCTCTTTTTTTCATATTCAGAAAACCGGCGTTCCTGCGGCTCCCTATCTCGGGCACAGCGACTTTGTTCTTGTGCTCAACTATATTCCGAACGGCTGCAACAGGGGTGACCTGGTTATTTACAAGGATACTCCGGAAGAAACACGGATCGCCCGAATTATGGCCATTGAAGGTGATTCAGTTAAATTTGAAGAAAACATCTTTTATATTAATGAGATCCAGCTCCCCCTGGGAGTGCTCAATAACGCTGACCAGGATATCCTCACCGAGACAAATAATAAGTTTACCTACTCAATTAAGTTCAACAAAAAAAACAAGCATACTCCCGTAAAAATGGTCCTCAAAAAAAAAGAAATCTTTATTGTTAGCGACAACCGAATGCAGGAAAATATACACAGGGTGATATCGCCCTCCGCCATAACCGGCCGCATCGAAGGTATAGTCCTCTCCCCGGATTTTTTATCTCCCGATTTCAAAAAGCTGCTGCTGCGGCCCTTCCGGGAAAAAACCTCTTTGAGCAAATTACTCAAAAAAATTAAATCGTTCTTTTAAATAAAAAAATTTTTAGTTCGATACGTTGGTGCAGCAGGCAGGAGACTGATTGCGCTTCAGGAATCGTCGGCTATGGACTTAATGGCCGCGATAAAGGCTTCGGCAGGTGGGGAAAGGTGCCGGTTCTTTTGCGTTACCAGGAAAAAATCCCGGTCTATTTTGAGATCATCTATTGGAATTATTTTTAGCATTTTCAAACTTAGTTCTTTTCGTATTGCCAGCCTGGAAATAAACGCCATGCCAATCCCGGCTATTACCGATTCTTTTACTCCTTCTGATGTTGAACTTTCAAAAACGATTGTTAGATCCGAGGGGTGAATTCCATGCTCTTTTAATATTCTTTCATAGGAATCCTTTGTTCCGGACCCGCTTTCCCGTTCGACCAATGGCAGCCCCGGTATTTCTTCAATGCTTACGCGCCTGGGCGCCTCCGGTGCCCCAATGAGAACCAGTTCATCACTATAAATATGCTGATACAACAACGAAGGATGTTTTAGCTGCTTCCCGCTTACGCCTATCTCTGTTTTGCCTTCTTTTATTTTTTCCACAACCTCCCGGCTGTCGGAGATATCCACTTTATAAAAGAAATCGGGATATTCTTTTTTCAGCCGCGCTGCCACTCCAGGCAGAATATACGTAGATGGGATGGTACTGGCGCTTATCCTGGTTACCCCGCCAAAGGTTCCGGCGTCCAGGTTCGCTTTCAGCTTATTTATGTTCGCGAACAACTCCTCACAGAACGCTTCAAATATTTTTCCCTGAGGCGTTACCAAAAAACGTTTACTTGTTCTTGTTATGAGCTCCACTCCCAGCATCTCTTCCAGCTGTCCCAGGTGATGACTGATCGTTGCCTGCCCTATCTTCAGATTCCGCGATGCCCTGGTAAAACTGTTTTCTTTCAGCACTTCCAGAAATGATCTGAGCTGCTTCAGGTCAAAGTTTAGTTCTTTTTTCATTCTTTGCCTCTTCCCAGAGTTCGTCCAGCTCTTCAAGACTCATTTCATTCATATCCTGTTCCTCTGCGGCTACCTTCTCTTCTATATACTTAAACCGGGATACAAATTTATCTATTGTTGCGCGCAATGCCTCTTCCGGGTTTACCTTGATAAATCGCAGCACGTTGACGATGCTAAACAGGATATCCCCTGCCTCTTCTATAATATTCTCTTTATCGTTAAGCGCTATTGCCTCTTTGAGTTCTCCAACTTCTTCGTCCAGTTTTTCTACCGTATCTTCTATGTGCTCCCAATCAAACCCGACGTCGGCAACCTTATGCTGTACCCGGTATGCCTTAAGCAATGCCGGCAAATGGGCAGGCACTCCGTCCAGTATCGATTCTCGATTCGCTTTCTCAGTTTTTTTAATTTTTTCCCATTCAATTTTCACTTCACTGGCGCTTTTATCCTCTTTATCTTCAAAAACATGGGGATGCCGCCGGATCAATTTAGTCACAATCCCCATTGCCACATCATCAATGGTAAACTGGTTCTGCTCTTTTGCTATCTGGGCATGCGCATATGCCTGGTACAAACAATCCCCCAGCTCTTCTTTTATATGTTCCGGATCTTCGGATTCAATGGCATCATACAGCTCATAAGCTTCTTCTATTAAATAGGGCCTTAAAGTCTTCGAAGTCTGCTCCCTGTCCCACGCGCAGCCCCCCTCTGCCCTCAATATCTCCGCTATCTCCGCCAGCAAATAAAGCGGCTGTTTTTCCTTAAATTCCATCATTTTCACCCATTTTAATCTAT
>JAAENB010000990.1 GCA_024224995.1 bacterium | reverse complement strand
GGTGGTGTAACTTGAATAGCCGGTATCGGCACCTGGCCAACAGTTCCAACGGGGCCGCCCCATTTTCATGCCGTGCTTCCTTGTAGTGGAATTTCCTGGGCTTAAATTCTTTTCCATTTCTCTCACTTTCTTCCAACCGTAATTTTTCAGCCCCCTTGAACTCATTAAAAGCCTCCCTCCGTTTTTGAACTTTCTTCTGTCTTATTTTTATTCTTATTGCCTGGTGGGATTCCATCAAATGGCTCATTACGTGGAATTTATCCCCAACCTGGGCCGCATCAGGAAATGACCGGTCACATTGTTTTTGGTACAATGCTGAAAAATCACGGGTGAAGCTTTATACTTTTGATAGGACAGATGGTTGCCCAACAAGTACCTGTTCCAACCCTGTGAAGTTATAACTGTTGCGCAATATAGCTATTTTGCCGGCATCTCTGTTGCTTATAATTGTATAGAGATCTTCACCTATGAGCTTTTCGTCAATGGCCATTTTTTCGGCAAAATTGGACTCCTCAAAGATTGGGACATCAATAGTCTTCTACTCGCCCGGGCTTCCAGTTTTAACATCATTTTTATGGACACTTGTGCCACCGTACTGTGCGTAAAAGCTCAATACGTTCCTATACCATTTATATATTGTGCTGCCCTTGATCCGTAATGCTTTTCCAAGGCTTGTTATATTCAGGGGGGCGGAGTTCAAACTCTTCTTTTAGAAAATCACCAAATTCATTAGTGGTCTTCATTCCTTGACGGTGTAAGTCGTAAGAGTTGTGATAACTCTTGCCCGTTTCCCACGCTCTTTCCGGCGCCTACGTTTTACGGATAAATATACTGTCTTGTCTTTTAACGGAAATGTCTGGATCCCTATAGGGTTTAGGAAACCATCCGGTACGGCTTCC
>JAAENB010000989.1 GCA_024224995.1 bacterium | reverse complement strand
GGTATTCCGACAGTACCCTGCTCAGCTTTTTAAGACAGTGAAGTTAACAGAATCCGATCCAAACGTTGTAAAACACATCCTTCAGCGCATTCGTTGACGGACGCCATTTGTATTTTGTGACTCCGAGAATTTTGAAATTTATTCTCTGAACGAATTTCTCAAACGAGCTGCAAAGCCTCTTCTCATCCACGGAATCCACATAATCGGCATGCCATACCAGGAGATTTTTCGGATCGGCCATAATGACCGTGTAAGTCCGCATGCCCGCCTCTTTTTCGAATCCCTCATCTTCCTGCAGGTATCCCGAACCTTTCACACCGGCACGGGTCAGAACCGTCGCAGGATGAAATGTTCCGATCCACTTCAGCCAGTTCAGAACCGTCTGTCTGCTCTTAATCCCTCCGACACTGACTCTGAGATTTTCAAAAGCTGCATGAAGGCTCTGGCCGAATAGTACTAAGTTCCGAACAACGCTGCCGATAATATCAATGCCGAAGTGTTTTTCTCTCGGCAGAAATGAAGGGAGAAGAGAGAATTTCCCGCCGCAGTCCGAACACTGAACCATCCGAATCTGAAATTCTTCCTGTTTTCCTCCCACCATCACTACCTTCCGGGGGACTGCCCGGTACCCGATCATTTTATACTTTCCGGATCTCTTACATGCGGATTTGCGACCTGTGGCATGAGCATACTCGCAAAGTTTTTCAACAACCTCTGCTCTGAAGCGCTTTCTGTCGCTGACAAGATCCGCATATGTGTCTTTGTCAGCCCACGGAAAAATGTATGTCTTCTCCCCTCTCGAAGAAACGGGAAGTCTTTTGCGAATCTCACCGATCCTCGAAAAATACTGCTCAAAAGCCTTATGGAGCCATTTTTCAAGCCCGTCGGCCATTTCCGTGGCATTATTATTTTTCAGTTCATCCGGATATCCGACAATATTCCTGATCATTTTGTTAACAGAATTGAACAACTCTTTCTGCATCTTAATACGCCGTTTGCTGCCAGTCCGCTTTTTCCCCGGCAGCGGTACACAAGTCTCTGCCAGCAGGATGATCATATCGGAAAGCTCTCTGATAAGGAGAGCCGACAGTACGCTGAAGCCCTGCAGCCCTGAAAATACCCTGAAATCACTTATCCATAAGCGAATGATATTCAGGAGTTCCTCAGTTTCGAGGAATATCTGCGGATACTGACTCCGGTCAAAATAATTCTGCCGGGCCAGTCTGTCCAGTGCTTTTTCAAGCATTGTCATGGCGCGCAATATGTTATTAATCAGTTCTTCCCTTTTTATGGCCTGTTCCGGATTTGGCTGGCACATCCCTTATTCCCTCCTCTGCTTCGGTACCGTGCAGGCTTAAACTTAAAGCTCACTTAACCGCTTAAAATTATTAAAACAAAAATAACAGAAATTCATTGACATTATCAGACAAGGGAAATATAATACATTTTATCAACATTTCAAGACATTAAAGAAAAAACCAAAACTTATAGACTTATGCGCCTGAATCTTCTGCCCAGGTAGCCCAGAGCAGTCTTTTTGACGTCTTCGGTACCGTCCCTGGTTTCAACAACCACAACCGCTGATAATAATGCGGTCTCAGGAGTTATATTATATT
>JAAENB010000988.1 GCA_024224995.1 bacterium | reverse complement strand
TTCAAGTTTCGGTAGTGCTACACAAGTAATGCTGAATGAGATTCAGTAAATTTGGAACCCTTTGAAATCAGCAACTCAGATTTTACTGAATGGGATTCAGCATTACTTGTGCAGCACTACCCAAGTTTCATATAAAATTACAAATATCCGATATTGAATATTGTAATTTGGGATTTATTTGTAATTTGGGTATTATAATTTGAATTTCACTCTATCTCATTACATATGTGAATGCAAGCACCGTTTGATTTTTTGATTTTTGGTGGGATTTATGATTCAGTCTGTAGGAAAATGATTTTTGCGGCTCAGACTCAGGTGCTGTTATCCAGAACCCTTCGAACAATGTCTGACAGATCTGCCCTGGGCCGTTGATTCTGTCGGTTTTCACAAATTTTATTCATGCACATTCTATGTCGGGTATTCTGTAAGTGACTGAAAAGTGGTGGATGAAAACACATATCCTGCATGAAAAATTTATGCTGAAAAGACAAAATCAACAG
>JAAENB010000987.1 GCA_024224995.1 bacterium | reverse complement strand
GGGCGGCGCGTTCAGCAAACTTATCCCCACTGTTGGGGCATTGGCCCGGTCTATAAAACCATATAATTCGTCAAAGACCGTTTCATCATCATGGTCGAAGCCCACAATAAGCCCTACCAGGGGGATAAGTCCGTAACGGCTAAGCCTGCTCATTCGTTCGTATATATCATGCCGGATATTATGAGTTTTGTGCACCTCTTCCAGGCTCTCTTTTCGTGTTGTTTCCACTCCCAGAAAAAACCCCGTAAAATTCGCGTCCGCGAACATGCGGAGCAGCTCTTCATCATCCGCCACCTCTACCGTTGCCTGGGTTGTAAACAATAACGGCTGTGCCTGCGCCCTGTTCCATTCGATTATCTTTGCCAGCAGCTCCCTGGTATATTTTTTATTTCCCGTAAAATTATCATCCGAGAAAAATACCGCCGGTACTCCCTGCGCGTGCACGTCCTTGATCTCCTGTAGTACCTGGTCTGTTCTCTTTGTCCGGTACTTCCTTCCCTGGTACTGTATTACATCACAGAAGTCACACTTGTTTGGACATCCCCGGCTGGTTTGTATGCTGTAATGCACGTAATCCCCCGGGTCCACCAGGCTCCAGTCTGGTCCGGGACTGTCTTTCATGTCGATATACGCCTTTTGTTCATACTCCGGTTTCGGCTCCCCCCGCTCCCACTCTTTCAGGAATTGCGGCCAGGTGTATTCCGCCTCTCCTATAAAATGATAATCGGCCAGGCCTTTGCATTTGTCCGCTTCTATTGTGGCATAAGCTCCTCCCAGGGCTACGGGGATTCCCTTTTGCCGGAATGCTTTGCAGAGCTCCCGCACCCGTTCCGCGTGCAGGGTATAGCCCGTTACTGCTGCCAGGTCACAGCTTGTGTTAAAATCTATGGGCGATATATTTTCGTCACAGAGGATATATTCTATTGTGAGTTCTGCCGGAGTTAATGCCTTTAAAGTCGCAAGAGCTGCGTTTGGCATGAGTGTCTTCGCGCCAAATATCGGCAGCATCCCTTCAAGATTCCAGAAGTTCTCAGGGTGCCGCGGCGCCACCAGCAATACCCGCCGCCGTTTGTTTTTTTTATTTTTCATTTCATTTTTCATCGCACTCCCCGGAAATTGATTTATCATATGCTGTTATATACGTTTTAATTTCTTTCACCGCGCCTTGCGCCCTGTTGAAACAAAAATACATGGAGAATAGAATAGTTATTATTGCCGGCAAACAATATAATAATATCGCCGCAGACCGAAGGAGATTACGCGTTTTCTCCTTCAGATTTCCCTGGTTTTACTTGTTATTCATTTCCGTATATCCTTAAAACATTTGATATTACAGTTCAACTTATTTTAATTTTAATAACAATTCATTTTTTTTCTATTTTCAAAAAAAGTTTGTTACTTTTTGCCCTGAAATGGTGCTCTATTAATAGGGGCTGATAATAAACTTTCGGGTTCCCGTTTTAGAGAAAATAAATGAAGCTGCCGTGTCGCCTGGGATTTCCCGTACTAAAATTATTATCCGGCTTTTGAAAATGGTTATGAATGAGAAAGATTTTTCCGCTACCATGTGCCGGGCCGTTCAATATCAATTAGACGATCCCGATCCTGATAACTGGCATAAGTTCCATATATCGTTCCGGGAAGATGACTATGAGTTTTTACACCGCGACAAGAGGTTCCACACGACGGAACTGTAAGTATGTATTCAGGCTGTCCAGGCCCATGAAACGGGCTTTCGGACTATCCTATCCATTTGGGATAACCCTACCCAAGCATGCG
>JAAENB010000986.1 GCA_024224995.1 bacterium | reverse complement strand
CCTATCCCCCCGAGGGGGAAGAAGATGATGGAAAAAGGTTTCAAAACCCACAAAGGTACAGGGCCTTTCCAAAAACTCTTGCGCCCCCTCTGGGGGTTGGGGGGCCGACAGAAATTGACCCCGGTATAAAAACAGTTTCTTCCGTATTTTTCCCGGCAAGACCGGGTCCGCTGCTCTCAAGAAACTCTTTTTAAACAGGGCCGGTTTCCGGGGATTTTGCCCGGGGCGGTTTCAGAGACGTTGCAGTGCAACGTCTCTCAGAACCAAACCTTGGCCGGAGCATCTTCGCAAAACAGACCCCGGTATCACCACAGTTTCTTCTGTATTTTTCCCCGGCCATCCGGTGTTCGCACTCTTATTGTTATTTCACCCGATGCCGGAGACTGGACCCGGCTGCAGCGGGAGATACTTGCGGACCTGGATATCAGACTTTTTACAGTTGAACTATACAAAATGGGTCTCGGGGTTCAAAAACCTGGAAGAACTCTTTGCATGGGTCACTAACTCCCCTTATTTTTCCATTGAGCCCTACCTGGACCAGAATCCTACAAACAAAAAACGGCTGGTTCAACGAAATACCATGCGGGAATTTCTTAATTATATAGAAGAAAACAATATTACAAAAACATTCCAATTCCGGGAAAACCGGGAAAAAGAGCTTGATTTCTTTTTTATCCGATAATAAGATGATTAATTCTACAATATAATACTATTTTCGGAGCAGATATCATGATAAATAAATCACTTTTTACCCTTTGTTTTCTATTAATTGCATTAGGTTCATTGTTTACTTTTGTAGCAAGTGACTCGGAAGCCTTTGAGACAAAGTTCAAAAAATTTGTGTCCCGCAATAGCGGAAAATGCCTGGATATTCGCGGCGGCAGCAAGAGGAATATGGCCAGCCTGATACAGTGGGACTGTCATGGAGGCGGCAATCAGCAATTCAAGATCACGAAGATGGGCTCCAGGAACAACAATGATGTTGTGGCGATCATTG
>JAAENB010000985.1 GCA_024224995.1 bacterium | reverse complement strand
TTTTCCTGGTACGATGATTATAAATCGTTAATCGAATAAGATGGTTGCCCGGAATCTCAGGAGAAAATTTAATCCTGTCCCTGTAACCATAGCTCAATCTTCTGGATAATTTTCGCCCTTTTTTCCTATACTTTCTATAAGATCTCTTATCATAATAAATCTCCCATCTACACATGGAAGGATCAAACGCGAATCCGGAGGTGTTAATTAAAAATCGATTTTCAGCGTTCCAGCCAAGCATATTTTCAACAGCCAGCGTGGTCTGACTTTTACTGCGGGTAAGACGCGGAATACCGTATTGAACTTCATTACCAACATAAATAGTTGCAGCACTAGGATTCATAATAATAACCGCTTTTCTCTCATCAGCGTCCGCATAAACTTTCTTTTGCACCCAATGATATGATCCATACTGTTTCTTAACGGGTTTCAATGTTTTTGTCTGCTCTTTATGAGTGTCAAAAACATAAAATCTTGTATAGGTATGAGGGAAATATTTTGCTTTTTTTGTTCCCCAAAAAGCCATAGTTTTAGTAACTTCAACAGAAACAATCCAGTTTTTTTTCTTCCCTCCGGCTTTTCCTTTTTTAACAACATCACGAGTCAGTCTAAAATTCGGATTACCTTTAATGTATTTTTTAAAAACACGATCACCGTTTGCGTCAAACACCTGGACAAAATGGCCGCAAGCCCAATGGTTTAATTCTTTTACACTAAAGGTGTAATCCCTTTCATAGAGATCCTTTACAATCTGCGGAATAGGCCTGATATAATTATGCAGATATTTTGAATTTTTTGGCTGCTCATATTTTCGCGATATCATCGTCCCGGCCGAAAGCTTCACATCAGCAGAAACCGGTTTCCGCGAAATCCTATACTTCTCCAGAACCGGTCTCTTAGCTCGCAGCCCTTTATTCTGCTGCACCACATGGGTCAACTCATGGGCAAGCAGCACCTTGCCGGAGCGAGACCCCGGAGAAAACTCACCTTTTGCAAAGAAAATATCTTTCCCCGTGGTAAAAGCCCGTGCGTTAATAGACCTGTTAAGAAAATCAGCCTTATTGCCCGTATGAATACGGACCCCGCCAAAATCACGGTTAAACCTGGCCTCATAAAACCTCCGCACCGGGGAAGAAAGCGTATTGCCGCCGCCTTTCATACTCCGAATACCCGATTCAACAGCGGAATCGGCAGTAAAAGAGCTGTTGAAATTACCCTTAGCCCGGACTTCAACAGAATCATTTTTTCTCCGGACATCTGCATCGGACATATTAACTACAGACTCGGCAACCCGGTCGGCTTCTTGCTCAAATATATCATTAGAGGAGCCGACTTTAAGTTTAGCCTGCGCCCTGGCATCCAGCAAACCGTTCCACACATCGGGCATTTTCGTCCGAATAAAAGACTCGGAAGCGCTCACAGCCTCTTTCTTCTGAACAGCATAGATTTCACGGGAAATCGAATCAGGTTGAATAGTCCCGGATTTAATTAACTCTTCAACCCTTTTATTACCAACAGTTCTTTGCAGATTCATGATATAATCTACTATGGGATCGGAAGAACGCCTCTTTTTTCTTCTGATTTCCTGTTTGGATTTACCCTTTTTTTGTATGTTATGAGGCAGCCGCCTGTTTCCATTGCTATTCATTAGATTGCTCCAAGTGCATTATCACTAAAGATAGATTTATTTTATCCCAAAAAAAGACGAATGTCAATACAAAGAGGGGTCGCAACCAATTAATTCCGTCAAAATACATATTTTATGTTGACAAATATACCGGTATAAAAATATTCTACTCTAATTATATGAGTATCTACCCAAAAAGTGATAGGTACGTGGTTTACGCAGGAGGGGTACGGTCATTCGTGCCCCTCCTGCATAAATCTCATGCAAATCACTTTTTGTGCAATTACTTATAATAGGAGGTTCAAAGAAAGTGGCGGTAAAAATTCGATTACAGAGAGTTGGAACAAAAAAGAAGCCTTTTTACAGGGTAGTCGCCGTTGACAGCAAAGAAAAGAGAGATGGTGGAGTTATTGAGTGGTTAGGTCAGTACCAGCCTATCGTAGATGGAAACCAGTTTAATGTTAATGAAGAGAACGTAATTAAGTGGTTAAAAAACGGAGCTCAGCCTACTGGAACAATACTGGATCTTTTGAAGAAAGCAGGAATCTGGCAGAAATTTAAAAGCGCGAAATAATTCCAGGGGAGGCGTAAATGCAGTATAAGGAACTCGTAATGTATATGGTACAATCTCTTGTTGACAGCCCGGATCAAGTGGAAATAAACGAAATTGAGGGCGAAAAATCAACAATATTGGAACTGAGAGTAGTTAAAGAAGACATTGGAAAAGTTATTGGTAAGCACGGCAGAATAGCACGTGCCATAAGGACTATAATAAATGCCTCTGCGACAAAAACCGGGAAAAGAGTTGTGTTGGAAATTCTTGACTGATAAAAGCTTGATTAGAAGTTTAATTAGAAGTAAAATTGATAGTTGAAGATGATTACCTGGAAATAGCCGTAATAACAGGCGCCCATTCATTACATGGACGTTTGCGAATATTGGTATTAACCGATATTATGGA
>JAAENB010000984.1 GCA_024224995.1 bacterium | reverse complement strand
GGCGGCAACAGCAATAACGCAGCCAATACCGAATACTTCCCAGATCCTGCGAATGATTTTTGACGCAAAGGTGTCAATTCTTACGAAATGTACAAAAAATTCAATAACCAGGTGGGCAAAGATTATTATGGAAATAAACTCCATCTTTTTTATGCTTAAGGAATTTGGCAGGATTGAATAAATTATCCGGCTCTGGGTAAAGGTGTTTACTGCCATGGCAAAAGAGGCAAGGGCGAAATATACCGTAGCCCGGTCGTCTTTGAGGAAGAGAAATTGCCAGTAGAGGTAAAACACGCCCAGGAGCGAGGAGAGTGCAATAACGAATATTTTTTTAAAATCGTCCCAGAATTTGGACCGTTCTATTTTTTGATCCGAAGCAATGTAGTATTTTCCGTGAGAGAGGCCAGGGGCGATATTGTATTTCGCAAAGACCCGAACTGCCACAATATTCGGTTTTGTGAGTGAGAGCAATTCACGGGGAATCTTGTAGAGTCTCATTTTATCGTAATAGAGAACAGAATCGTCAAGAACGGCACCGGCAGGAGTTGACTTTTTAAGGCCCGTACTGCCAATAAATTGACCGTTTAAATATACGGCATCAGCCTGACCGATCTTCCCCAGCCTCAGAATAAGATCCCGGTTATTAAATTTATTCTTCATTTCGTCACTGCTAAGAGCAAACGAGGTCCTGTACCAGCCGTAACCCTTATATTTTTTGAAATACTTGCTAAATCTCCTAAAAGGCCGGTTCCCGTCTTTGTCCCGGTACCGGGTCCATGCCAGCTGAACATCCATATTATCGATCCATCCCGCAGCATCTTCAGGAGCAAGCTCGGGCTCTGCCCAGGAAAGGGAGTCTCCGGGGCGAAAGGACCAGGGATGGTTGTTTATTTTGGTTCTGAGGTTTTTCAGGTTTTTGGTGATGATCTGGGCATTGCTGCTCATTGGAATCAGTATAATAGAAGAAAAAAGAATAATCAGACTGATAGTTGCAGCGACAGGTCTTTTTTTTGTTTTTACGCGCTCTATATTCAAAAAGGGGCTCCTTTTCTGCTTTCTAAGCTCCTTATATATATAAAAAAAATTATAGTCAAGTTTAATTTTGTATGGGATGGCTCTTATAAAGAGCTTCGGGGTGGTGTTGTATGCCTCCTGGGGGGGAGATTCCTGTTGCCGGGAAGTTGTGTTATGCGGCACGGGCACGGTACGCCGTGCCCGTGCCTTACCTGAATTCTCATTGTACCACAGAGCGGCGGCAATGCTGCTCCTTTCGCTTTATATTGTTACTGCCCTGATCCCTTCGACTTCTTAAGGTTTTTAAATATTGGGAATCCATCCTTGTGCTTTTCAGTATTTTTTAAAGGCGGTCTTGTTATCAAGTCTTTGTTTGTTCGATAGTCGAATCGCTCCTGGCTTATGATAAAAACATTCATTATATGGATGGAAGTTTCAATGCTAGCGTCGGGTTTAAAAATATCAGTTAATTTTACTACATCGCTCCACGGCATTACCGGTCTGACCCAACCCGCCTTCTTAGTTATCAAGTATTTTTTTTCATATTTCGAATACTCCCTTGAATAATTGTTAAACTTCTCAATGAGCGTATCTGGCGCCTTATTACAGTTTTTCTTGTTGCCATGCAGAGCAATAAACTCAAACATATGTTTTTTTATCATTTCAATTTCTATCAACACCAGGTTATGTTCATCCTTCTCTTTCAACCCCTTAGGTCTGACTTTAGCATCATCGGCAAACTCAATCCCGTTATGATGAACAGAAAGAAAGTTACTAAACCCAATTACAGCAGTGTACCTGATCTTTTTCCTTTCCTCAAGCTCTTTTTTTTTCGTTTCTTTTATCCACTTTTTAAGATATATTCCTCCATTACAGACAAGCAAAATCAATTTTGGGTTCTCCATTTGCTTCACATTTTTCTCTTCATCCTTTTCATCCTTTTCATCCTTTTCATCCTTTTTATCCTTTTTATCCTTTTTATCAAGCAGTATAGACGTTAGTGACTTTCCGCCTATATCCTCAATATCCTTATCGTCTCCATGCGAAATATAAAAACGTATTCCATAACTCGGATGCTCGAATTTTCCCATCTTTATATTACTTTTCTTTTGGGCCTTGCTTATTTGTTCATTTAGCCAGGTCTCCAAATCGTATTTTGTCATTAGAGGCGCTATATAGTTCGAGAACGTTTTAAAGTTACCCAGAACAGAGCTCTTCAAGTTATTAGCCTTACATTGCTGAATAATCTTGGCCCTGATAGAGGGACACTCCGGACAAACTACGTCAGCATAAAGAGGTGACATAAATAGCTGTACAATAAGAATAAGCGCAATCAGAATAAATCGTTTCATTTTTATCTCCTGTATAAATTATTATCCAATCAAAAAACTAGGGTAAATTTCACTCTCCAGCAGTCAAGATATTTTTTTAAAAATCCAGGCTGGAGTTCCAGCTAAATCTTCTAAAAGGCCGGTTCCCGTCTTTGTCCCGGTACCGGGTCCATGCCAGCTGAATATCCATATTCTCGATCCATCCCGCAGCATCTTCAGGAGCAAGCTCCGCCTGAGCCCAGGAAAGGGAGTCACCGGGATGAAAGGACCAGGGGTGGTTGTATATCTTGGTCCGGAGGTTTTTAAGGTTTTTGGTGATGATCTGGGCATTGCTGCTCATTGGAATCATTATAATAAGTATAATAGAAGAAAAAAGAATAATCAGACTGATAGTTGCAGCGACAGGTCTTTTTTTTGTTTTTACGCGCTTTATATTCAAAAAGGGGCTCCTTTTCTGCTTTCTAAGCTCCTTATATATATAAAAAAAATTATAGTCAAGTTTAATTTTGTATGGAAAACGGCTCTTATAAAGAGCTCTGAGGTGGTGTCTTGGCTTTTTCCGGCAGGGTATGCAATAATTTGCCCGGCCCGAGAGTTATGGGTTCCAACGAGAATAAATAGTGCTATCAGTGAAGCATGAAAAAAGACCGTCCCTGGGCGGATACTGGTGTTCGTTCCCTCTCACCTGGCGTTCATTCCCATCACCTGGCGTTCATTCCCTCTCACCTAGCGTTCATTCCTCTATCGTGGACGTTTTAATAAAGTTCTTGTATCTTAATTATATTGAGTTGAAAACTGCTCATCATTTATTTATACACAGAATTTTAATGAGGTTAGTCTTATGAACAAAAATTGTAGTGTAGTAATTTATAGTTTGCTTATAGTAGTAATATTAATATTGACCGGGTGTGAAGCCGGTTTATCAAGTGGGGACAGCACGGAAGAAGAATTCAGTTTTTCCGATATGTACACGAAGATTCAGGCCTTACAGGAAGAGATTGATCTGTTAAAGGCAGCCAGTACCGCAGGTGCGGTCAGTGACTTAACTTCAAGGATGAATAGTTTGGAGAGTACCGTTGGTGGTCATACAACTTCCATAGGCACTTTACAGGGAACCGTTGGTGGTCATACAACTTCCATAGGCACTTTACAGGGAACCGTTGGTGGTCATACAACATCCATAAGCACTTTACAGGGAACTGTTGGTGGTCATACAACTTCCATAAGCACTTTACAGGGAACCGTTGGTGGTCATACAACTTCCATAGGCACTTTACAGGGAACCGTTGGTGGTCATACAACATCCATAAATACTCTAAACTCTACTTTTGCTGGTGTATCAAGGTTAACCGATCTTATGACAGGACAGCCTACGATACAATTCAGTGGGATTAACTTGCAGATTGTTAATGGTACGGGATCAACCGATGGAACAGTGAACGGTCTTGGTAATTTGATTGTGGGCTATAATGATGAAAGAACCGGTACTTGTTCTATTTGTAATAATGATAGAACCGGATCTCATAATATTGTTGTTGGCAATTTACATAATTATTCCTCACATGGCGGGCTTGTTATTGGAATTAAAAATACAATAAGTGGCGCTTACGCCAGTGTAACCGGGGGAACTTCTAACACTGCCAGTGGTTATAATTCCAGTGTGAGCGGGGGAAGTGGTAATATCGCTGCTACAAGTGATTCCAGTGTAACCGGGGGACAAAATAATACTGCCAGTGGGTTTAACTCCTGTGTGAGCGGGGGAGTGGCTAATGTAGCCAGTGGTTCAATATCCAGTGTGACTGGTGGGAACAATAATACAGCCAGTGGTTCTTGGTCCAGTGTGAGCGGGGGACAATATAACATAGCCGAGTACAGATTTACCAGTGTGAGCGGAGGGGCTGAGAACACTGCATCTGGTGAATACGCCAGTGCGAGCGGGGGAAGAAATAACAGGGCCGGTGGACAATGGTCCAGTGTGAGCGGAGGAGATAATAACGACGCCGGTTGGAGATGGTCCAGTGTGAGCGGAGGACAAATGAATGTTGCCACTGGTGATTACAGTCACCTTCCATAAACTCATAAACCTCATAAACCAGCCTGCCGGGAATCAACCGGCAGGTTTGGATACTTCGATTAAAAAATAATTGACATTGTTGTGTAAATGGCCATATCAAATATTAATAGACCTCTTGTTCTTTCAAAAAAGACAGAATTTTGAAAATCTTCTTGCAAATTATTGTTATACTTGTTATTACGTTGTCTATTCGACCGTTACTCGATATTTATATAGGAAACAAATTTCAATCTTCCGGGAAATATACTGATTGAAATCCCATAGCTCGACGGTCGAAGCGAAGCGGCTTCGTTGAGCGAACAGGACGTTCGTCTGCTGGCAGCGGCAGGATGCCGCAATAGTGCCAGCCAACTTGCGTTACATTATCAGTAATCAAAATTTTTGAGATAGATTACCCTGAAAAGGATGGAACAAGCACCAAAGAAATTATTTACATCGGGGAAAAAAATAGTGGCAGTTTATGAATTCCAAAATATTCTAATAGAATATTTACACCGTTTATATTATTAATCTTTTTCGATAATACAGATGTAATCAAATTGTCTAAGCATTTAATTGATCGATTTAACAATATTAGCTTGTTGAGTGGATCAAAAGAATTTATTTTTCAAGACCATGAATCTGTTGGTCCACTGTATAATAATCCTATAATATTTAACTTAGAAAAAGAAAAAGAAATATTGTATAATCTTGATATTGGCAAATATCATATTCTTTGAAATGCCGCCCTTCGCACGGCGCACAACAGAGAATATAAACAATTGTCCTTTTCCTAATCATAAATCTTATTTAACAAAATAATCATTTATATTCCATAAATACACGAGAATCATAGCAACTGCTTATGATTCTCGAAACGTTATATGAAATATTTTTTGTAAATTTTTAAATATCCAGGTATCTTTTAAAATGATGACAAGAAAACGAGGCCAATATAAGGGCAGAAATAAATCAAGTGCATATAAAGATTTAATATGGACAGTTGCTACAACGACTGATACAAATAAATCTTTTAGTGACCAAACAGAAGAAGCTCTTAATATAATCGAACAGAATTTAATAGAACTAGATTCAAACAAACAAAAAATCCTATCGGCTCAAATATATCTAGCAAACATTGATGATAAACCAATAATGGATGATATTTGGAAAAAATGGATAGGCAATAATTCAAAACATTGGCCTCAACGTGCCTGCCTCGGAGTAAACCTTGAAGGAGATATATTAATAGAAATAACGGTAACCGCTGTAAAGTGCGTATTCCGGTGAAACCTGCCACCCATTCTCAATTTAACTAATAACTTTTGACTTTTTCATATATTTTAGAAAAACCATATCTTATAAATTTTGCCAATAAAAATAGTCCGGATAAATGAGTAATTAAAATTAATATTGCCTGAAAGTTATAGCTTGCTCCCCAGGGGATATATTCTAAAATCAAACCACCCATCTGAATAAATGGTCGTAGTACTGTATAGGTCAGATTCTTTTGATGCTTTGATTTATATTCAACAGGATAATCCTGACTAAGAATGCTATTATTTCTTGCTTTCAATTGATCAAATATTGCCTGCTCAGTAAATTTATTTACATTCAATAAAGTCCATGCTCGAACAGATGTCTCTTCAGGAATATGCATACCAGTAGATGCCAGCATACCTAAATTATTCTTTTTGCAGAATTCATATGATTTCTTATCAAAAATCCCCCCATTTATTATTTCAATATAATCAACACCTAATTCTAAAAATTCTTTCCTGGAAAGATGAGCAGGCAAATTTTTATATGATAGAACCAGGTGGTCAAGAATTACTATACCACCAAGATCATGGATAGCTTTAATAAAACTTTTCAATTCAGATTTTGTTGGGTTTTTACCATAATATGGTATTTTATTTTTAAAGCTATTTTTACCGGGAGGAAAAACAACATTTAGATGTCCCCGATGACTGGTATATTCTAATCCAACTAAAACCTTAATCTCATCTTTATATTTTTTACGGGCAATTTTTTGTGCCTCTACAGAGCCTTCCCATCCGGAATTTTTTTTCAGTTTATCAGAAATCACACATGCATTAAATCCCATAGCAATATGGTATTGAATACATTGTTCAGGGGAAAGTACACCATTACTATAGGTAGAATGGCTATGGGGATCAAATCTAATATTTCCTCTCTTCTTATCATATTCAGGAACATATTTCCATTCCCATTCTCCATTTTTATATACATGGGGACTGGGGATTTTTAAATATAGATGTATGCTAACCCTGATAACAAGTATTGAAAACACTAAAAATAGAAACAGATTTCCTAATCTCTTTAAAAAATTATTATTATTCATATAATCCTCTACCTTTAATATTTACGCGCTTTATATTCAAAAAGGGGCTCCTTTTCTGCTTTCCAAGCTCCTTATATATATAAAAAAAATTATAGTCAAGTTTAATTTTGCATGAAAAACAGCTCTTATAAAGAGCAGAAGTCATATATGCTAAAAAAATGGGAAAATCATTAATTTTAATATGCAGTTTACTGACACAGGGGTTCTTGAAGGTGTGTTACCTCTCCTATAAATACAACTTCGATTGCATTCCATCATTCTCTCGGATTTGAAGCATCGAAGCACAACAACGATGGCTCAGTATAGGAATCATCGAATATTATTCGCAAAATATATCAAAACATCTTGACTCACCTGTTTTGCAATAGTATTATTTATCAGAATGTATACCGGAACTTTATTCAGAGCTATTTCATTTTAATGATTAAATATGGGAGGCCCATGAAATTCTTTATTTTTCCATTATCTCAGCAGGGTTGTTTTACATCCCCTGCCTCAAACCTTGTATATCATATAAAAATTATTTCCATGCTAGTGGGTTTCTTTTTACTGTTTTCCTGTAGTCATGAACGTTGGGGATACAAAAACGGTACGTATATAGAAAAGGGCTGGGTGGACCCCCATACCTACCGGGCGAGAAGCCGGATTATTTCCAAAAATATTGATTTCACAAAAAAGGAAATACGCTATATTTTTTTTAACGAAATAGATTCTATGCGAAACGATCATTTTATGCATCATTTAAAAAGTGAAGACAACTATATGTTTATCGCAACATTAAAAGGAATCGCCCGGGAGGGCAAGATTGTCAAAAAATATACGGACAAACAAGGGCACGGGGTCACTGTCATGCAGTTTACTCACCCCTGGTTTAAAGACCTTGTCATTAGCCGGGTAAGTCCGGAACAGCGGCGGAGCATCGAACGAAAAAAAAAGGCTGAGCAAGCGAGAATGGCGGCAATATTAAAACGAAAAAGAGAAAAAAATATCAAGGAATGGAGTTTTGGGAAACACAATAATGAAGTGTATGGTTTTATTGATGCCCATCGTTTTCGGATTCAGTACAGGTATAAAAACGAAAGCGAAAAAAAAATAGCAAAAAGCCATGCCCTTAAAAAGGCAAAAGGGGAAGCCATGTACAAACTGGAAAAAATATTTCACTTTTATTTATACACAGCGGAAACAGATATGGGCGCGCCAAAACCGGTAAATATGATTTTCACAAGAGAATACAGGAAAAAACTATTGAACCGCATATATGCCGGGACCATTGTCTCAAAAAAATGGGGCAGGAACAATGATTGCAGTATCCTGTTCCAGGTAAAACTGAAAGGTCTCCGGGACAAAATTTACCAGGTAAATTTACAGCGATAATTCAGCCGCTATGGAAAAAAAACAACGGAATACGCAATGACTCCTATTTTTCAGCAACGAGCAGCGCTGAGGGTGCACCAGTAAATGCCAATGCTGTTGATTTTAGTACTGGCTCAACATTAAATAATTTTTGGAAGGAGAATGATCAATATGTGCGCTGTGTGGCGCCATAGTGAAAATTTTAATACAAGGCCTGCCCGATGCCAGCTTTATTCGGGCATGTAAATGGCAAGAAGATAAATATTCTCTCAATGAGTATATTTATACCTGATTTTTTTTACCGTTCCATCTTTTTTTACAGCATTGAAAGCTTTTTGTAATCGCCTGACTATTTTTTTATTAACATTTTTATTAAAGGCAAATCCAGATCTATTTCTTTTAAAAATGTAAACTAATTCATAATCATTTGGATTCAATCCCTCTTTTTTTATTAACCAGAAGAATGGGATATCTCCAAGAGAAATTGCTTCAACTCGATCAAATTGAAGCATTCTTATAAGAAGTATGCTTTTACTTACCTGTCTTACATATTTTGCATCGGGGCAATATTTCATTATCATATTGTATCCAATATCTTTTCTTATTGCTGCAAGTTTGAGGTTTTCTAAGTCCTTTACGGATTTTATTTTTAATTTTTTGCTTTTTTTTGCGATAATTGATAATTTGGATCCAAACATTGGCCCAACATAGGTGAAGATTTTTTTTCGTTTACCTGTTATACTCATTGCAAATAAGCATATATTTTTATCTTTTTGAATGTAAATATATGACCGTGCCCAGGGCAAAAATTCAATTTTCTTTTTTTCGATTCCAGCCTTTTTCCATATTTCATATAAAATATCAACAGCAATTCCAGCAGGTTCCCCATTTTTATCAGTATAATTAAATGGGGGATATTCCTCACTGATC
The DNA here is from genome assembly GCA_024224995.1 of bacterium. Next base: position 14,091 of record JAAENB010000984.1, on the reverse strand, counting down.
CATTTAATCTCATCTATTGTTTGTGCTGAAAGGTATATAGGGATTGAAAATATTATAATGATGATGATTTTCTTCATGCTCGACATCCATATATGGTTTGTTCTTAAGTAGATTTTTTATTATAACATAGAGTTCAAAGGGAAGCAAATGAATTTTTTCCTGACATTAAAGAAGGATTCATATCGTTTCGTGCGTATACTGCGTATTCCGGGGTGTAATAACATTTATTTTTTCCGCAATAAAAAAATCTTGCTTTTTACACGGGTGTATTCAAACTCCATTAATAATTGTCGCTATTGGTAGTCAGGCGGCTTCGTACAACTCGGGAGTTATCTTAAGCGTTTTCACCGGATCAGGTTACACTCCTAAACGTTATATGAAACGATCAAATATACATTTTTTATGGCAGGAGCATTAATGAAAATTCGATTACTATTAATACTTATTTCAATGATATTCTTTTCTTGTACCAAAGATTATGCAAAATTAGCTAATATCGAAAGGATTAACGCTTCTTCAATTTTAAATGAAAATAAGAATGTTAATTTTTATCCTCATAATATTTTAAAACATAACCTTTATAAGTTTCCGGATAACAATATTACAAATCCATGGATAGAAGGAAAAACAGATGAAGGCATCGGTGAATATATTGAAATACAATTTGATCGAGTTGTGACTTTTGATAAAATTGCCGTGATCAATGGTTTCAATAATGAAAAATGGTTCAACAAAAATAATAGAATTAAAAACCTGATTTTAGAAGCGAATGGTAAAAGACAAACTCTTACATTAAAAGACACTATTAAATTAAAAGAATACGAATTAGATGATGATATTTGCGCAAGAAGCATTAAAATAATTATTGGATCGATTTATAAAGGAACAGAGTTTAATGATACTTGCCTATCTCATATTGAATTCTTATATAAAAAGGTCAAAATTGATTTATTGTCTATGCCGAAATATAGAATTTGCATGATAAAACCATTATTTAACTATATTCATAATTGTCCACCAGGTGGCGACCCAGAATTAATATTCCAAAAAAACGGTTCATTTATATCTAAATCGATGAAGGAATATGGTTTTGCCGATAAAGGCTACAATATAACAAAAGGAACATATTCGATTGACATTACTACCCTTAAAAAAAGGAAAATTGAGCAATCTTCATCGGATGAAATCCCTTATTCTTTATGGTCTGCCAAAATAACAATGAGATACAATAATGGGAAAAAAGTTTCGGGTTTCATTTTTGATAATGGAATTGATTATGAATTTAATGAAATTTGTGGAGGACTTCATTCTTCTCAAATAAATGAATAGCTGTTATCCCTCTGCTGCTACATACGAAAATGTAAAAATAATTACTTTACAAAATAAAATATTTCTATATTGTGGAATACAGTTTAATAAGATGTTAACTGTACAGAATTTACCATGACTGATAGTATAGAAATTTATAATGCTCAAAATCCTAAAGCTGCTACAGGAAGTTTTTCTGATTTCAAAATCGGTAAAATTAGATTGGCTGTTCATTTGAATTGAAAGGTCATGCGGCAATCACAAAATTTGAATCATTTGAAGATATATTTGAACCTGAAAATGTACCGGGGCTTATTTTTTCTTTTTTGAAAAAAAATCCGAATGAAAAGATCCAATAGTAGAGCTTCCTTTTGGGAAAAGTAACCCTATTCTACAGATCCCCTCAGATCGTATACTCCCGGTAATATACCTGAATTTTCCAAAATTAGTTGGACTGAAACGATACTCTGCAATAATTTCCATGTTCCCTTTATCTAAGGAGCTTTCTTCAGCTTTTGACTCTTTCGCGAGTGAGATATCACCATAAAAATTTCGTATCTTTTGCAGCATACTTTTTGCCTCGCTCAACGACAGCATATTACGCTTCTCATCCAGGAGCTCGTGAAATTTGACCGCGTCATTAGCAATAATGGTATTGATAACAGCATCCAGTTTCGCGTAGCGGGTTTTATCTAAATTAACTTGAACCTTAGACCCACAGGCAATTGAAATAACAATAACGACTATAGAAATAAGTACTGCATGGATTTTTTTCATATTTTATTACCCCTGGTTTTAAAATTTACCTTTTTTTTAGAATCCATATTATCCAGAGGAGTTTTAGCTTTTTTATTTTTTAGATTAATGTCCAGCCCTTGTTTTATTAAAAGTTTTATTACACTTAATGGAGCATTAAGAGCAGCATAATGAAGAATAGAGTTACCATCTTCATCTATCGCTTTAAGATTAAAACCAGCTTTAATTAAATACTCAACTAAATCGATACTGGTAAAAGCATTAAAATGGTGCAATATGGATTTATTTCTTTGATTTTTTGCATTGACGTTAGCTCCTTTTTTAATCAAATACTTTGCTGTTTTTAAATCAGGCCCATGAACAACAAGGTCGTGCAAAACTGAATACCCAATTTCATTCTTTGCGTTGACATCGGCTCCCTTAAGCACTAAATATTTAACTAATTCAAAATTGCTTTTCTGTGTAGACTTTTTAGCCTGAAGAATTCTTACGGCATATTGCAAAAGAGAATTACCACCGTTGTCTTTTAAGTTAACATCAACATTTTGTTCCAACAGGTTTTTTGTGAACTCTAAATTCCCTGAAATTACAGCATAAAAGACTGGTGACCGGCCATTTTTGTCTGCAATATTTAAATCAGCTTTGTTATCAATAAGATAAAGAAAAAGATCTTTAAAACCATTTTCAGCTGCATAAGAAAGGCAGGTTCTTCCATCTGAAGATTTTTCATTAATATTAGATTTTTCTTCTTCTTTCAACTTCTTTACCAAATCTAATTTATTTGTTTTACAAGCTGCAAGAAAAGGATTTGTCTCTTTTTTTGGCTTTTCAGGCTTACTTGTCCCAATTAATAAAAAAATGAAAAAAGCAAGAATCAACAAAGAAATAACATTCTTAAATAAAAATTTTTTTGTCATGGCAAATTTCCTCTTTATCTAATTGATAATATTTATAATAAACAAACATCGCAAGAGAATAACACAACACAATTGCAGTCATATCGTAAACACAAAAAACACCCGCAATGACGTGAAGCAACTGTAACACTTCAGTTAGCACTCCAAGTATAAAAGGTAAAATCATCCAGAAATATTTCACGTATAAATTCACGGAATAACCTCGCCAGCAAAGAACAAAAGCAAATACAGCGGAATAAACCCATAAACCATCCGGCAGGCTATATAAAACAAAAGCAGGAAAATAATTTCGAGTAAAGAACAAGCTATTACGAACATCAAGAGTGAGTTCTTTCAAGCCTAAAAAGTCTAACCAGCTAAAAACGAGTAAAGACTCTGTTCTAAAAGACAAATAAATAAAAACAGCAATAAATAGCGGCAAAACGACATGGAAGAAGAATATTTTTAAAACAAAACCATAGTGATTAGACATGTACATTACTCTATTTAAAATTTCCCTACAGACATACCTTGCCTGTATTGAAAAATAAAATTTAAAAGAGTGTAGTCAAGCTCTTTTTTATGCTGGTGGGGCTTTTTTATAAAGAATGAAATATTGAAGGAATTTCGTAGTGTTTACCGCGAATTTCACATAAAAAAAACTTGTTTTTTTATATCTATTTGATATATTTATAGTTCCTAAAATCATTAACGGAGAAAAAGTCATGTCTTACGAATTCTTACTAAAACGAGCCGACGGCACAACGCGCCCCGTTTGCGGCTACAGAGCCGCCACACCCGGCGCCGACGTCAAGCGATTCGGTGCCGGTCGCATTGCTTCGGAAGAACTTCCTCCCCGAGTCGATCTGCGGGGAGCAATGACGCCCGTGGAGCAGCAGGGCTCCACGAGCAGCTGTACGGCCAATGCCGTGGCCGGAGCCTGCGAGTATCTACTCAAGAGAAACTACGGAGAAGATGCCATTGACGTGAGCAGGCTCTTTGTCTATTACAACGCCCGGAGGCTGGACGAAGGCTACGGCGATATGAGTGACGACGGCTGCGTTATCGCCTGCGCGATTGAGGGCCTGAAAGAGTACGGCGCCTGTTCCGAAGATACATGGTCCTTTGACGAGGACCTGGTCAACACTGAACCCGACGAATACGCCTATGTCGAGGCTGAGGAGTTCATCATTGACGAAACGGCCGTGGTGCCCACATCCCTGGAGGCCTGGAAAAATTGTCTCGCCCAGGGATACCCCATTATTTTCGGTCTTCTCCTTTTTGACTCCTTCGATAAACACCGCAAGCCCGGACTGGTGCCTGAGCCGACCCGGCAGGAAAAGAGCCGCGAATCTCACGCGGGTCACGCCATGCTCTGCGTGGGATATTCGGACAAGGATCGTGTCTTTATTGTACGGAACTCCTGGGGAAACGACTGGGGAGATGACGGCTACTGCTACATCCCCTATCGTTATTTAATGAATGATAAATTCAACAACGGCGACTCCTGGATGATCAAGCGCATGGAGGAGTTGGAGATGGACGACTCCTTCTGGGGCGAAGACGAATCGATCATCGGTGACTACGAGTCGGAACTGGGGGAGATGTCCGACGAAGACTACGAGGATATGTTGGACGCCATGGGCGATTTTCCCCTGGAATGCCGCCTGGGACTTATATTTTTGGCCGCTGCCGGCGCCGACGAAGAGATCAGCGATGCCGAGTATGACGCGATTTCCGGCTACATGGATCACGCGCTGGTGGGACTGGGCAGCGAATTTTCCGCCAAGCTGGTTTTGAAGAATTCCATTGAGGGTCTGGAGGATGAGACTCTGCTGGAAGAGTCCATAGTATTATTGGGCGATTACTTGAGCAGCGAAATGCTGGCGGTGATTATTCGCGATCTGGAGGAGATAACCGGAAGCGACGAAGAGATATCCGAAGACGAAGACAACTTCATCAATGACCTGGTCTACGCCTGGCAGATAGAGGGCGAAGCGTCTCAAGGCGAATATGAAGAGGATGAATATGAAGAAGATGAATATGAGGAGGATGAATAAATTGAGGCAGTGAGAATTCCGGATCTCAACAGCCCCTTGATGTTCATGAAAATATAAAGAGTATAAATTTTCATCGGCATGGAAATTGGTTTAATAACACAGCAGCCTTTGTTATCGATTGGCCGAAACAAAGGCTGCTATTGGAATTTTCACAAATATATGATTTAAACGCTTGTTTTAGGACTGGTCTTAATATACTATGTAGATAATTATATATTTGTGACAAAACACTATTTTAATTTCTTAATACTTTTAATAATCGTATCAATTGCTTTATCATATTTTGAACCGGTATATGATGGAACAAGCCCGAAAATTAATAAGACTTTATTATTTTTCGGTGTTTTAATCAACGCCAAACTTAGATTAAATCTGATACCTTCAATTTTTCCATTGGCTTTTAGCTTATAAGCAACCATATTACTATTACCAATTTTCAATTTTTCCGGTTCACCTTTTTCTTTAAAGTTTTTAACAATTTTACCCATCTCTTTGTCTAATTCACTTAATGCCACATCTAAATTATTAGCATCCAGTACAGTCATCATCAGCGTTACTTCTTCACTTGGTGAAACTGCATCTAAACTATCTTCATCCGGAAATGTTACCTTCCAATTGTCTGGAATCGTAATGCTTGCACCTGCTGGTATATGTTTGTGTGTTTCAGCTATGATTATTCCTGAAAAAGCCAGGAATAAAAAGCCCGTTATTGCCAATATACTAATTTTTTTCATATTCAATTCTCCATTTGTTGTTTAGTTTTGTGAGTACAAAGAAGTATCACTGTGGTGTTAAGATTTCCTTTTTGATTATCTACATTATTTAATAAGATACTGCTTTGAAGACGTATCGTCAAGTTTTTTGGTGGAAATGGGAGAAAAATTATAATGGTCCCCATAATCAGGACAATTTTTTATACAAAATGAAGTGTGATTTTTCTTGAAAATGAATCAAGGAGAAAATAATATGCCGATGAAGAAACGTAAAAAACATGACAGAAAAAATAAAAAATTATGAATAATCAAGAAATTATAGATAATATCATAGGGAACCCTGCCGCGATCTGCTTTTATCAAACCATGAAAAAACAATAATTTAAAGAAAAAATCATTGACAAATAATACGGTTGTATTAAACGTGCGTATTATACGGTTGTATTACTTATTCGGAGGCACTAATTGATAGAACCTGGTTCAACAAAAGAAAAATTATTTTGTGCAGGTGTGAAGATTTGTGCTCAAAAAGGCTTTATTGAGCACACTACCGGTGCGGCAAAGAGCCATATTGAATCCGGAGAATAAACCTTCAAATAACATTACTAAAAAGGCAGGAATATATAATGAGTGATATACGGAAAAAAGTACCTGAAAATAAAATATATGAAAGAGAACTTACACCGGCAGAACATAAATTTTCTCGTTCCCCGGTCTTTGTTGTTACAGTAACTGCTCAGATTAAGGGAGAAGTAAAAGAGGAACATTTTAAAAATGCCGTATTAGAGGTCCGGAAAAGACACCCATTATTACGGTGCCGAATTAAAGAAGATCGGCAGCATAACCTTTTGTTTACAACTGACGGCGCTGAAGATATTGAGATTGAAGTAATACCTCGTGAAAAACCCGACCATTGGATAACGGTATATAATAACAAGCATACACTACCTTTTGATTTTGAAAAACGGCCCCCCATTCGTTTTGTTTTAGTTCAATCTACCGATATATCTGAATTGATAATACTATGTCATCATGTAATTTGTGACGGCAAATCCCTTGCGTATCTTGTGAGAGACGTTATGGAACACCTTGGTGATCAATCTAAAGAAGCGGAGATTTTGCCTGATCCTGTATTGATGAACGCGGCAGCAATACCGGGGGATGCAAAACTGAATCCCTTAATAAAGATATTGGTAAATAGGATCAATAAAAAGTGGATGAAAGAAAGAATCTATTTTGACCAGGAGGATTATCTGAATCTCAATGAAGCGTACTGGAAAAAATATACCCAGGAGATGGTTCCTATAGTACTCTCTGAAGAACAGACAGAAAATCTTGTTGCCAGGTGTAAAAGAGAAGGGGTAACTGTAAATTCAGCATTGACCCTGGCTTTCGCCGGCGCTGAGCAAATGATTCAGGCTTCAGAAAATATAAATCCCCTTATTTGTATTGTTGGCAGCGTAAGAGAACGTCTCATAAAGAAAGTTGGTGAGGTCATGGGATTCTATGCGGGTTTTACAAGTTTAAAATATAAATATAATGAAAAACCGGATTTCTGGGACAATGCCCGGAAGTTTCACAAAAAGGCAGCCAGGCTCTACACTGTTAAGAATTTTTTAGAGGAAACCATCATCTTTCAAAATGTTGATACATCGTATATTGACGCAATAACCTGCAAAATGTATGGTAACCTGGTTGAACCTGGAGCTTCTCGATATGAAAAGCTTTCAGCCTTTAACAAACGTGGTGATGTGCTTTTAAACATTTTGAAAAAAAAGAAAGTAACGGACGCGGAAAGTGTCATCATGGGTACAATGATGACAAATCTCACCCGGCTGGATTTCCCAAAAAAATACGGGTCTCTTGAGCTTGTTCATTTAATAATGCATCCCGGGGTGTCGGGCCATTTTAATTTGTTAGTCGGCGCGTTGACCTGCGCTAATAAATTAAGTATTCTATTAACAAATATCCGGAAGAATGATACCCCGGAAATGCTTGAAGCCGTGAGGGATAGAGGACTTGAATTATTGTCTGTGAGCTGATAATATTTTTTTAGGGATCTGCATTGTCAAAAGAAGTCTTTTGACAATGCGGATAAATTATTTAAGCGGCATACTATACACATTTTTCATTTATTATTCTTCCATATTTTGGGACCGAAGCCAGGTTCATGATACGTGTTTTTATCTTTTATGCTTTTTCCGTAATACGTCTGAAAAATTGCCTTTTGAGGACAGTAATTTACGCAACGCATACACTGTTCGCATGTTTTTGTCCATTCCGGTTTATCATTAATCATTTTTATACTATTCGTGGGACAATATTTTTCACAAATCCCGCATGAATTACAGGTATTATCCGTCCTGAAACTTCGCCAGGAACTGCTGAGTCCTAACCATTTAAATAAATAATAATCTTTATAAAATTTAAATTTACTATACGTTGGAGGATAATTAAAAGTATGATGATAAACCTTATTATTGAGAATATTCTCAGCAGAGCTCTTTGCTTTTTTAATTCCACCATCTATAATTACTTGAGCCTCTTCTTTGGCTGGTGGATTCATTGCTGCTGTCCAGTTTGAAGGCATATGAATTACATCTGAATATATAACATTCATGTTTTTTGGGGCCAGTAATTCTTCACATTGCTTAACGGAAAAACCGGATTCCTCCGGATCACCAGCAGTTATCAAAACAAATGCTTTTACCGGTTTCTCAAATTTTGATAGATTCGATAAATAGCTTTTACAAATTCTTGGAATTCCAAAGGCATAAACAGGAAAACAAAATCCTATTAAATCAACTTCATCACTAAAACCAGGTTTATCTGTAATTGAAGATAATTCTACTTCATAATTATTTTGAATGAATACGTTTTTACATTCATCCAACACTCTATATGAATTCCCTGTTCCTGAAAAATATTTCAACATTGCTTTCATAATTATTGTCTCCTTGTTTTATTCTTAAGAAACTAGATTGTGCTTGTGCGTGGGCCTGGAAGTAGTATGGGCTCTTTGGATTGCTGCGGAACTCGCTCCGCTCAAACAGTCCTCACAACCCAAAGAGCCCATACTACTTCCAGGCCAGATGCAGCCCGCAATATTATTACGTTTCTGATGTATTTTTCCCCCGCCGGGGCGGGGTCAGTTGCTCTTAATAAAGTTATTTTTTTATGCTATCCCAGGTCCTTGTAAAAATATTATTAAGTAAACTTTCGATTTTTACATCACTTACCATGGCTGTATAGATCTGGACGCCGTCGAGAAGTGATACTAATTCAATGGATAATGATTCAATGTGAATATTATCTTTTATTTTGTTTGTATCAATCCCCTCTTTGAAAAGAGCGCTTATTAAATCAGTTATTTCAAGATAACAATGAGCGAACTTTTTCTTCATGTTTTCAATTTTTCTTGCCGCATCAAACATAAGGTGAAAGGCAAAAGCGTTTGAGTCTGTTGAAAACAACGTTTCCACCTCTTTTTGCAATACTACTGGTATGTAATACAGATCTTTTAGCCTTTTTTTTATGCTTTTTCTGCTATTATTAACAATATCTCTTACTTTCTCAGTAAAATAGTTTAGAATAAATATCTCCACTACTTCCTTAAAGAGCTCCTCCTTGCTGCTGAAATGGTAATACACTCCTCCCTTTGTGAGGCCTGTTTCTTTGATAATACTATTCAGGGAAACTCCATCATATCCATTTTCAGCAAACATTTTGAAGGCAGTTAAAAGTATTGTATCTTTTTGATTCATGTAAATCTCTCTAATGATCCCCGCCGGTATATTTACTATACCGACCAGTTGGTATAGTAAATATAATGAAATATTGCCTTACCGTCAACTTTTTTTTCCGGAAAAATTATATCAGCAGAGTTTTTTAAGTTTTTTACCTTACAAAACAATCAGGTTTATATGGCAAAAAGTGTTTTTACAGCACCTCTTGGTCCAGCTTGTCGCCAACAGCCTGTTTTTCTCCAAACATGAAAAAAACTTGTTGTTTTTTTTGTAATATATTAATCCTTGTATTATAAACATTTTTTGAACTTATCAAGGTGCTGTGTATAAAATATCAGTAAAAAAATTGTGCAAAATCAAGGGGTAATAATGAGCATTTAATTGCATCATTGGCATCCCAGGCAGCAATTGCCTTAACGAATGCGCAGCTCAGCAAGGATTTGGTAAATGCGTTTTATGGATTTATCAAAAGTATCGCCACGGCCATTGATCAAAAATCACCTTATACGGGCGGTCATATCAGCCGGGTAGTTGATTTGACAATGGAGATAGCTGAAACCGTAAATAAGGTGGATGAGGGCCCCCTAAAAAATATTTCTTTTAATGCATTTGAGATGGAGGAACTCCGAATTGCCGCCTGGATGCATGATGTGGGGAAAATTACCACTCCGGAACATGTTGTGGATAAGTCCACCCGTTTGGAAATGTTTGTCGATCGTATTGAACTCATCGAAACCAGGTTTCACCTGATTGCCCAAATGATGATAACCAGCCATTGCAAAAAAATGCAAAACCCATCAACAGAAAATATTGATAGTGATACTTTCTCGGAACTGTTAGATGAAAAATTCAATGCTGAACTTTCCGCTCATATATGAAGATTTAGAATTTATGCAGGTATGTAATCGACCCAATAAATTCATAACCCGGGAAGATATTGAAAAGCTTCACGCCATTGCCCAAAAATCCTTTCATATAAATGACGAGCCATATACCTACCTTAGTGAAATAGAGGTGGAAAATTTATGCATTCCGAAAGGTTCTCTTACTGGTGACCAGCGCCCATCATGAAAAAATGGATGGCTCCGGTTACCCTAAGGGCCTTTCGGAAAAAGATTTGTCTCTGCAAGCGAGAATTATAGCAATTGCCGATATTTTTGAAGCCTTAACCGCCAAGGACAGGCCCTATCGGTCACTATAGCTTATGCGAAAGGAGTTTTTCCCATATGAATAATTAGGACTAAAAAAAAATAAATATTGGAAAATATGGATAATAAACACCATTAGCATGGTGTCTATTTTAATAATATCTAATAGACTCTCTTGATCCCACTACCGCTGTGCTGCTAAAATTTTATAAATTCTTTTTTTAATCTATCCAGATCCTGGATAAGTCCTTGAGCTTGCGGCCCTATGGAACGCGCCAATTCCAATCCGTCATTTATCAAATCCAAAATCAATTTTTTTTCCGCGCTTGCCTGTATTCTGGGCATATGATGCCTGTCATTCTTATATTGATTTGCTTTCTTATCAACAATTGAAACTATTTGATTTAATTTTTTTATATCATCTGTCATTGACATTGTTACCCCATCCTGTTGAAAAAGTATATAAGCTCCTTATTATACATAAAAAAAATTATAGTCAAGAGTAATTTTGTATGAAAACAGCTCTTATAAAGAGCTCTGAGGTGCTGCCAGCCCTTTAAAAGGGCTTTAATTGCCACATGCAAATAAAACTATCTAAAAAAAATTTCCACGCATAATAAAAAAAAACTATATACGGAGATTAAATTTGTTGACTTTTTTCACCCCCTTTTTATGAATGGTCTTGCTGAAAAATATTAAAGGAGCTTTCAAATGAAAAATAAATTTATCGGATTTTTAATGTTATTTCTGCTAGTGCCGCTAGCCGGTTGTAATATTGCGGACTCTGGGACTGGTCCGGAGCAAGACTCAAATATGGTCTCAACCCATAATTCTGTTAGCGGGGCTGTTGATTCCAAAATAACAGAAGCGAAGGCAACAGCAACTTTTAGAGATATTTTTTATACCTATCTACAGGAAAGTTATGTTACCGAAGATATTCAAAAGATGGTATTTATGCCCTATTCGGAGCTTTTGGAAAGCCCCGTAGACCCTGACCCTGCGAATCCCTTAAAAGGTCTTCAAGAATTATACAGCAACTATGCGCCTTCGGATTTGTATGAATATGGAAAAGAAGTTCCGTTCAATAAAATTGAAAATGTTGATGGTTATTTCAAAAAGGAAAAACCGGTTACCTTTGTTGTTGTTCCCGGAATTTTTGGAGAATTCATTGACCAGCGGCCCTTTGAAGAAGTGCTTCAAGCTAAGGGAAGTTTTTATCACAAATGGATTTCTCAGTTAAAAAGTAATACCAGCGAAGTTTATTCATTAGCTGACCTTGCTGCTGTTGAGAGAACGTTAGATACAATGATAGATATTGCCAGTATTGATGATAGCGATGGTAACGCCCTGGCAAATCTTGTATTGCTGAAGCCCGTAAAAGGCTCTCTGGAAACATTTGGAACATTGGATGATAATGTTCAGGTATATTTAAAAAGACTCTCAAAATTATACTCAATAATTGATGAGAATGAAACTTCAGAAATTTACCTTATTGGTTATTCTCGCGGTCTTCCCGTAGCACTGGACCTTTTGGTACAAAGCCGCGCGCAAGCTGATACGTACTCATGGAGCCAAAAACTAAAAGGCGTTGTTGGTTTAGCCGGTGTCTTCTACGGTTCTGATCTTGCTGAAGAAGCAATATATAATCCCGAATCACCGGATCATAAATCTCTTCAAGTTGTTGGAGAATTTGTTAACGGTCTCAGCACGGAAGTAACCAAAGAAGGTATAAAGAATAACCTGGTTAGTTTGAATGCCGCGATTGAAGAAGTTGCAGCGATCCAATTGGACGCGGCTTTAAACAAGCCCGCAGGTCTTCTTCTGGAAAAGGCTCAGTATGAAACCGATTTAGCTGACCCCAATGTTGCCGTCAGTTACATTTTAAAACTGGCCTCCGCGTATTTCGAGTTAGGAGATGCGGATATTTCGAATATTTTGTCCGGAGCTGCTTCTAAAAACTATTCCGAAAATATTGTACGGTTAAAATTACTAACAAACAAAGTAGTGAGCGGTATCCATACTCTTACCAACCAGGGAAGAATAGAATGGTGGAAGAATAATATTATTCCTTCCGATGTAAAAATATTTTCACTCACCGGCTCCATGCCCGATGTTACAATACCTGGCGAAGGTTTTTCAGATCTTATTTCTTTCCCCTATTACGGCGCTAATATGGCCGATTACCAGGTGATGTTACGAGATGGTTATTACGGCGTATTTGGAAGTACGGGAGTTGAATTAAATGATTCTCAAATAACAACGTATAGAGCTCGTTTTTGGCCGACCCTGGGTCCCGTTATAAATCCGGACCAGGAAATAGTTCGGCATTATTTCCTGGGATGTTTTGGAACCCATCATTGGGGATTTTCCTTTCCCTTTGGTCTTGAGTCCGGAGATCAAAAAGAAAACCCGTTTCCAAGATCTATCTTTTTCAAGTCAATCGCTGCATATGTTTCTTCGATAGACTAAATCTAGAGTGCGACCCCTGCGAGGGGATGTTGTCCCGGGTCAACACCACAGAGGGGGAATCCCAAATAAACACCGTGAGGGCACGGCACGCCGTGCCCCTACACGTACCGAACCCTTCGGGCAATCAAAAACCTTTCATATCCAGCAGCTGCCGCATCTTCTGCTTCGTAAGCATGCTGTCAATAACCTGTATCAACGCGTCCTTATCTTTCTGATCCAGTGTATCAATGAGCCGGATCTTTTCAGCAAGGGTTTTATCTTCAATATGAACCTCGGGTGAGTCCGCGTTATCATCAAGAAGATAATCAGCAGAGACATCAAAAGTACTCATTAATTGTTTTAAAATTTCAATAGAGGGAGCAGAATGCCCTTTTTCCAGCCTGTTCACATTCGTAAGATGCATCCCTATTAAATCGCCTAATTTTTCCTGCGACAGCTTTCTTTTTTTTCTCAAAAACCTGATTTTCTCATTTAATTTCATACAAAGATCCCCGGTATTATTATCTATATATACAAAATATATAGTGGTAAACTTTAAAAAGCAATCTTTTTTTAGTAGAGTAATTAAAAAGTGCTTGAAAGTATACGCTGGTGTAGTTAAATTGTGTTTAGTTGTATTGGTTAATCCAGTATACCTAAAGAAAAGCCCCATCTCCGGCAAGAGATGAGGCTTTTCCGGGACAATTCTCACGAAGAGCCCACAGTCAACACCTCAGTAAAAACGGCTCTTCTTAAAAATTGTCAACTAAAAAAATTTTAGGAGGCAAAACCATGCCGGAAACACAAGAAAATACCCGTAGAATACCGGAAAAGGCTTCGGAGTTTTTCCAGGTAAATCTGGACCAGGGGGAAAGAGAGTCTCTTGAGATTGTGCTCAAGGAAATAATATTAAATCTTCCGCTTGATGATGAATCGGATGAAGAGCTGTATCGTTCTGATGTTCCGGGTGAGGAGGAGCATTTTAAGCTGAGTCTTTACGGATATGAGATGAGGTC